>DATEDJ010000038.1:0-15791 GCA_035281725.1 Solirubrobacterales bacterium
CGATCGAGACGCCCGCGGCGATCGCCTCCAGGGTGATGTCGACCTGGCCAAGGATCGGCAGGTGGCCGAGCCGCGCCAGCACCGTCTCGCCACGGTCGACGACCAGCGCGTTGACGACGACGATCAGCAGCGCCAGGCCGAGCCCCATCCGCAGCGCCGTGCGGACCGCCGCCCGCGCCCCCGCCAGCCGCCCGGCCAGGCACGCTGCCGCGCCCGCCGCCAGCAGGACCAGCGGGTTCGAGTAGAGGAAGGCGACCACCACCAGCGAGCCGAGGTAGGCCACGGCCGCGCCCGGCCGCGCCGACTGGAGCGGCCCACGCCGGGGGATGTAGGCGAACGGCGATCTCATCTAAGACCCCGAGCGGAGCGGCAGCGGCGTCACCGCCCCCGCTTCGCTCACCACCGAGTAATGGTCGCGCAGATCGGCGCTGTCAAGCGCTTCCGCCGCCGCCCGCACGCCCGCGCCCGACCCGCCGGTGACCAGCCAGACCGGCGGCCCTTCGTAGTGCCGCGTCGCGGCGACCAGGCCGGCTTCCGCGCCGAAGGAGCGCGCCTTCTTGCCGTTTTCGTCAAGCCCGACCAGCCGCGAGGAGCTCCCCGACCCTTCGAAGTCCGCGTAGATCCCGCTTTCCGCGGGACCGTCCTCCAGCAACGAGGCGGCGGGATCGGAGCGGAGCCGCGCCCACGGCCCGACCAGCACCCGGATCGCGCCCTTCGGCGACCCCTTGGCGATCGTCACGCCTTCGTCTTCGAGCGCCTTGGTCACCGTCCCACAGGCCGCACCGCCGCCCTCGCATTCGACCACCACCACCGGCTCGTGCCCTTCCCAGCCCGTCGTGAACGGCGCCGGCCAGGACCCCACCACCGCCGGCACGTGCTCGCTCGCCGACCAGTCGTGGATGTCCCACCAGATCTTCTCGCCGCCGTGGAGCGACACCTCGGCCGCCCCGATCGGCGACTCGAGCCCGTTCACGTAGAAGAACCAGTCGTAGGGATGACCGTTCCGTTCGTCTTCCGACACGCCGTCGATCGACTTCACGTAGCCGCCGCCGTAGCGCGTCTCGATTTCGTCCTGACCTTCGAGGAAGCGCATCACCGTGTCGGATTCGTTCGCTTCTCCTGACGCTTGCGACATCTTCACCGCGCCGAATTCGCGCGTCACGGTCAGGTCGACGGTGCCGACGTCGGAGCCGGGGCCGAGCCCGCAGCCGGCGGCCACGAGCGCCGCTCCCAGAAGGAGCAGCGCGCTCGCGACCGCCGAACCGCGGCGACCCACGCTCAGCTACCGGCGGGGCACTGCCCGGCGAGGCACACCGGAACCGCCGCCGACGGGATGTCTTCGCCGAGCCCGGCGACCAGCGCCGTCGGCTTGGTCAGCGTGATCGAGACGGCGCCCTTCGAATCGGTCGGGCCGATCGCCCCGGTCACCGCCGCGCCCTTCACCGGCTTGCGCTTGCCCTTTTCGTTGTAGGCGTAGACGTGGACCGTGAACGGCACTCCGGCGGTCGCTTCTTCCGGCGCCACCACGACCAGCTCTTCCGGGTACGGGTAGCCCGGCGCGAGGTCGAAGAGGACTTCGTCGCCCGACTTGATCTTCGCCTTGCTGGCGCTCACCGTCGTCCCTTTGTGGTTGATCTTCACGTACCAGGACGATTTGCCCTTGGCCTTTGCCTGGCCGACCCCGCAGAGCCCGAGGCCGAAGCTGAAGTGGTCGGTGATCGACAGCGGCGACAAGGTGCTGATCGCCTTGGCGCCGTTGGCCAGCAGCCCCAATGCCGAGTTCCCCATCAGCGACACGGACTTGCCGCTGCCGCCGGTCCCGGAGCCGAAGCAGGTGGCCTGCTTGCTGGTCTTGACGGAGATGTCGGAGCTCTTCAGTTCTCCTTCGGAGAGCACCATTTTGCCCGCCCCGACCACCCGCAACGTGGCGGTGACGTTCTTGGCGGAAGCATTCGTGGCGAAAGCCGCCGTCAGGCAGAGGACCAGCACGCACGCGCTGGCAATACGGAGTTGCATCGGTCTTGGCATATGAGCCACCCTTTCCTCGAGGGTCGTCTTGGCTGGCCGGGGACAGGTCTCCTGGCTTCCGGGGCTGGGGTGGGCCGCGCCTTCCCGGGGACGATGGCGCCCCCAGTGGCCGACGCCTGTAAGTGGCGTCCGCGACCTCCTCGACCCGGTCACAGTGGCGGGACCACGCCGGATTCGCACCGGACTTCCCTTGACCACCGACCGTATGTGGCAGCGAGTCTATTAGGCTGCCGCCGCCCAGACCATCCCTGAGCACTTGACAGTCCTCGTCCGATGGAGGTTGCAGATGAAGCGCCGGCGCCCGCCTCGACCCTCGCCCGCCCTGGTGATCGCGTGCCTCGCCCTCTTCGTCGCGCTCGGCGGCACCGTGCTCGCGGCGACCAAGATCGACGGCCGCACGATCCGGGTGAAATCTCTGCCCGGCAACCGCCTGAAGATCGGCTCGCTGCCCGGCAACCGGCTCCAGCCGGGGACGATCCCCGGCAGCCGCCTGGCGCCCCGCTCGGTGAAGGCGAAGCAGATCGACGTCGCCTCGCTCGGCCCGGTCCCGAGCGCCGACCACGCCGACTCCGCTGACACCGCCCGCCGCGCCCAGACCGCGACCGCCGCCGAGCACGCCGCCGATGCGACCACGATCAACGGCCGGTCCGTGGGATGCCGGGGAGCGACCCGCCAATTCGCGGGCGCATGCTGGGACCTGAAGCCGAGTGAGGCCGCAGTGACCGCGCCAGAAGCGGCGGCGGCTTGCGCGGCGGCGGGGGGTGAATTGCCAGACGGCCTGGCACTAGGCGTGTTCGCGGGGCAGCCCGGTGTCGAACTTGCCGTCGACGGAGAATGGTTGAACCAGATTTGGTTCCTCGACGAAGCGACCTATGAGGTCTACCTCCGCACGGCCGAAGGCCGTTTCATCATCCAAACGCCAGGGCATCTGCATCACTACCGCTGCGTGACCCCACTCGTCGCCTAAGCGCCAAGACCGCCACCCGGCCGAGCCTCATCCGGCGCGGCTAACGTGCCGTCGATGCCCGGCCACCTCATCGCCACGCAACGGCGACCCGCGCGACGGCGCGCCATTCCGCTCGCGCTCGCCGTCCTGATGCTCGCGTTCGTCGTCCCGCTGATCGCCGGGGCCCGGCAGGCCACGGCGGCGTGGCCGTCCTCCCCCACCCCGCGCCAGGTCGAAGCGTTCTGGACGCCGCAGCGGATGGCGGCGGCACGGCCGCTTGAAATGTGGGTCGGCCGGCATGGGCGCGCCGACGTCCACCTCGGCACGGTCCCGCGCGTCGCCCGCGCCAGCTACGACGTGGTCGAAACGCCGGAAGTGGCGCCCTACGCCTGGAACGGGCGCCTTTTCGTCGTCCAGGACGGCAAAGAAGGATCCTGCTCGGCGACCGCGATCGACTCGCCGACCCGCAGCCTCGTCCTCACCGCCGGCCACTGTGTCAACACCGGCCCGGAACACGGCCGCCCCGGCACCTGGTCGAGCTACCTCGAGTTCGTCCCCGGCTACAACCTCGGCGCCGCGCCGTACGGGACCTTCGTCCTCTCCGGCCGGCCCCGCGCCCTCCCCGACTGGACCCGCGAAGGCAACCCCGACTTCGACCTCGGCGCCTTCCTCGTCGCCCCCAACGCCGAAGGCGTCGGGCTCGAGGACGCGCTCGGCGGCGCCGCCCGCATCGTCACCGACCTCGGCCACAAGCAGAGCTTCGAATCCTTCGGCTACCCCGGCGGCACCGAACGGATGCGCGACTGCATCTCCGGCTACGCCGGCCAGGATCCGGCCACGATCACCCTCCCCGGGCCGCCCACGGTCGGCATCCGCTGCCGCTGGGCGCCCGGCGCGAGCGGCGGTGGCTGGCTGATCGACGGCGGCCAGGAGATCGACGGCATCACCACCTACCTGCGCACCGACGAGAAGACGCTCACCTTCGGCCCCTACTTCTCCGCTGCGACCGTCGGCCGGATCATCGCCGGCCTCTGATGCGTTCGCAGAAATCCGCGGATAGCGCAGATAAGTGCGAACTCACCCGGGGGGCCTGCGATGAGTTCGCAGTAATCACCGCATAGCGGCCAGAAGTGCGAACGCACCGCCGGCGGTCAGGCGTCGAGCAGGCGGCGGTAGAAGCGGTAGTCGCGGCGGTCGGGCCGCAGGTTCGAGGCCAGCGCGAGGTGGTGGCGAGCGCCGCGTTTGTCGCCGGTCAGGCTCAGCGCGCGACCGAGGCAGAAGTGCGCGTAATCGTTGACCGGGTGGCTTTCGACCACCGCGTCGAACTCGACCGCGGCGAGCCGGAAGCGGCCGGCGCGGAAGTAGGCGCGGCCGAGCGCCTCGCGCACCGAGGTCTTCTCCGGTTCGCGGCGGGCGGCCTCGGCGAGCGGCTCGGCGGCGTGTTCGAAATCGCCGTCCTCGAGCAGCTCCATGCCACGCCGGTAAAGCGTGTAAGTGGGCTCAGGTGCAGGCTCGGGCATCGCCCGATTGTAAGAGCCGGGGGAAGCGGCCTTTTGGGCTAGAGCTGGCGGGCGCGCACAGCGGTGCCGTAAGCGCAGACCTCGGTCCAGGTGGTGCCGAGCTCGGAGGTGTCGTAACGGAAGGCGATGATCGCGTTGCCGCCTTTCGCTTCGACCTCCTCGACCAGCCGTTCCGTCGCGTGCTCGCGGCCTTCTTTCAGCATCTTCGTCATGCCCTTGAGCTCGCCACCGGCGAGCGACTTGAGCGAGGCGCCGATCTGAGAGCCGACGTTGCGCGAACGGACGGTGAGGCCGAAGACCTCGCCGAGGACCTCTTCGATCTCGTAACCCGGAAGGTCATTCATGGTCGAGATGATCACGGCGGGCAGCCTAGCCGCCGCTCCGGCGTCGCGGTGAGCTTTCGGTCAAAGGTCCAGGCGGAAGACCCGGCGAAGCCCGTCGCGGTCCTCGCCGTCGCGCTCTGGCGTCCGGCGGTAACCGAGCGACTCGTACAGGTGGTGGGCGTCGGTCTGGTAGGGACGGCTCCAGAGCACGATCGCCTCGGCGCCGAACGCCCGCGCCTCGGCCGCGCAACGCTCGACCAACTTGCGGCCGATCCCTCGCCGCCGCGCCCCCTCGGCGACCGCCAGCCGCGCCAGTTCCGCCTCCCCCGTTCCGGCGACCGAGCGGCCCGGAGCCCCGGGCGGGAAGAGCGCGACCACGGCGACCAGCTCGCCGCCCTCGTCCTCGGCGACGCTCAACGTGGCGCCCGCCGCCACCGCGAAGTACTCCTGCAGTGCGTAGGACTCGCGCCGCCCTTCCGGGCCGGCGTCGGCGTACGCCTCGGTCCAGAGCGCCGTCACCGCCGCCGCGTCACCTTCCGCCGCCACCCGAATCCTCACCGGTACCAGGCTAGCCCCGCCCCCGTGCGTTCGCAGTAATCCCCGGATAGCGGTGAAAAGTGCGAACGCCGATCTTGACCCCGATGCCCATATCAGGCCCGAAAAATGTGCGCAACTGTTTGTCTGCGCCATACTGCCTGTAGACCGTCCGGTCTTTCCTCACGAAACGGTGATTAGTGACGCTAACCCGGACGTTGAAACACACGGAAATGCCTGCAATTCAGAACATTCCCCGCGGAACTGTGACAAAAACTTTAAGCCTTGATGGAGACCCGGCGAGGACGCTCGGGTTTGCAGACAAAACATTTCAATTGCTCTATGCTGCCGCCCCGATGGCCGGGGAGGACCACACCGACGACAACGAACTGCTGATCGCGCTGCGGCATCCGCTGCGTCGGCAGATCCTCCGCGCGATGGCTGCACAGGACTCGATCAGCCCGCGCCAGATCTCCGATGAACTGCGCGAGCCGCTCTCCAACGTCAGCTACCACGTCCGCGTGCTCGCCGACTGCGGAGCCGTCACCCTGGTCGACACCGCGCCGGTGCGCGGGTCGATGCAGCACTTCTACTCGACCGCGATCGAGGAGCCCTGGGCACTCACGGTCCTCGGACTAAGCGAGGAAGACGACCCCAATGTGGGGGGAGAAGACGGGGAGCCCGCGGCTTAGGCTGATGACGATGGCGGGCGAAGGAGACAACCTGACCAACGCGGGCGAGGACGTCCGGGTCGAATCGGCGCTGATCCAGCGGGTGCTCGACCTCCACCCCACCCGGATGACCGCCGACGAGCTCGTCCGTGACCTGGCCGGCGAGGACGCCGGCTTCGCCGCCCGCGACGCGGTCGAGCGGGCGATCCGCGAACTGACCGGCGCCGGCCTCCTGCACCGCACCGACGACGGCCTGATCACGCCGACGCGCGCCGCGATGCACTTCGGGGAACTGCTCGGCTCTTAGAGGGTCGATCCCGGGCGGCGCTGCGGCGGCGGGAGAAGGGACGCGAAAGGGACCCGGCCATCTCGGCGGCGGCCCGGGCAGGCTGAGGCGGCCGCCGAGATGGCCGGGTCTGCGGGGAGAGGCGAGGGTGCGGGGCCCCGTGCGGGTCTCGGGAGAGGTTCGTGACGAAGGTGGGTGGGTCGCACTGTTCAAGAAGATGTGTGTTTAGTTTTGGGTCCTCAGGGACCAAAACTCCACACACGTCTTCTTGACTGGTCGGTCAGGGTGCACATCCCGGCGCCTTCCTCACGAGACTGCGATGCGCTCCGGTCCTCCCCCGCAGGCCTCCCGTCCCGGGCGTCTCGGAGGCGGCCTCAGCCTGCCCGGGTCGCCTCCGAGACGCCCGGGCCCGCCGTCCCTGATCGACCGGGCCGAGAACCGCGCCGTCCCGGCCCAATGAGTTCGCAGTTATCCGCGCTATTCGCGGCTAAGTGCGAACTCGCGCCCCGAACCCCCGCCGTGCGCGCCAGCCCAGAGGAGCGCTATCCCTCACCGCCCGGCCCAGCGTCGCCGTCGCCGGCAGGCCCCGCGACCACCAGCCGCCGGAACTCGGTGCGCAGCCGCCCGGTCAGCTCGGCCGCCGCGTGGGCGGCGTCGGGGTCCTCGTCGTCGGGAGCGGTGACCAGAATCACCTCGGTCGCGGCGTAGCTGCCGACCTGGTCTTCGACCGCCTGCACGATGTCCTCGTCGCCGACCCGTGCCTCCGCCACCACCCCCACCCGGGCCAGGGAGGCGACCGAGATCACCAGGGACTTCTGCGCCTCCTCCTGGGCCGGCTCGAGGTCCGAGGCCCAGCGGTCGAGGAAGCCGATCCGCAGCGGCGCCAGGACCATCACCTCGGCCAGGTCACGGGTGCCGTCGATGCCCGCCTCGACGGCGATCGCCGTCGTCGTCGCCTCGTCCTCGACCGGCCGGCTCACCACCACCAGGAGCCGGCGGCGGACCTGCGTGTCCGGGGCCTCGCCGATGCCCCCGCGGGGGCGCATCTGCACGGCCCAATAGACGATCGCCACCGCCACCAGGGCGGCCAGGGCCAGACCGGTCCCAGGGCCGCCGAGCAGCGTGCCGGCGACGATCGGGACGGCGATCGCGAGGACGAGCAGCGGCAGCTTCCAAGGTGCCACCGCTCAAGCCTGCCATGACGACCGCCGTCCCGTATCCCTGATCAGGATCCCTTCGTGATCGCAGCGGGTGCCATCCGCCACTGCGAAGTGCCCATCCGCACTATCGCCACCTCCATCTCATAACTGCTCTCGGAACTGCTTTTCCCTGTCCGCCCTAACCATGGCGGAAAAAAACCTTTTACTCCATGCGTTTACAGCAATCAAGTTGAAACCGGTAAAACCGCACAAATAAACGAGGTTTTAGGATCAATTCTGGATTTCTTGACCCATACTGGTTAAGGTCTCGTAATCGGCGTGCCACCCCTTGCCAACGACCGAAGGAAGCCCCCTTGCCGAAAACGAAGAAGAAGGACGGCGTCGAACAGATCGTCGCCAAAGCCTTCGCCCACCCACTGCGCGTACAAATCCTGATCATTCTGAACGAGCGCGTCGCCAGCCCCAATCTGCTGGCCCAAGAGCTCGATCAGAGCCTCAACCTGGTCGCCTACCACGTCCGCGTGCTCGAGAAATACGACTGCATCGAGCTCGTCGACACGAAGCAACGACGGGGTGCCACGGAGCACTTCTACCGTGCGACCCGCCGCCAGTTCCTCAGCGACAGCGAATGGTCGCGGATGCCCCAGAGCCTCCGCCCCGGGCTCTCCGGAGCGATGCTCAAATCGATGTTCGACGACATCGAGGAGGCGGTCAAGAGCGGCACCATGGACGAGAAAGAGGACCGGCACCTGAGCCGCACCCCGTTGGTCGTCGACAAGCAGGGGTGGGACGAAGTGTCGAAGCTCCTCGCGGAGACGCTCGACCGCGTCTTCGAGATCCAGAGCGAGTCATCGGAGCGCCTCACCAAGTCCGACGAGGAAGGGATGCTCTCGAAGGTCGAGATGCTCCACTTCCGCTCGCCCGACCCGAAGTAAGGGACGGCGCCGCTCGCGCTACGGGGTGAGCGGCGCCGCGGCCTCCGGGGTCGCGACCACGAAGGAGAAGCTCTCCTCCAGGTAGAGGTGCACCTCGTCGGCGTCGTGGTGGTCGTAGCCGATCGAGAGGTCCTGGCCCGATTCGAGCAGGAAGTCGCCGCCGCGCAGGCTCATCGCCACCGCGCCGGAGAGCCCGGGCGCCCAGACGATCGGCCCGTCGAGGATCTTCTTCAGGTGGTCGAAGAGCAGGTATCCGCCGTGCTCGGCGGTCTCGATCGCCTTGATGTACTCGTCGGGACCGAGTGCCAACCCGTAGGGGCCCTCGACACCCGCCGCGCGCAGCGCCTCGACCGCCCGCGCCACCGAGCGCGGGTAGCCGTCGGCCTGCGGCCCGAGCGGCTCCGGTTCGAACGGCGATGCCTCGATCACCCCGGTGATCCCGGCTTTCGCCCAGCCGTTGAAGACGGCGCCGTTCTCGGCGATCGCGATCTGGTGGGCGGCGTGGTCGAGCGACTCCAGGTCGACGTCGACGGCGCCGCGGTCGTCGTCGCGCATCTCCGCCCGCGAGACGGTGAAGTCGACCCGCAGCTCGATCAGCGGCAGGACCCGCCGGCGCCAGGCGCTGACGCCCTCCTCGGTGCCCCCGATCGCCTCGGTCCGGCCCAGGTTGGTGGCAGAGTGCTCCCAGCCCTTCGGGCCGACGAAATCGACCAGCCGGCGCGCCGCCAGCGGCCCCTCGAGGCGCGCTACCGCCTCCTCGTCGAGCAGCTTCCAGTTCGAGTCGGTGAGCGGCGCGTGTCCGCGCAGCAGATGGTTCATCGTCTCACTCCTTCCATCGGCCGAGAGACTACCCAGTCGCCCCAGGCAGCGGATCGCACGGTTCCCACGGCTGCGCGAACAGTTCGAGGCCCTTGCGGATCGAGGCGAAGTCGAGCGCTTCCGCGGCGCCGCAGAACTTCGAGGTCGGCAGTTCGTACTCGGCCTCGAAGACCGCCTTGCCCGCCTCGACGAAGGGCTTGAAGAGGTCGCATTCTTCGTACTGGAAGCACTCCTCGACCACCGCGAAGTCGAAGCTGCCGACCAGCTGGCGGACCTGGCGCGCGTCGTTCTTCAGCGCCACCGCCATCCCCCGCTTGTGGACCTGGCGGGCGATCCAGCGGTTGTAGCGGAGCTGCTCGGCGCCGGTGAGCGGGAAGCCGGTCTTGTTTTCCCAGCCGTTGATGTTGTCCGGCTCGACCGCGTCGAAGCCCTTGCGCGCACACATCGCGATCCGCCTCTCGATGATCGGGGCGAACTTCTTGTAGTGGGCGATGTCGAGCCAGCGCTCGTTCGGGAACCCTTCGTAGCGCCTGCCCAGCACCGATTTCGGGAACTCGTTCTTGTCCGGCCGGTATTCCTCCCAGCTGCCGACATCGAGATAACAGATCGCCTTCGCCCCCTGGCCGTGGATCGCCTGCACGTCGGCGGCGGGATATTCGAAGCCGTCGATCTCGTAGACCGAGGCGCCCGGGGTGAGTTCGAACTTGCCCTGCAGCTCCCACTGCCAGGCGTTCGTGGTCGGGGCCGGGTGCCACCGAGCCGTGGCGGTCGCGGGGGCCGCGAGCAGGACCGCGCAGGCGGCGAGCACCGCGCCGAGCACGCCCAGGTGCAGGGACTTCCTCATCGGCGCCAGGCTACCCGCACGCTTGGGTTGACGAACCCGGACCGCCGCCGCGGGAACGGCACCGAAGTCGGATCGGGTATAGCTGATGGCCCCATGGCCGCGAACGGCGAAGAGAGAGATCAGGTTTCAGGTCAGGCTCCAGATCAGGTGCCCGAGGGCGCGCCGAGCGGGCCCGGCGAGGGCCTCCTCGCCGAGGCGCAGCTCTGGCGCCGGCTGCGCGACCAGCGCGACCCGGCCGCCCGCGAGGAGCTGGTCCGCCGCTACCTTCCCTTCGCCAAAAACCTGGCGCTGCGCTACCGCGGCGCGAGCGAGTCCTTCGACGACCTGCTGCAGGTCGCGAACCTCGGCCTGGTCAACGCAGTCGACCGCTTTGACCCCGCCCGCGGCACCCCCTTCGCCGCCTTCGCCTCCCCCACCATCCTCGGCGAACTGAAGCGCCACTTCCGCGACCGGGTCTGGACCGTGCGGGTACCGCGCGGCCTCCACGACCGGATGGCCGAGGTGGAGAAAGCGACCGCCTCGCTGACGGTCGAGCTGCAGCGCTCGCCCTCGGTCCCGGAGATCGCGACAAAACTGCGGATCGAACCGGCCGAGGTGCTGGAGGTGCTGGAGGCCAACCACAACCGCCGGCCGCTCTCGCTCGACCGTCCGGTGGGCGGCGAAGACGACGAATCGCCCGCCTCCGAGTGGGTCGGCGACGAGGACGAAGGCTACGAACTCATCGACGACAAACTGGCGCTCGAGGGGGTGCTGCCGCAGCTCGACGAGCGCGAGCGGCTGATCCTCCGCCTCCGCTTCGTCGAGGACATGACCCAGTCGCAGATCGCCGACCAGATCGGCCACTCCCAGATGCACGTCTCGCGCATCCTCCGCCGCACGCTGGAGCGGATCCGCGAGCAGGTCGACGAGCAGGACGAGACGAGTTCGCAGTAAACCGCGGATACCGCGGTTAAGTGCGAACGCACCCGGTGGCATTCGCAGTAATCCCCGGATAGCGGGGATAAGTGCGAACGCACTCGCGGGCGGGCTAGCCCGCCGTGGCGGCGATGGCGACGACGAGGTACTCGCCGCCATCGTCGGCCTCGATGCGCACCTCGTCGGCCAGCGTTTCCAGCGAGCCGCCGACGTCGGGCAGCGCCAGGCTCGAGCGCAGCCCGTCGGCGGCGCCGGGACCCATCGGGCCGATCCTCAGCTCGACCCCCTCGGGCCGGTCGGCGATGCTGAGCTTCACCTGGCCGTCGGCGAAGCGGCGCGGCGCCGCCGCCGAGAGTGCGTCGGCGAGCAGCATCGCGTCGGAGATCCGGTCGATCGTGATCTCCTGGCGGGCGGCGAGCGCGGTCAGCGCCCGGCTCAGCACCGGGCCGAGCAGCTCGGCGGCGCCGACCTGGATCTCGGTCGCGTCGGGGACCGCCGGCGCGGCGGGCCGCGCCCCATCACCCTCCGCCGGGACCGGCCGCGAGCGCAGCGGCAGGTGCATCCGGATTTCGGTCCCCTGCTCGATCCCGCCGCGGATCTCGAAGCTGGAGGAGAGCGCCGCGATCAGCGCCAGGCCGATCCGCAGGCTGGGCCGGTCGACGCCGGGCCGCGGGCTGATCCCGCCACCGAAGTCCCGCACCGCCACCGTCAGACCGTCCAGATCGGGGACCGCCTCGATTTCCAGCAGGCCGATCTCGTCCCCCGGGTAGGCGTGGACGACGGCGTTCATGCAAGCCTCGGTGACCACCGTCTTCAGGTCGGCGATCACCGGTTCGTCCATGCCGATCCGCTCCGCCAGCCCGGCGATCGCGTGCCGGACCACCGCCACGTTCTCCGCCTTCGCGGGAAGCGACATCTGGATCCCTGCTGAATCGACGTTGGTGGTGCTCAAATTTCGGTCCCTGGCGATGATGCCGCTCAGTGCCGCGTCCGGGTGGCCACGTACCGGGCGAACGCTACCGGCCTGACGTTCGCCCTGATACCCAGACGTACCCCAGGCAAACTGACGACACCGCACGACTGCCGCCTGCGCTAGCATCGCGCCCAGTGGGTCCAGCGCCGTTTCAAGCATCCGCCTCCGAACTGGAGGGCGGCGTCCGACTTCTGGAGGTGCAGGGGGAGCTCGACCTCTCGACGGCGCTGCAGCTCGAAGGGCCGCTCGAGGAGGCGACCGAGGCCGCCGACGCCGCGGTGCTGATCGATCTGAGCGGCTGTCAGTTCATCGACTCCACCGGGATCGCCCTGATCGTCCGCGCCTGGCAGCGGGTCGACGCCGCTGCCGGCAACGGCGGCAAAGGCGGGCTGGTCCTCTGCTGCCAGAACGAACAGGTCCGGCGGGTGCTCGAGGTGACCGGCCTGGAGCACTCCCTGCGCGTCTTCGAGACGCTCGACGAAGCCGCCGCCGCGCTGCGCGGGTGAGCCTCGTCACACGGCCGCGCCCGCGCGATTGACACGCACCTCGTCGGGTAGCGGGCCTTGATGCCCGCCCCACGCCGACCACGAATGCCACGCGAGCTGTTCGAGACGCGCACCCACGCCTGGACCTCGCTCGGGCTGGGCGAGGAGATCAAGACGCAGGGCGTCTCCAAGCGCTCGATCGTCGGCTTCGTCCTCGCGATCCTCGTCCTGATCGGGACCTTGGTCGTCTACTCGCACCGGCGCCAGATCGCCCCCGGCTATGGCGAATGGTTCCGGGTCGGCACGGTGATCGTCCTCGTCCTGGTCGGCGCCGCCGCGGTCCACTGGTTCTCCCGCTCGCTCTCGCCGCGGCTCTACCGCCGGCTCGACCCGGCGACGGCGGGGACCGTGGGCTTCGTCTTCCGCCTCCTGGCGATGCTCACCGTGGTGGTGGTCGCCCTGCGGATCGCCGGCGTCCAGGCCTCCACCCTCGCCGTCGGCGGTGCCTTCACCGCGGTGCTGCTCGGGCTCGCCGCCCAGCAGAGCCTCGGGGCGATCTTCGCCGGCGTCGTCCTGCAGACCACGCGGCCCTTCCGGGTCGGCGAACGGGTGCGCCTCGTCGGCGGCGCCCTGGCCGGCTCGTTGGAGGGGACGGTGACCTCGCTCGGCCTCTTCTACACCACGCTCAGCCAGGGGGCCGACCGGCTGCAGATCCCCAACAACGTGCTGCTGATGCTGGCGGTGGTGCCGCTGCGGGAGCCGGAGAAAGTCGACGTCAAGGTCCGCCTCCCGCGCCACGTCAGCCCGCGCGAGATCGAGCAGCAACTGCTGCGCACGATCACCGTGCCGACCCGCTACCGGCCCAGCGTCGCGCTCGAGGAGATCGAGCCGGACAGCGTCATCGTCCGCATCGACGCGACGCCGCTGCGCTCCGAGGACGGCTCACAGCTGGCCGAGGAGGTGCTGGAGGCGCTGCGCCTCCACGAGACCGCCGAACACGAGACGGCGGGCGCGACCCCGCTACCCGACTAGCCTCCTAGGCGAGGATCACGATCAGGGCGTTGACCACGATCGCAATCGGGGTGGCGATCATCGAGATATCGCGGAAGAGCTTGGCGAAGCCGCCGCGGTAGCGGACGCTCTCCATCAGCAGCGTGCCCACCACGTCGGCCATGTTGACCAGGGCGACGGCGATCGCGATGCCGATCGCGACGGCGCGCCAGCCGGTCGCGGTGCCGCCGGCCGCGGCGACGGCGGCGAGGATGACGACGACGATCGTGCCGACGATGCCGAAGGTCATCGCGGCGAGCTCGCCGCGGGTCAGCCCAGGCAGGTAGGCCGCGCCGACTTCGTGCTCGGTCTTGGCGTAGCCGCGCGCCGCGGTCTCGGTGTCGACCACGTGTTCCTTGGAGTCCGGGCCGCCGTCGACGACGACCAGTTTCAGCGGCGGCTCGAGCGCGTCCGCGGCGTGCTTCCAGAGCCCGCCCTCGTACCACTCCTTGCCGTCGTCGGCGTGGCAGAAGATCAGGATCTCGTCGGCGTCCTTCTCCAGCAGCGCGTCCTGGGCGGCCTGGACCGGGTCGGGGTCGCCGACCTCCGCCTTGGCAATCGGGAGGCCGCCCGCCTTCGCCGCCGCCAGCGCCTCCTCCAGCCGTTTCTGCGCCTCCTCCCGCGGGAGGTCGACATCGCCGAGGGTGTGGTGGAGCGGGTTGTGCTCGATCGCCGGGGCGACGAGACGGACCTCCGCCCCGTCGCCGTCCGCAGCCTCGCGCTTCAGCGCCTCGATCGACTCCCGCGACCCGAAGGCCGGGGTGACGATCGCGATCAGGCTGCGACCGGGCATCTCACATCACTCGTTCTCGTCCGCAGGTATCGCCTCGTCGGGCTCGCCGTACTCGTCGAGGTCCTGCGGCTCCTCCGGCTGGGACATGCCGCCCGGGAAGCGGTGTTCGTCGCCGTGCGCGGCGATGTCCTCGAGGTCGCGCTCGGCCAGCTCGAAGCCCTCGGACTCCCCCTCGCCGCCCTCGAGCAGCGGCTGTTCGGCGGGATCGTCGGTGTCGCGAGGAACGGTGCCGCCGACCCCCGCGGCTTCGCGGGCGGCCTCCGCCTCTTCCTCCTCGACGAAATCCTCGTCGCGCTCCTCCGGCGCTGCGTTCACGAAGCGGCTCCAGTCTCCGAGGCTTTCTCGGTCGAATTGCTGTTGTTGTCCGCCACGGTCGGCGGGGCGGGTGCCTGCGCGACCGGGTCGGGATAAGTATCTCCCTTACCGGAGCGTCCGATCAACCAACCGACCACGGCACCGGCGAGGGCGCCGATCGTCAGCAGGGTGATCGAGCGGAACGGCCGGCGCGCGGCTTTCGCCGCGGCCCCATGGGCAGTGCGCTTCGCGGTCGTCTTGACCGCCTGACGGGCGAGTTTGGTCGTGACTGACATAGCGACAAGTTACCCCCGCCGCGGGGCTCCATAACCGTCGGTGGTGCCGCGAAAGAGGCCGGCCAGGTCGTCGTCAGGGTGCTTGGCGGCGACGGCGGCCATCTGCGCAGCGATCGCCTCGATCGCCGGGAGCTCCCACCTTTTCGTGTGAGTCACTCATGGGACTGGTATATATCGACACGGTTCTGCCGGCGCTCACAAAACGCGTATCACCAATGGGAGAATCTGGCTCTAAAAGTCGGGTTGCGCCGCGGTCGGCCGGACGCTGGAGTGGCGGACCTATGCCACCGGAGAACAATTCCCACGAACGGGAGACCATCGACCAGAACCTCGTCCGGGCACTCGCCCACCCGATGCGGGTACGCATCCTCGAAGCACTGCAGGGACGGACGGCAAGCCCCACCGAACTGGCGCGTGAATTCCACGAGAGCCTCGGGGTCGTCTCCTACCACGCCAACGCGCTGCTCGAGGTCGACTGCATCGAACAGGTCAGCACCCGGCCCAAACGCGGCACGATCGAGCACTTCTTCACCGCTCGACCGCGCTCCTTCATCGGCCACCAGGACTGGCGCCGGGTGCCGCTCTCGGTCCGCGCCGGGGTGACCAGCGAAGCGCTGCGCACCTTCGCCGCCAAGATCGGCGCGGCGATCGACGCCGACACGATCGACCGCCGGGAGGACACCACCCTGAACTGGATGCCGATCACCGTCGACGAGCAGGGCTGGCGGGAGACCGCCGAGATCCTCGACCGGGCGCTGCAGGAGCTGATGGTGGTCGCCGCCGCCAGCCGCGAGCGACTCGGCGGCGAGGCGGGCATCCCGGTCGTCACCGGACTGGCGGCGTTCGAGACGCCGCCGGGCAGCGACTGAGATCGATGCCGGGACGCCGGAGCGGCGCCGTGAGTCGGGGGCGGGGCGGC
>DATEDJ010000039.1:0-3833 GCA_035281725.1 Solirubrobacterales bacterium
ACCGAGGAAGCGCCCCAGTCGCCCTCGCGACACCACCAGCTCGCCGCGGCCGGCGGCGGCGCAGGCGGCGGTCCGGGTCGGTGCCACCCCGATCAGCACCGGCACCCCGACCGCCCGTCGCGCCACCGCCGTCACCCCGGCGACCTCGCCGCCGTAGAGCCCGCGCAGCCCGCCGACCGCGAAGAAGGCCTCCCCCGCCCGCTCCGTCTCGACCGCGGCGCCGACGCCCTCCAGCGCCCGCGCCACCGCCTCGGTCAGCTCCGCCGCCGCGACCGGATCATCCGCCGCACCATCAAGAGGGCGGCGCCCGGGCCGAAGCCCCCCGGAATGGCCCGGGCGCTCAGGAGCCGCCAGACGACGATCGATGACGCAGGCGATCTCCATACGAACGTATGTTCGCACAGATGGCAAGCGCCGGCATCAGACAACACATCGCGGCAGCGAAGATTTCAGGATCGGTCGACGGTGTCGCCCGCGAGGCGCTCGCTCAGCTCGCGCAGTTGGCGCTGCACCAGCGGGTCGTAGGCGGCGTCGTTGGCGCGGACCTCGTCTTCGCGGTCGAAGTAGCGGCCGCTGACGCCGTCGAGCTCGGGGTCGTAGGCGAGGCGGAGGGTCGCCTCGAGGCCGCTCTCCAGGGAGTCGATCGATTCGCCGTGCTGTTCGAGCACGATCTTCGTCGGCATGTAGGTGGAGGGGTGGAGGGCGTTGATGGTGACCCCGGCGTCGGGGCCGAGGCGGCCGGCCAGGTCGACCGCGTAGGTGATCTGGGCGAGCTTCGACTGGGCGTAGGCGCGGCGGCCTTCGTAGAGGGAGCGCTCCAGCATCGGGTCGTCGAAGTCGAGCGCCGCCTGGCCGCGCGAGGCGACCATCACGATCCGCGCCGGGGCGGAGCGCTGCAGGAGGGGGAGGAGGCGCTCGGTGAGGACGTAGGCCGCCAGGTAGTTGACCGCGAAGCGCAGCTCGATCCCGTCGGCACTCTCCTGGCGCTCGCGCGAGTCGGGGTAGCCGGAGCCCATCCCGGCGTTGTTGACGAGGATGTGGAGGGCATCGAGGGCGGCGATCTCGTCGGCCAGCGCCCGCACGTCGGCGAGCCTGGCGAAGTCGGCGAGGTGGGCGTGGACGCGTTGGTTGCCGGTCGCCTCGACGATCTCCCGCCGCGCCGCCTCCAGCTTCTCGGCGTTGCGCCCATGGATGTGGACGGTCATCCCCATCGCCGCCAGCCGCCCGGCCAGCGCCCGGCCCAGCCCATCGGTCGAACCGGTGACCAGTGCGACGGTCTCGGAGGGGGCGCGGCTCATGGCACCCGCAGGACGATCTTGCCCGCGCCGTGGCTGTCTTCGGCGTGGCGATGGGCGTCGGCGGCGCGCTCCAGGTCGAAGACTTCGCCGACCTCGATCTCGAGCTTGCCGCGCTCGATCAGGTCGCAGAGGCCGGCGAGGCCGACCGGGTCGGGCTCGACCAGGATCCCGGTCGCCCGCTTGTGTCCCGCCTCGGCAAGTTGCTGCAGCTCCGGCTTGATCCCGCTCGGCACCGAGACCAGCGTCGCCCCCGGCCGCATCACCGCCAGCGAGCGCTCGCCGTAGAGCCCGGTGAAGTCGATCACCGAGTCGAGTTCGGAGACCTGCTGGTCGAAGTCGTCCTCGCGGTAGTCGAGCGTCTGCGAGGCGCCCAATTCGGCGAGGAAGTCCGCCTGCTCGGCCCGCGCCGTCGCGATCACGTTGGCGCCGCGCGCGGCGGCGATCTGCACGGCGAGGTGACCGACCCCGCCGGCGGCGCCATGGATCAGCACGTCGTCACCGTCCTGCACGCGGAGCGTGTCGACGACGACCTGCCAGGCGGTCAGCCCGGCCAGCGGCAGCGCCCCGGCCTCCTCGACCGAGAACGCGTGCGGCTTGTGCTCGAAGTGGCGGGACGGCGCGGTGACGAACTCGGCGTAGGCACCCGCTTCGCGCGGGAACCAGGGCATGCCGAAGACTTCGTCGCCGACCTGGAAGCGGGTGACGCCGCCGCCCACGGCTGTGACCTCGCCGCAGACGTCCCAGCCGACCGTGAACGGCGGCGGCCCGATGACGAACGACACCCCCCGGCCCATCCGGGTTTTGAAGTCGACCGGGTTGACCCCGACGGCGCGGACGCGGACCTGGACCTCGGTCGGGATCGGCTCCGGGGCCGGGACCTCCTCGATCCGCAGGACCTCCGGTCCGCCGAGCTCATGCTGGACGATCGCCTTCACCAGCCCGATCTTAGAACGAGGCTGGTTCTCAGGCCGCTCGTCGCGTTCGCTACGTTCGCTCCCCTTGAAGTGGCTTTCTCGAATCGCGGTCGACACCTCGGCCCTGCGCGAGTCGCGCGACTTTCGCCTGCTCACGGCCGGCTCGCTGATCACCGGCCTCGGCACCCAGGCGACCCTGGTGGCGCTCCCGTACCAGGTGTTCGTGATCACCGGCTCGGCGTTCCTCACCGGGTTGATCGGCGCCGCCGAGCTCGGCCCGCTGATCGTCGCCTCGCTCTTCGGCGGGGCGCTCGCCGACCGCTTCGACCGCCGTCGCCTGCTCTTGATCTGCCAGCTCGCCCTGGTCGCGATCGCCGCCGCGCTGGCGGCGGCCGCGGCGACCGGGCCGCCGCCGGTCTGGATCCTTTTCGTGCTCGCCGCGGCGATGGCGGGGGCGGCGGCGATCGAGCGGGTGGTGCGCTCGGCGATCGTCCCCAACACGGTCAGCAAAGCGCGCCTGCCGGCGGCGATCTCGCTCACCTACGGGCTCTTCCAGCTGACGATGGTGGCCGGCCCCGCCTTCGGCGGCGTCCTGATCTCGCTCTTCGGCCTCACCACCCCGTATGCGGTCGACGCGGTCAGCTGCCTCGGGATGGCGGGGGCGGCGGCGATGATGGGTGCGCAGCCGCCGCTCGCGGTCGCGGCCCATGAGCCGGTCCTGCGCTCGATCCGCTCCGGCCTCGCCTACCTGCGCAAGCTGCCGGCGGTCACCGCCGGGTTCGTGATCGACCTCAGCGCGATGACCTTCGGCATGCCGCGCGCCCTCTTCCCGGTCCTGGCGCTGACCGTGTACCACGCCGGCGCCGCCGGGACCGGCCTCCTCTACGCCGCCGTCGCGGCGGGCTCGACCGTCGCCGCGCTGACCACCGGCTGGATGTCCCACGCCCGCTACCTCGGCCGCATCGTCCTCGTCTGCGTCGCCCTCTGGGGCGCCTTCATCGCCGCCGCCGGCCTGGTCGACAACATCTGGCCCGCGGCCGTGTTCTTCGCCCTCGCCGGCGCCGCCGACTCGGTCAGCGCGGTTTGCCGCTCGACGATGATGCAGGTGCTGACCCCGGACCGGATGCGCGGCCGCATCTCCTCCGTCTTCAGCCTCGTCGTCGCGGGCGGCCCGCGCCTCGGTGACGTCGAGTCGGGGACGGTCGCAGCGATCACCTCGCCCTCCTTCTCGGTCGTCTCCGGCGGGCTTGTGTGCCTGGCCTCGGTCGGCGTCGTCGCGGTGGCGTTCCCGCAGCTCGCGGCGTATGACGCGGCGAAGGTCGGGCGGGTGGAGGCGGTCCGGCAGGATTTGAAGGACGAGGCGCTGGAAGCTAGCGAGCGGATTTAAGTGGTTCCGGGGGGCGTCGGCCGGACGGCCAAGGGACGGGCAAAGGGACGCGGCCATCTCGCGGCGGCCCTGGCAGGCTGAGGCCGCCGCGAAATGGCCGGGTTACGGGTGGACTGCGAGGGTGCGGGGCGCCTGCGAGGGTGCGGGGCGCCTGCGGGGGCCGGGAGCGGCGAAGAGCGGCGGGATCCGTGAGGAAGGCGCCGGGAACGTCACGGCGACGTGAGGGAGAGGTCG
>DATEDJ010000040.1:0-50197 GCA_035281725.1 Solirubrobacterales bacterium
CCGAATGGCAGCGCCATTTGGCCGACTGAGGACGACGCCCTGCGAAGTGTGTGCGGCGCCGCCGGGCGTGCGTGCAAGTGCCCGGACAGGGGCTTAGCCCTGCTCGGACTCGCTGCTGTCGATGTCGCCGGACGCCTCATCGGTGTCGTCCGGTGAATCAGGGCGCTCGCCCTCGTGCGCCTCGCCCGCGTCGCCCTCATTGCCCTCAGAACCCGACTCGGCCAGGTTCGACTCGGCGGCGGGTGCCTCAGGCGCGGCCTCGGCGGCGGGTGCCTCAGCGTCGGCGGCCGGGGCGTCGCCCTCGGCGGCCGGGGCGGTCTCAGGCTGGGAAACGTCCTCGATCGTGGCCTCCGCCGTCGCATCCGCAGGTGCCTCGGGGGCAACAGCCTCGGTCTCGGTCTCGGCCTCCACGACGGGCGCCTCGACTTCCTGGCCCTCGACCGCGGCGTCCTCGGCGAGGTCGATCGCGGCCTCCTCGGAGCCGGCCTCGGCGGGCGCCTCCGGCGCCTCGGTGGCGGCGGTGTCGAGGCCCTGGGCGGCGGCGATCTGCGCGCTGAGGTCCTGCATCGGCATGTTCTGGCCCTCGACCCGCTTGATCGAGAGCGAGAGGCGACGCCGGTCTTCGTCGATCTCGAGGATCTTGACGTTCAGCTTGGCGCCTGGCTCGACCACTTCGGAGGGGTTCTCGACGTGGTGGTCGGCGAGCTCGGAGATGTGGACCAGGCCCTCGACCCCGGGGAGGATTTCGACGAAGGCGCCGAAGGCGACCACCTTGGTCACCGTGCCCTCGAGCACGTCGCCCGGGCGGTGGGTCGAGATCACCCGTTGCCACGGGTCCTCCTGGGTCTGCTTTAGACCGAGGGAGATGCGCTGGCGGTCGCGGTCGATGTCGAGGACTTTGATCCGCACGTTGTCGCCGATCGCCACCACTTCCGAGGGGTGGTTGACGTGGCTCCAGGAAAGCTCGGAGATATGGATGAGGCCGTCGATCCCGTCGAGGTCGACGAAGGCGCCGAAGTCGACGATGTTGGAGATCTTCCCTTCGACCACCTGGCCCGGCTCGAGCCGGCCGAGGATCTGCTCGCGGACCTCTTTGCGCTCCTCCTCCAGCACCGCGCGGCGCGAGAGGACGACGTTGTTGCGGGAGCGGTTCAGCTCGATCACCTTGCACTCGAGCGTCTGGCCCATGAACTCGTCGAGGTTGTGGACGCGGCGGATGTCGACCAGCGAGGCGGGCAGGAAGCCGCGCACCCCGAGGTCGAGGATCAGGCCGCCCTTGACGACCTCGATCACGCTGCCTTCCACCGGTTCGCCGGAGTCGGCGGCGACCTCGATGCGGCGCCAGGCTTTCTCGAAGCGGGCGCGCTTCTTGGAGAGGATCAGGCGGCCCTCGGCGTCCTCCTTGGTGAGGACCAGGGCGTCGACCTCCTCGCCGAGCTCGACCTCTTCCGCCGGGTTGACCGACTTGCGGATCGAGAGCTCGTTGCTGGGGATGACACCCTCGGCCTTGTAGCCGATGTCGACGAGGACCTCGTCTTTGTCGATGCGGACGACTTTGCCGTTGACCACGTCCCCCTCATCGAAGGAAACCATCGTCGCCGCGTAATTCGGGACGACTTTTCCGTCGATTTCTAGAAGGAGGCCGCCACTGCCTTCGACAGGTGTGGCGCTGGGCGCAGGGGTCAGGGTCTCGGTCGCAGCCATCGGGTTGGGCATTGTGGCAGAAATCAATTGCCGCCACGTCCTCCACACACACTACGCCGATACTCTCCGCGACGTGCCCACTCGAGCGACCAAACGCGGTGACGAGCGGACCTCCCTCGAGGGCGGCCATGACGTGCTGATCTGCGGGGCCAGCTTCGCCGGGCTGATGGTGGCACGGGAGCTGGCCGGGTCGGGCGCGGACGTGTTGATCGTCGACCGCTACGAGATCGGCGAGCGCCAGACCTCGGCCTGCGGGATCCCCACCCAGTGGCTGGAGCAGCTCGGGCTGATGGCGGCGGAGCGCCAGCGCTTCGACACCTTGGTGATCCACACCCCGCACGGCGATTCGCGCTACCGGCTGCCCTGGACCTTCTCCACCTTCGACTACCGGGAGCTGTGCGGGCTGCTCTGGGAGGGGTGCGACGCGCGCTTCGAGACGGCGAAGGTCGAGGGGCTGGTGAACGGGGCGGCGAACGGGTCAGACGCGGTCGGCGTCGAGACCGACCGCGGGACGATCACGGCGCCGCTGGTGGTCGACGCGCTCGGCTGGCGCCGGGTGCTGGCCGGCCCGGCGGGCTACCAGCCGCCGGAAGCGCCGCTGTCGCGGGGGCTCGAGGTCCATCCCGAGGGCGGCGCGACCGACCTGGAGATCTGGATCGACCGCCGCTACGTGCCGGCCGGGTACGGCTGGAGCTTCCCGGCGGGCGAGGAGACGCGGATCGGGGTCGGTTCCTTCGACCCAAAATTCCACGTGCGCGAGACGACCGAGCTGCTGGCCGAGGATCTGGACCGCGACCGGGTCCGCTACCAGGGCAACTGGATCCCCCACAAGCTGCGGGCGGCGACGGGCCGCGGGGTGTTCTTCGTCGGCGACTCGGCCGGGCACTGCCTGCCGCTGACCGCAGAGGGGATCCGCACGGCGCTCTACTTCGGGATCGATCTGGGACGGGAGCTGCGCGCGGTCGTCGAGGGGCGCCAAACGCGCGAGCAGGCCGCGGCGCGCTACGCCGAGTTCAGCGACTCGCACGAGCTGAAGTTCCGCTGGATGCTGCGGACGCAGAAGATCGTGCCGCGGATCCCGCCGTGGCTGCTGGGGCCGCTGATCCGGGTCTTCGGCGCGAAGCCCTTCGTCGACTGGTCCTTCCGCCACTACCTGGCGATCGCCCCGCCCGAGTTCGCCGACGGCGCGCCGGAGCCGGCCCAGCCTGAAGTCCCCGCCCCCGCCTGAGGCGCCCCTTCCCGCCTGACCCGCTTTTGCGGTCCTCGACGCCCGTCAGGCTCCGCACATGGACGAGCGTTCGATGGTCGAACCTCGAGCGGGTACAGACAGTACCCCTGACGTGGGAATCGACCCGATGCCCCCGACCGCACACAATCTCTCCACCCGTCTCCTCCTCGGACCGGCGCTGCGCGCGCAGTCCGATCGTCGCCTGGTCGACCTCGTGCGGGACGGCCACGAGAGCGCCTTCGAGGAGATCGTGCGGCGGTACCGTCGGCCGCTCGATCGTTTCGCCGCCTCGATCGTCGGCGCCCATGCCGACGACGTCACCCAGGACTCGTTCCGCAAGGCGTTGGAGGCGCTGCGCACCGTCGAGGCCGATGTGGAGCTGCGGCCGTGGCTCTTCCGGATCGTCCGCAACACGGCGCTGAACGATCTGCGCGACCGGCCGCCGGCGGCGGCGGAGCTGGCCGAGGACCTGGTCGCCGGCGGCCGCTCGGCGGCGATCGAGGCGGAGCAGCGGGCGGAGCTCCAGGATCTGACCGCGCAGCTGCGGGCGCTGCCCGAGAACCAGCGGGCGGCGCTGGTGATGCGCGAGCTCGAAGGGATGAGCCACGAGGAGATCGCCGCCGCGCTCGGGATCAGCGACGGTGCCGCGCGACAGGCGATCGCCCGGGCGCGCGCCGCGATCCGATCGGGCTTCGGCGCCCTGGTCCCCTTGCCGCTGCTACGAGCGCTTGCGAGCGGCGGTGACCAGGTCGCGGGCGCCGCGGCGGGAGCGGGTGGCGGGGCGGCGGTGGCCGCCGGAGGTGGCGCGATCGCAGCGGGCTCAGGCGGCATCGGCGCGGGCGCCCTCAAGGTCGGGCTGGCGACGGTGGTCGCGGCCGGCACGCTCGGGGCGGGTGTGGCGATCGAGCGGCACGGCGGCGGGCACGGCTCGGACGGGCCGCCGGGAATCGCCTCGGCACCGCACGGGGTCCGTGGCGCCGGAGCGCGCAAAGCTCCGTCCTCCTCCTCCTCGCCCGCCCCGATCGAACGGGACGAAGGAGCGGCCGCGGCCGGTCACGATGGGCGAGGCGCCGGAGATGCCTCCCGCCATCACAACCGCCGCCACGGCGGGCGCGAGGAGAGGGGCGGCAGCGGGCCCCGGATCGTGCCCGTCGCCCAGCAGACGACGGTCGCGGCACCGGAATCAGACGGGCATCCGGGAGCGGGCGCTGATCCCGGGCCGAGCCGCCACGCGGGTTCGGACGGCGGCGGAGGTGGAGACCCGCATCAGGCCCCCAGCGGCGACGGCCATCAGGGCTCGCGCGACGACGGGAGCGGCGACGGCGGAGGCTCCCGCGACGTCGGCGGCTCGACGGGCGGCGATTCCGGACACGGATCCTTTGATGACGGCGGCAGCCACATGTCCGGCTCGTCGGGCGGCGGTGACGGCGGCGGCGGCGCGGTCGAAGCCGCACCCACGCAGACCTCGGGGACCGAGGACGGCGGCTCCTTGTCAGACGGCGGGGATTCCGGGACCTCCGGCGGCGACGGCGCTTACTCCGGCACGGAATCGACCGTCCCGATCGAAGCGCACCCGCAGTCGGTGGGTGAAACCGTTCCTCCCGCCGGCACCGAACCTTCTCCGTGATCTTCGCGGCCGCCTCGGGTTGAGGCACCGACGACGAAGTCAACCCAAAGAAGGAGAGGAAATCGATGAGGGCACTGAAGACGCGCACCGCCCGGATCGTCGGTCCGGCCTTGGCGCTCGCCGCGGTGGCGGTCCTGGCGCTGTCGGGAGTGGCGACCGCGAAGGATCACGGCGGCCACGCCCGCCGGCACCACCACGGCCATCGCCACATTCTGTTGGGGCCGCAGGAAACGGGCAAGATCGCGTCCTTCGACGCGACCACCGGCAAGCTGACGATCACGCTGAACGAAGGCGAATCGGTCACCGGCCTGGTCACCGAAGACACCGAGATCAAGTGCCCGGCGCCCGAAGAAGGGGTCGCTCAGCGGCGCGACGGCAGTGGCGAGCCGGGCGACGACGGCGAACACGAGGAAGAGCCGGGCGACGATGACGGCGGCGACTCCGGTCAGTCCTGGTCAGGCGACCACTCCGGCGACGAAGGCGACAGCGAAGGCTGCGACCACCACGAATCGGGGCAGGGCTCGTGCACGACCGCATCGCTGACCGTCGGCACGGTCGTCGGCGCCGCCGAGCTGCGCCTGGAAGGCGGCAAAGCGGTCTTCACCGAGATCGACCTGGGGGCAGCCTCTTAGGGAGAGAGACGAGGTCTACTTGGCGTTGAGCCAGTCGGTGCCGACGCCGGCGTCGACCTCGAGCGGCGGATCGAGCTGGTAGGCGGAGGTCATCTCCGTCCTCACCAGCTCGAGCGCCGCGTCCATCTCCTCCGGCGGGCCCTCGAAGAGGAGCTCGTCGTGGATCTGCAGGACCAGCCGGGTCTGCATCCGCTCCTCGCGCAGGCGCGCCCAGCAGCGCACCATCGCCACCTTGATGATGTCGGCGGCGGTGCCCTGGATCACGGTGTTGACGGCGAGGCGCTCACCCAGGCGGCGGGTGTTCGGGTTGGCGGAGCGCAGCTCGGGGATCGGCCGGCGCCGCCCCATCAGGGTCGTCACGTAGCCCTCCTCCTGCGCCCGTTCGATCACTTCCTCGCGAAAGCGGCGCACCGCCGGGAAGCGTTCGAGGTAGCGGGCGACGAATTCCTCGCCCTCCTTGCGCGGGATGTTGAGGCGGTCGGCGAGGCCGAAGCCGGTCAGCCCGTAGACGATCCCGAAGTTGACCATCTTCGCTTTCGAGCGCTGGCCGACGTCGACCTCGTCGGGGGGGACCTCGAAGACCTCGGCGGCGGTCGCCGCGTGGACGTCCTCGCCGGCGTGGAAGACGTCCTTCAGCACCTGCTCGTCGGCGACGTGGGCGAGGACGCGGAGCTCGACCTGGCTGTAGTCGGCGGAGAGCAGGCGGGCCCCCTCCTCGGCGACGAAGCAGGCGCGGACGGGGCGCCCGATCTCGGTGCGGATCGGGATGTTCTGCAGGTTCGGGTTGGTGCTGGAGAGCCGGCCGGTGGTCGTCGCCGCCTGGTTGAAGGTGGTGTGGACGCGGCCGGTGTCGGGGTCGATCAGGTCCGGCAGCGAGTCGAGGTAGGTGTTCTTCAGCTTGGTCAGCTCGCGCCAGGACTCGATCTTCTCGACGATCGGGTGCTCGTCGCGGATCTGGGCGAGGACGCGGGCGTCGGTCGAGTAGCCGGTTTTGCCGCGGCGTTTGCGGGTCAACTCGAGCTTCTCGAAGAGGATGCGACCGACCTGCTGCGGCGAGCCGATCGTGAACTCCTCCTCGGCCAGCTCGTAGATGTCCTTTTCCAGTTGATCGATCCGCTCGCCGAAACCGGCGCCGACCTCGGCGAGGCGCTTCGCGTCAAGCTTCAGCCCCTCCCGTTCCATCGCCGCGAGGACGGCGATCAGCGGCAGCTCGACCTCGCGCATCAGCGACTCCAGGCCGAGGCCGATCACGCGCGGCAGCTGGTCCTCGGCGAGGGCGGCGACGAGGCGCGCCTCCTCGGCCGGGTCGAGGCCCGCCTCGACCTCCTCGCCCAGCGACATCTGCCCGTCGTCCTCTTTGTCGTCTGCCTTGGCGGCGGCCCCCGCGGCGATGCCGATCCCGGCGTCGGCGGCGAGCTCGGTCAGCTCGTAGGTGCGGCGCTGCGGCTCGAGCAGGTAGGCGGCGAGCATCGTGTCGTGCTCGAGGCCCAGCTCGACCCCCTCGCGGGCAGCGGCGGCAAGCAGCCCGTGGCGGCCGCCGCCGAGCGACTTCAGGTCGTGCCCGGCGAGCGGCTTGTCGGCGAGGGCGACGGCGAGCTCGTCGTGGGACGCGGTGCCGGTGAGGATGCGCTCGCCTTCGGCGGCGGCCCAGCGCTCGCCGTCGATCGCCACCGCGATCCGCGGCGCGTCGCCGATCTCGGCCGGGGTCGCCTCGACCGTCTCGATCGCGAGCTCTTTCTCGACCTTGCGGCCGGGGACCGCGTCGCCCTCGGGCAGCGCTTCTTCGAGGCGCTCCATCACCGCGCGGAGCTCGAACTCGCGCATGAAGTCACGCAGCGCGCCGCGATCGGGCTCGGTGTCCAGCGCCGCCGCGAGGTCCACCCCGGTCTCGATGTCGTACTGGAGCGTCGCCAGCACTTTCGACATCCGCGCGTCCTCGGCGTGGACGGTGAGGTTTTCCTTGCGTTTGGCGCCGGAGATCTCGTCGACGCTTTCCAGCACCTTGTCGAGCGAGCCGAATTTCTGCAGCAGCTGGGTGGCGGTTTTCTCGCCGATCCCGGGGACGCCGGGGATGTTGTCGGAGGTGTCGCCGCGCAGGCCCATCAGGTCGGTGATCAGCTCCGGCGGCACCCCGTAGCGCTCCTCGACCGCGGCGGCGTCGTAGATCTTCGTCTCGGTGATCCCCCGCGAGGTGCTCATCACCCGGATCCCGTCGCCGACCAGCTGGTAGGCGTCGCGGTCGCCGGTCACCACCATCACCTCGATCCCCTGCTCGCGCGCCTGCTTGGCGAGCGAGGCGATCACGTCGTCGGCCTCGAAGCCTTCGACCTTGACGTTGGTGTAGCCGAACGCCTCGACCAGCGGCATCAGGTGCGGCCACTGCTCGCGCAGCAGATCGGGCCGCGGTTTGCGCTGCGCCTTGTAGAGGTCGTAGGTCTTCTCGCGGCCGCTCCAGCCGGCGTCCCAGGCGACGATCACCCCTTGCGGGTGGTGCTCATCGATGATTTTCACCAGCATCGAGGCGAGGCCGAAGATCGCGTTGGTCGGCCGCCCGTCGCTGGTGCCGATCGACTCGGGTAGGGCGAAGAAGGCGCGGTAGGCGAGGCTGTTGCCGTCGATGAGGAACAACTCAGGTGCGTCGGCCATCGGCAGCACTCTACGAGGCGAGGCCGAGGGCGTCGCGGAGGTCGGCGACGACGGCCTCGGAAGCGGCCTCGAGCTGGTCGCCGGTGTAGCGACGGGTCGCGATCCCGTGGGCGCGCAGCGCGAGATCGCGGGCGTGGTCGGCCTCGAGCGCGACCGAGCCACGGTGGTACTCCCAGCTGTCGGTCTCGACCGCGAGCCGCTGGTCGACGAAGTAGAAGTCGACGCGGTGCCCGTGCACGCGGTGGTTGACGAGCGGGTGCGGGAGCCCGTGGTCGTCGCAGAGGGTGAGGAACCGGAGCTCGAGGTCGGAGCGCGTACGTCTGACCGCGGAGAGATGCGGAACGCGGTGCCCGGCGAGCTCCGCCTGGCGCAGCGCGCGGTGGAAGAGGCGGAGCTCGACCGTGCCGCGGAGGTCTTCGATGGTCCGCGCGGCGGTGGTGACCGAGATGCCGTGTCGGCGCGTGACATGGGACGAGGTGAGAGTGCGGGACCGATGGATCTGCATTCCCGGCCTCGACCTACGACGAACAGCGGCGGCGACGGTGACGTGGATCGGACCATCGATCGGTCGCAAAAACTCCCACAGCGCCGCAGCGCTCGCGTGGCTGAGGACCGCCCCGTCCCCCGCCGCGAGCACCGCCGCCAGCCATCGTCCCCGCCAAGAGAGGCTCTGATGCCCCACCGCATAGACGCCGCGGTGCAACCGATGCAGTCGCCCCGAGGCGGTCCGACGTCGGACCGCCGCCTCGTCGAGACCTATGCCCCGTAGCTGCTCGACGCTCAGGACACCGTGCTGACGACCCGCGATCGTCGCGATCCGCACCTCATCCGTGGAGACAAACCGTCGCATACCGACGGTAAGGCTCCACAGCACCTCATCTCTCCCCTCTCAGAGACAGAGAACTGGTGGGCCGGAGCGGTGTGAACCGCGCACCCTGCAGCCGCCCGGTTCCAATATGCCAAGGGTGGGGCTCGTGGTGAGGGGGTAGCCCCGAAAGCCCGGGAAGTCGACGGTGAGGTTGCCGCGCCAGTTGCCGTATTCGCGGCTCCGTTTGTCGAGGTGGTAGCTGGCGCTGCCATGGAATGGATCTGGTGGGGTCACGCGGGCCGAGATGAACTGGCGCGACCGGACGAAGTCCTCAGCCGGCCCGAAGGCCTGGAGATAGCGATAGACGGTCACCGAGCGGAGCTTGTTCACCGCAGAGGCGTCGAAGCGAACGCGTCCAGTCTCCCCGTTGGTGAAGGCCTTCACCTCGCCCCAGCGCGACAGTCCCACCAACTCCGCCCCTTTTCCACCCTCGTCCACGCTCCAGCAGTAGGAGCCGCCTTGGGGGATCTGATGGGCGTCGAGCCACGGGTAGTGCGCCTCGCTGAAGCGGTCCTCGCCATGGAACTCGACGGTTCCGGTGAATCGTCCACGTTCTTCGTCCACCCGCCCACGGCATCCCCTGACCGTTCGCGTCTTCCACCGCTCGTAGTGGACGTCGATCCAGCCGAACCGACCGAAGCTCGCCGAGTAGCCATCCGATTCGACGTGACCCGGCGCCACGTAGGTCGTCTGCGACGTGCGGTTCCAGAAAGAGATCGAGACCGAGGGGCCGTCTACCCCTCTCGGGTCGGCATAAATTTCGACCTCGTATCCGTTCGTGCCTGCGACCCGGAACGGCGGGATGAACTTCACCCTCGAGTGGGCCACAGCTGAGGTAGGCGCGAGCAAAGCAATCGCAGTGAGGCCGAGAAGAAGGCGCCTGAGCATTCGGCGCACCCTAGGGCAAACAGGCAGGCCACATGTCCATAGCGGGAATCTGATTCGATTCCGGCCATGGCGGTCAGCGCGCAATACAGCGTCACCATCCGGGTCGAGCTCGACGCGCGGCAGGAGCCGCTCGGGAAACTGACGGCGGCGATCGCCGAGGCGGGCGGGCAGCTGCAGGGTGTCGACCTCGTGCCGGGCGCCGGGCCGGAGGGCAAACGTGTCCGCGAGTTCACCATCGACGCGTCCGACCAGGACCACTGGGAGCGGATCCTGCGCGCGATCGGCTCGACCCGCGGCGCCCGGGTGATCGACTACGTCGACCGCACGATGCAGATGCACCGCGGCGGCAAGATCGACATGCACAACAAGTACCCGGTGAAGACGCGCGACGACCTCTCGATGGCCTACACGCCCGGCGTCGCCCGCGTCTGCATGGACATCCACCACGACCGCAGCAAAGCCTTCGAGTACACGATCAAGAAGAACACCGTGGCGGTCGTCTCCGACGGCTCGGCGGTGCTCGGGCTCGGCAACATCGGCCCCGAGGCGGCGATGCCGGTGATGGAGGGCAAGTGCATGCTCTTCAAAGAGTTCGCCGGCGTCGACGCCTTCCCGATCTGCCTCGACACCCAGGACCCCGAGGAGATCATCCGCTCGGTCGAACTGATGGCGCCGACCTTCGGCGGGGTCAACCTCGAGGACATCTCCGCCCCGCGCTGCTTCGAGATCGAGGACCGGCTGAAGGAAAAGCTCGACATCCCGATCTTCCACGACGATCAGCACGGCACCGCGGTCGTCACCATGGCCGCCCTCTTCAATGCGCTGAAGATCGTCGACAAGCCGATCGAGGACCTCCGCGTCCTCGTCGTCGGCCTCGGCGCGGCGGGTGTCGCGGTGACCAAAATGATGCTCGCGGCTGGGATCACCCAGATCATCGGCGCCGACCGCCAGGGCGCCCTCTCGACCGAGCGCGCCGATTACGCCTCCGGCGAGATGAACTCGATCAAGCGCTGGTACGCGGAGAACTCGAATCCGGAGCACATCCACGGGCAGCCCGACGACGTGATCGACGGTATGGACCTCTTCATCGGCCTCTCCGGGCCCGGGATCATCCAGGCGGACTCGCTGGCCAAGATGAACGACGACGCGATCGTCTTCGCGATGGCCAACCCGACCCCCGAGGTGATGCCCGAGGACGCCGCCCCCCACGTGCGGATCATGGCCACGGGCCGCTCCGACTACCCGAACCAGATCAACAACGTCCTTGCCTTCCCGGGCATCTTCCGCGGCGCCCTAGACGCGGGCGCGCCGCAGATCACCGAGGCGATGAAGCTCGCCGCCGCCAAAGGCATCGCCGCCACGGTGGCCGAGGACGACCTCGCCGAGGACTACATCATCCCCAGCGTCTTCAACCGCGAAGTCGCCCCGAAGGTCGCCGCAGCAGTGGTCGAAGAGGCCAAACGCGACGGCATCGCCCGGCTCAATGAAGAGACCGGCACCTTCGCCCCGGTCGAGACGACCTGATGCGAGCCCTCGTCACGGGCGCCAGCGGCCGGATCGGCGAGGCGCTTTGTGACGAGCTGCTGGCGCGCGGGGACGAGGTCGTGGGACTGACCCGCGACCCGGAGAAGGCGCGCGCGGCGCAGTCGCAAGTGACCTGGCACGCCTGGGAGCCGACGCTCGAACGGCCGCCCGACGCGGCCTTCGAGGGCGTCGACGGGGTGGTCAACCTGGTCGGCGAGAAGATCAACCAGCGCTGGACCGAGGAGGCGAAGCGGAAGATCATGGACTCGCGCAAGGTCGCGACCCACAACCTGGCGGGGGCGATCGAGGGGCTGGCGAGGAAGCCGAAGGCGATGGTCAGCCAATCGGCGGTCGGCTACTACGGCAGCCGCGGCGACGAGACCCTGGACGAGTCGAGCGCCCCCGGCAAAGGCTTCGACGCCGAAATCTGCGTCGAGTGGGAGCAGGCGGCGCACGAGGTCGAGGCGGCGGGCGTGCGGCTGGTGATCGTGCGGACCGGCCAGGTGATGGAGACCGGCGGCGGCCTCCTCGGCGAGCTGCTCCTCCCCTTCAAGCTCGGCCTCGGCGGGCCGCTCGCCGGCGGGCACCAGTGGCTGCCGTGGATCCACCTCGCCGATGAGGTCGGGATCCTGATCTGGGCGCTGGACACGGAGAGCGTCAGCGGCGTCGTCAACGGCACGGCGCCGAATCCCGTCACCAACAAGGAGTGGTCGAAGGCCCTGGGACGGGCGCTCCACCGCCCCGCCGTGCTGCCGATCCCGGGCTTCGCGACGGAGATCAAATTCGGCCGCGAGTTCGGCAAGGTGGCCCAGGGCGGACAGCGGGTGCTGCCGAAAAGGACCGAGGAGATGGGGTACGCGTTCAGGTACCCGGAGATCGACGGGGCGCTCCGCGATCTCGTCGGGTAGGCGCGGTCAGCTGGGTTCCAAGGACGACTGGACCGATTCGCGGACGTTCGACGTGTCGGCCGATTCGATGGCCTTGACGATGCGGGTCATGCCCGCCTTGCCGGACGATGAGGTGACCAGAGGGATACCGGCGGATTCGAGGATCGCGCGGGCGAATTTGTTGCCCGGGCCGGGCGGTTCGAGAGTGGCGACGGCGCTGGTGTCCTGGGTGGCGCGACGGGAGTTGGAGCCGTTGGCCGCCAGGTCCACCCCGCCCCCGGCCCGTTCGCTCGGCGCCAGGCAGTGGGCGGCGATGTGGAAGCTGCCCGCCGCGGGGCCGTGGGAGGCGAGGTCCGCCTTGGCAGCAGCGCACAGCGGCGCAGCAACGTAAACCGTCACCGTGGCGCCGGAAGCGTCGCCGCCCCCGCATCCGACCACGCCGACGGCAAACAGGGCGAGGAGCAGCGCGGCCGCGACCCGCTCAGCCGAAGAAGACTTCAGACTCGGCATAGAGCGACTCCGGCACGGTCTTCAGCTCGGCGGTCGCCTCGGTGAGGGCGACCAGCTTGATCTCGGTGCCGCGCAGGGCGGCCATCGTGCCCCAGCGGCCTTCGTCGGCGGCGTCGATCACATGGAGGCCGAAGCGGGTGGCGAGGACGCGGTCGAAGGCGGTCGGGGTGCCGCCGCGCTGGACGTGGCCGAGGACGGTGGCGCGGGTCTCTTTGCCGGTGATCCGCTCGATCTCGCCCTCCAGCCAGTGGCCGACCCCGCCGAGGCGGATGTGGCCGAAGGCGTCGGTCTTGGTGGCATCGGGTTCGGGCATGCCGCCGATCGGTTTGGCCCCCTCGGCGACGACGATGATCGGCGCGAATTGGCTGGCGAAGCGGCGGCCGACGAGGTCGCAGACGGCGTCGATGTCGAATTCGCGCTCCGGGATCAGGATCGCGTTGGCGCCGCCCGCAAGGCCGGCGTGGAGGGCGATCCAGCCGGCGTGGCGGCCCATGACCTCGACGATCAGCACCCGGTGGTGGCTGTCGGCGGTGGTGTGGAGGCGGTCGATCGCCTCCATCGCGATGTTGATCGCGGTGTCGAAGCCGAAGGTGTAGTCGGTGGCGGAAAGGTCGTTGTCGATCGTCTTGGGGACGCCGACGACGTTGAGACCATGCTCGGTGTGGAGGCGCGAGGCGGCGCCGAGGGTGTCCTCGCCGCCGATCGCGATCAGGCCGTCGACGCCGGCCGATGCGAGGTTGGCGGCGATCCGGTCCGGGCCGTCGGCGAGCGCGAACGGGTTGGTGCGCGAGGAGCCGAGGATGGTGCCCCCGCGGGGCAGGATGCCGCGCACCTCGGGCACGCCGAGCGGCCGCCGATCGTCCTCGAGCGGCCCGCGCCAGCCGTCCCGGAAGCCGACGAACTCGTGCCCGTGCACGCCCGCCCCTTTGCGAACGACGGCACGGATCACCGCGTTGAGTCCGGGACAGTCCCCACCACCAGTCAGCACGCCGATGCGCATCCGGGCTACTTTAGACAGCGATGGTGGATACCCCTGATCTCGCGGCGCTCACCGCCGCCCAGCAGCGGACCTGGTCTGACGGCGACTTCTCGATGGTCGGCGCGATGATCTACAACGTCGCCGAGCGGCTCGCCGAAGCGCTGGAGATCCTCCCCGACGAACGCATCCTCGACGTCGCCACCGGCAGCGGCAACGGGGCGATCGCGTCGGCGCGACGCTCCTGGCGCGGCTCGGTCGGCGTCGACTTCGTCCCGGCATTGCTGGAGCGCGGGCGCGAACGGGCGGCGGCGGAGCGGCTGGAGGTCGAGTTCGTCGAGGGCGATGCCCAGGACCTCCCCTTCGAGGACGCCAGCTTCGACGTGGTGATGTCGATCTTCGGCGCGATGTTCGCCCCCGACCAGGAGCGCACCGCGGCCGAGCTGCTGCGCGTGGTGAAGTCCGGCGGGCGGATCGGGATGGCGAACTGGGTCCCGGACGGGGCCCTCGCGGAGTTCTTCCTGATCCTGATGAAGCACACCGGCGGGCCGCCGCCGGGCACCGTGCCGCCGGTGCTCTGGGGCGACGAGGAACACGTCCGCGGCCTGTTCGGCGACGGGATCGTCGGGATGCGGGTCGAGCGGCGCGCCAGCCGCCAGGTGTTCCGCTCCGCCGAGCACTACCTCGACTTCTTCCGCGCCTACTTCGGCCCGATGAAGATGGCCTTCGACAAAGTCGGCCCGGAGGGGGCGCCAGCCCTGGAGGCCGACCTGCTCGCCTACCTGGAGAAGGTCAACTCGAACGAGCGCGCACTGGTGCTCGAACCGGAGTACCTGCAGCTGGTCGCCGTCCGCGCCTAGGCGCGGGGACGCTCGGGACCGGCGGGCTGAAGCCCGCCGAGAATCATCTTGGTGATGACGCCGATCAGCATCACGCCGAAGAAGACGAGCCCGGCGACGCCACCGCCCTGGCCGAGCCAGGCGTAGATGATCGTGGTGACGGCGAGCGCGATGAAGGTCCAGACGGCCAAGAACATGCGCGCATCCTATCCGGCGAGGCTGACGCGCGTCTCGGCGAGGAACTCGGCGACAGCATCGGCCGACTCGGCCGGAGTGGCGCCCTCGCCCGCGGCGCGGACCAAGCGGCTGCCGATGATCACCCCGTCGGCGACCTCGCCGACGGCGGCGGCCTGTGCCGCCGTGCCGATCCCGAACCCGACCGCAACCGGGGTCTCCCCCGCGTCGGCCTTGGTGTCGGCGACGAGCTGGGTGAGCGCCGGCGGCAGCTCGCCGCGCTCGCCGGTCGTCCCGGTGGTCGAGACGAGGTAGATGAAGCCGCGCGCCACCGCGGCGATCTCGGCGCGCCGCCGCGGCGCGGTGGTCGGGGCGACCAGCGGCACCATCGCCAGGCCGGCCTCGGTGAAGGCTTCGCGGATGTCCTCGGCCTCGCCGAGCGGCAGGTCGGGCACGATCACCCCGGCGGCGCCGGCGGCACGCGCCAGGCGAGCGAACTCGGTGGCGCCGCCGTGGGCCAGGATCATGTTCACGTAGACCATGAGGACGACCGGGACCTGCTCGGCAACCGCTTCGCACGCCTCCAGCGCGGTCCGCAGGGTGGCGCCCTCCGCGAGCGCCTGCGTGTCCGCCGAGTGGATCGTGGGACCGTCGGCGAGCGGATCCGAAAAAGGGACCCCGAGCTCGATCAGATCGGCACCCGCGTCGACGTAGGCCGCCGCAACCGCCAGCCCCGACTCCCGATCGGGGAACCCGGCCATCATGTAAGGCATCAGCGCCGCCCGTCCCTCGGCCTTCGCCGCGGCAAACGCCGCCCGGATACGTCCCTCGCCGTCGATCATCGAGGCTCCGAGGGGGAGTCCGCCGCATGATTCGCCGGAACCTCCCCGCTGTTGTTCCGCCGAATCATGCGGGGGACTCCCCCACCCTGCGGGTGTACTCGGCAAGGTCCTTATCCCCGCGCCCCGAGAGACAGAGCACGTCAAAGCCGTCCCCCTCAAGCTTGTTCCCCAGCAGCCAGGCCACCGCGTGGGAGCTCTCCAGCGCGGGAATGATCCCCTCCAGCCGCGCGACCTCGCGCAGGGCACCCAGGGCCTGCGTGTCGGTCACCGAGAAGTAGCTGGCACGGCCGGTGTCACGCAGGTAGGCGTGCTCGGGTCCCGTCCCCGGGTAGTCGAGCCCGGCGGAGACCGAGTGGGCCTCGAGGATCTGGCCGTCCTCGTCGGCGACGATCGCCGAGAGGGAGCCGTGCAGCACCCCGGTGGTGCCGGCGCCGAGCGAGGCGCCGTGGCGGCCGGTCTCGATCCCGTCGCCGCCCGCCTCGACCCCGATCAGCTCGACCTCGGAGTCGTCGTAGAAGGGGGCGAAGATGCCAATCGCGTTGGAGCCGCCGCCGACGCAGGCGATCACCCGGCGCGGCAGGGCGCCCGCGGCGGCCAGCGCCTGCTCGCGCGCCTCCTCGCCGATCACCCGCTGCAGGTCCCGCACCAGCGCCGGGTAGGGCGCCGGGCCGACCGCCGAACCGATCACGTAGTGGGTGGTCTCAACGTTCGCGACCCAGTCGCGGATCGCCGCCGAGACGGCCTCCTTCAGCGTCCGCGCGCCCGCCTCGACCGGCGTGACCTCGGCGCCCAGCAGCTTCATCCGCTCGACGTTCGGCGCCTGCCGGCGGATGTCCTCGGTGCCCATGTAGACGACGCACTCGAGGCCGAGCAGCGCGCACGCGGTCGCGGTGGCGACGCCGTGCTGGCCCGCCCCGGTCTCGGCGATGATCCGCTCCTTGCCCATCCGCTGGGCGAGGAGGGTCTGGCCGAGCGCGTTGTTGATCTTGTGGGCGCCGGTGTGGGCGAGGTCCTCGCGCTTCAGGTACACCCGCGAGCCGACCCGCTCGGAGAGGCGCTCGGCCAGGTAGAGCGGCGTCGGGCGGCCGATGAAGTCGCGCCGCAGGGCGTCCTGGCGGGCGCCCCAGTCGGGGTCGTCGCGAGCCTCTTCCCAGGCCGCGGTCAGCTCGTCCAGTGCCGCGATCAGCGTCTCAGGGACGTAGCGCCCGCCGTACGGGCCAAAACGCTGCTCGACCGCGCTCATGCCTGCGGCAGACCGGACTCGGCGACGGCGGGCTGGGCGTTCTCGAAGAAGGCGGCCATCGCGGCGTGGTCCTTGCGGCCCGGCTCGACCTCGACCCCGCTGGCGACATCGACCGCGTAGGGATGGACGATCTCGATCGCCTCGGCGACGTTCTCCGGGCGCAGGCCGCCGGCCAGGATCGACGGCACGTCGGAGCGGTGGCCGCGTAGGAGATCCCAGTCGAAGGTCTCGCCGGTGCCCCCGGGCAGGCCTTTGGCGCGGCGGTCGAAGAGGTGGAAGTCGGTGCGATAGGCCTCGGCGGCGTGGATGTCGGCGGCAGAGGCGACGTGGATCGCCTTGATCACCTTGACCCCGGTGCGGCGCGCCACCTCGGAGCAGAAGGAGGCGCCCTCCTCACCGTTCAGCTGCACCATCGAGAGCTGCTCGTCCTCGACCGCGCGGGTGACTTCGGCCAGGGTCGGGTTGACGAACACCCCGACGATCTCGGTCTTGCGGCGGAAGGCGGCGGCGATCTCGGCCGCGACAGCCGGATCGACCTTGCGCGACGAAGGCTCCCAGTGGATCAGGCCGATCGCCCAGGCGCCGAGGCGCACCGCCTCGGCGGCGTCGTCCAGGTTGGTGATCCCGCAGAACTTGACGCGCATCCTGTCCAGATTACGTGACACCGACCCTGACCTTTGTCGCCCTCTGGGCGACCAAAGGAAGGGGGCGCAAAAAGAACCGCCCGGGGGGCCGGACTCCCCCCGAGCGGCGGTGTGCTTCCCTCAGCCTTGCGGCGAGGCTTCTTCGACCTTCGCGGGCCGTTTGCCCAGCGTCACGGTCGCAGTCTTTTCCTTGCCATCGCGGAGCAGCTTCAGCGTGACTTCGTCGCCGACCTTCTTTTCGTTGACGAGTTCGACTATCTGTTCCATGTTGGAGATCTTCTTGCCGTCGGCTTCGGTGATGATGTCGCCGCCGAGCCGGATTTCGGCCCCGTCGATCGTCGCCGGCGTCGAGCCGCCTTCGATCCCGGCCTTGTCCGAGGGGCCGCCCTTTTCCACCGACTGGATCAGGACGCCTTCTTCGACCGGCAGGTTGACCGCCTTGGCCAGTTCGGGGGTGATCGTGCCGCCCTCGATGCCGAGGTAGGCGTGTTCGACGCTGCCTTTGGTTTCGAGTTCGTGGATCACGCCTTTGGCCGTGTTGATCGGGATCGCGAAACCGATGCCGACGTTGCCGTCGGCGCCGTTGCCGCCGGTCTCGATCTGCGAGTTGATGCCGATCACTTCGCCCGCCGCGTTGATCAGCGGCCCGCCCGAGTTACCGGGGTTGATCGCCGCGTCGGTCTGGATCACGTTGTCGATCGAGAAGCCGTTCGGCGCTTCGATCTGGCGCTGGAGTGCCGAGACGATCCCGCTGGTGACGGTCCGGTCGAGCCCGAACGGGTTGCCGATCGCGACCACCGGGTCGCCGACTTCGACCGCCGAGGAGTCGCCCAGGGTCAGCGGGTCGAGTTCGCTGGTCGGCGCGTCGATCTTAATCAGGGCGAGGTCCGAGGCGGGGTCGGTGCCGACCACTTCGGCGGTGTACTGGTGGTCGGATTCGCCGACTTTCACCTGGATCTTCGAGGCGCCTTCGATCACGTGGTTGTTGGTGAGGATGTGGCCTTTTTCGTCGATCACGATGCCGGAGCCGGTGGCGGTGCCGCCGCTCTGCGATTCCGGTTCGATGAAGGGGTTGAAGCTTTCGGTTTCCGTCGGTTCGAGTTCCGATTCGATGAAGGCGACCCCGTCGCCGTCGGCCTTGTAGATCTGGTCGACCGTGTTGCCGCCTTCTTCGCCGGACTTGGAGACGATCGGCGCGGCGGTCTGCCGTTCGATCGTGGTGGTGCCGCCACCGCTCGACTTGACCGCGCCGGTCAGGAGGAGGACCGCGCCGACCACGGCGACGACGGCGCCGCCGAGCAGCGCCGCGCCGAACGAGGAGCGGAAGAATCCCTGCTTCTCCGGCTTGGGTTGCGGGTTCGTGCCGCCCTGCATGCTCGGGTTGCCCTCGAAGGGCTGGTTGTCCGGTTTGTCGTCCATGACGCGCAGAATCTCGCAGACCTGTGACGCGGCCTTAAAGCAAGTCGAAAAGTTTTCTAAAGACGGTTGGCGGGGGCGGGGGAAGGGACGGTAAGGGACGCGCCATCTCGGAGGCGGCCCGGGCAGGCTGAGGCCGCCTCCGAGATGGCCGGGTCTGTGGGGAGAGGCGGGGTGTGGGATCGGTGCGGGTCTCGGCGGAGAGACGTGACGAAGGTAGGTGAGTCCCACCGGTCAAGAAGACGTGTGTGGAGTTTCGGGTGCTCAGCACCCAGAACTCCACACGGAGACCTTTGACCGGTGAGATCCGGCCGCCTTCGTCACGAGACCGCGACGCCTCCGTCCCGTCCTCCCTCGAAAACCTCCCGTCCCGGGCGTCTCGGAGGCGGCCACAGCCTGCCCGGGGCGCCTCCGAGACGCCCGGGCCGAGCACGGAGGCCCTCGTCTAGTAGCGGTGTTCGCGGGTCTCGTCGGCGCCGGTCAGCTCGCGCGTCTTCAGCTCCGGATCGGCAGCCGTCATCAGGGCGCCGCCGATCAGCACCGCGTCGACCCCGACCCGGTCGAGCTCCATCAGCTCCTCGCGCCCCGAGATGCCGCTCTCGGCGACGACGGTCTTCCCGGCCGGCACGTCCGGCATCAGCTCAAAGGTGGTCTGGATGTCGACCCGCTGCGCGTCGAGGTCACGGTTGTTGATCCCGATCACCTCGGCGTCGACCTCGAGCGCCCGCTCGAGCTCCTCGGCGTCATGGACCTCGACCACGCAGTCGAGGTCGATCGCCCGCGCCTCCTCGTAGAGGGCGCGCAGTTCGCGGTCGGAGAGCGCGCGCACGATCAGCAGGACCGCGTCGGCGCCGTAGACCGCCGCCTCGTAGAGCTGGTACGGGTCGACGATGAAGTCCTTGCGGATGATCGGCAGCGTCGCCGCGCCGCGCGCCACGCGCAGGTCGTCGAGCGAGCCGCCGAAGTGGGGCGCGTCGGTGAGCACCGAGAGGGCCGCCGCGCCGCCACGCTCGTAGGCGGCGACGTGGGCGCCGACGTCGGCGCCGGGGGCGATATCTCCGGCGCTCGGCGAGCGCCGCTTGAACTCGGCGATCAGTGACAGCCCAGGGCGGACCAGCGCCTCCTGGAAGGGGCGGTCCTCTCCGCGTCGGGAGAGCTGCGCCTCAAGTTCTGCCGCGGGTAGATCACGCTTGCGCGCGTCCACGCCTTCCCGGGCGCCGTCGATCAGCTCGTCGATGATTCCCACTTGAACGAAGACAGACTAGACGGCGCGTCGGCCCGTTGCCGCGACGAGCTTGTCGAGCACGCCCGCTGCCGCCCCTGAGTCGACTGCGGATGCGGCTTTGGCGACCCCGTCCTCGAGATCGGCGGCGAGCCCGCCGACGTAGATCGCGGCGGCGGCGTTGAGCAGGACGATGTCGCGGTGCGGGCCCGGTTGGCCGGCCAGCACGGCCCGCGTCGCGTCGGCGTTCTCCTCCGGCGTGCCGCCCGCGATTTCACTCAGCTCCAGCGGCGCCAGCCCGAACTGGCCGGGCTCGACGAACCACTCCGCGGTGCGGCCGTCGAAGACCTCGATCACCCGGGTCGGCGCCGAGAGGGCGAGCTCGTCCACCCCGTCCTCGGCGCTGACCACAAGCGCCCGCACGGTGCCGAGCCCGATCAGCGCCTCGGCGATCGTCTCCTGGTAGAAGCGGTCGGCGATGCCGACCAGCTGCCGGGTGGCTCCGGCCGGGTTGGTCAGCGGACCGAGGAAGTTGAAGACCGTGCGCACCCCGAGCCCGGCCCGGGCCGGGCCGACGTGGGCCATCGCCGAGTGGTGGCGCTGGGCGAACATGAAGCCGAAGCCGACCTCGTCGATGCAGCGGCCGACCTCCTCCGGGTCGAGGTCGACGTTCACCCCGAGCGCCTCGAGGACGTCTGCGGAGCCCGACTTCGAGGTCGCCGAGCGGTTGCCGTGCTTGGCGACCGGGCAGCCCGCGCCGGCGGCGACCAGAGCGGCGGTGGTCGAGACGTTGAAGGTCGAGGGGCCGCCGCCGGTGCCGGCGGTGTCGACCAGGTCGGTGCGCCCGGTGTGGACCGAGGCGGCGAGCGAGCGCATCGTCCGCGCCAGGCCGACCAGCTCGGAGACCGTCTCCCCCTTCGCCCGCAGGGCGATCAGGAAGGCGCCGGTCTGGATCGGCTCGGTCCGCCCTTCCATGATCTCGGAGAGGACGCTGGAGGCGTGGTCGACGGTCAGGTTCTCCCCGGCGCAGACCGCGTCGATCGCGCGCGAGACGACGTCGTTAGGCATCTATCGATCCTCTCCCAGAAAGTTCGCCAGCAGGTGCTTGCCGTGCGGCGTCAATACCGACTCGGGGTGGAACTGGACTCCCTCGGCGGGCAGCTCCTTGTGGCGGGCGCCCATCACCACGTCGCCGAGGTGGGCGGTCAGCTCGAGCTCGTCGGGGAGATCGGGGTCGGCGACCAGCGAGTGGTAGCGGCCGGCGACCATCGGTGTCGGCAGCCCGGCATAGATGGCGCGGCCGTCGTGCTCGATCTCAGCGTCCTTGCCGTGGATCGGCTCGCCTTGGACGACCTTGCCGCCGAAGACCTCGACCATCGCCTGGTGGCCGAGGCAGACGCCGAGGACCGGAGTGCCCGCCTCGGCAAAGGCGCGGATCGCCGCGCCGGAGATGCCCGCCTCGGCGGGCGTGCAGGGTCCGGGCGAGACGACGAGGCGGTCGGGGCGGCGCTCGAGCAGCTCACCGACCTCGGCCTTGTCGTTGCGGATCACCTCCAGCTCGGCGCCGAGCTCACCCAGGTACTGGACCAGGTTGTAGGTGAAGGAGTCGTAGTTGTCGATCACGAGGACGCGCATGATGTGTGTTGGTGGTCTATGCCCAATCCGGCTGGGCGCAGGCGACCTCGACCGCGCGGAAGACGGCGCGTGCCTTGTTGACCGACTCGTTGTACTCGTAGCTCGGCTTCGCATCGGCGACCGTGCCGCCGCCCGCCTGCACGTGGAGGCGACCGTCCTTGACCACGACGGTGCGGATGTGGATCGCGGTGTCGAGGTCGCCGTTCCAGCTGAGGTAGCCGATCGCGCCGCCGTAGGAGCAGCGCTTCACCTTCTCCAGCTCGTCGATGATCTGCATCGCGCGGACCTTGGGGGCGCCGGAAAGGGTCCCGGCCGGGAGCGCCGAGCGCAGCACGTCCATCGCCGTCACGCCCTCGCGCAGCTTCCCTGACACCTGGGAGACGATGTGGAGAACATGCGAGTAGGTCTCGATCACCATCAGCTCGTCGACCGAGACCGAGCCGTACTCGCAGACCCGGCCGAGGTCGTTGCGGCCGAGGTCGACCAGCATCACGTGCTCGGCCCGCTCCTTCGGGTCGTTGATCAGGCGCTCGGCGAGGCGGCGGTCCTCCTCGGCCGATTTGCCGCGCGGCGAGGTGCCGGCGATCGGCCGCGTCTCGACGATCCCGTCGTGGACCTTGACCAGCGGCTCTGGCGAGGCGCCGGCGATCTGGAAGTCGCCGAACTCGAGGTAGTACATGTAGGGCGAAGGGTTGACCGCGCGCAGGCCGCGGTAGACGGAGAAGGCCTCGACCGGGGCGGCGGCACTGAAGCGCTGCGAGGGCACCACCTGGAAGGCGTCACCGGCGTGCACGTACTGGACGATCCGGGTGACGGCGGCTTCGAACTCCTCGCGCTCGAAGTTGGAGGTGAACTCGGGCGGCTCGACCACACTCGGGGCGGCGGGCTGGGGGACGGCGGCGCGGAGGCGCTCGCGCATCTCGGCGATCGTGTCGGCGGCGCGGGCGTAGGCGGCGTCGATCTCCTCACCCTCCTCGGCGATCGCGCAGGCGAGGATCGTCAGCTCGTGACGCAGGTGGTCGAAGACGAGCATCGCATCGGTGACCATCAGGGCCATGTCGGGGAGGCCGAGCTCGTCCGGGTTCGGCTCGCCGAGCGGCTCGACCGTGCGCACGAGGTCGTAGCCGAAGAAGCCGACGGCGCCGCCTGTGAACGGCGGCAGGTCGGCGACCGGGGCCGGTTTGTAGGCGGCGAAGCGGGCGGCGACGGCGCCGTAGGGATCGGCCTCGGGCGTGACCTTGGTCGGGGCGCCACCGGACAGCGCGGCGTCGCCGGTCCATTCGGAGAGCTGCCCGTCTGACCAGCGGAGCACCGCGCGCGGGCGCAGGCCGACGAAGGAGTAACGGCCGACCTGGCCCTGCTCGGCGGACTCGAGCAGGAAGCAGGGAGCGCCCTCGGGCTCGCCGGCGCGCAGCTTGAGGAAGGCGGAGACGGGGGTCTCGGTGTCCTCGACGAAGCGGGCGCGGACCGGGACGACGTTGCCCTCGCGGGCCAGCTCGCGAGCCTCCTCCAGGGTCGGCTCGAGGCGCAGCTCGGAATCGGCGGCTACGGGCATCGGGGCACCTGCCGTGCGGCGGCCGGCGCATGCACGCGGTCAGCCGGCACGGTCGTTCAGCTCCTCGAACACCGCGGCCTGCGGCACGCCCCGCGCGGCCAGCAGCACGGCCAGGTGGTAGAGCACGTCGGCGGCCTCTTCGGCGACCCGCTCGTCGGTCTCTTCGCGGGCGGCGCGGACGACCTCCTCCGCCTCCTCCTCGACCTTTTCGCCGATCAGGGTCGGGTTGTCGAGCAGCTGCACCGTGTAGCTGCCCGCGGGGCGCTCGGCGGCGCGGCTCTTCAGCGTGCGCTCCAGGGCCGGGAGCGCCTCGTGGACGACGCGACGCGGCTCGCCGGGAGCGGGCGGCGCGTCTTTGTCCGGGGCGGCCGAGCCGCCGACCTCGCGGTAGAAGCAGCTGCGCTCGCCGGTGTGGCAGGCGTTGCCGGTGGGCGCCACGATCGCCAGCACAGCGTCGCCGTCGCAGTCGTAGCGGAGCTGGCGCACGGTCATCGTCATCCCGGAGGTTTCGCCTTTGCGCCAGATCTCGTCGCGCGAGCGGCTGTAGAAGTGCATCTCCCCCGTGTCGACGCTCATCTGCAGGGCTTTCTCGTTGACGTAGCCGAGCATCAGGACCTCGGCGCTCGCCTCGTCCTGGACCACGCACGGCACCAAGCCGCGCTCGTCGAATGAGATTTCGTCAAACATCCGGGACCATGATGACTACTCGATGCCGAGGCGGTCGAGCATGTCCTCGTCGCGCCGCCAGTTGCGCCGCACCCGCACGCTGAGGTCGAGGTGGACCTTGCCGTCGAGCTCCGCTTCGAGCGAGCGTCGGGCCGCAGCGCCGATCTCTCCGATCTTGGTCCCGCCGCGGCCGATCAGGATCCCCTTCTGGGACTCCGTCTCCGCCCAGATCTCCGCTTTCACGGTGACGAGGCCGTCGTCGCGCGGCTCGACGCCCTGCACTTTGACCTCGACCGAGTGGGGGATCTCCTGGCGGGTCCGGTTCAGCACCTGCTCGCGGATCAGCTCGGCGAGCAGCAGCTCGCTCGACTGGTCGGAGGAGTCCTCGGGCGGGTACATATAGGGGCCCTCCGGGACCAGCTCGCCAAGCCGGTGGAGCAGCTCCTCGAGGCCCTCGCCGGAACGGGCGCTGATCGGGAAGACCTCGTCGACGGCAGGCAGTGCGGCCGCCTCGGTGAGCGCGTCGATGGTGCCCCGCCGGGCGATCTTGTCGCACTTGTTGACCGCGCAGATCACGGGGATCTCGGTCTTCGCCGCTTTCAGCAGACCGGCGATGAACCGGTCGCCGGGGCCGACGCCCTCCTCGCCGTTGATGACCAGCAGCGCCACGTCGGACTCGGCGAGCTCACGCTCGACCCGCGCCTGCATCCGTTTGGTCAGCGCGTCGCGGGGGCGCTGCACCCCGGGCAGGTCGACGAGGACCAGCTGCCGTTCGGCCGCGACGTCGGTGGCGACGCCGCGGATCGCCCGCCGGGTCGTCTGCGGGCGCACCGAGACGATCGCGACGTGGCGGCCGACCAGGGCGTTGACCAGCGTCGACTTGCCGACGTTGGGGCGCCCGGCCAATCCGACGAACCCCGAACGAGTGCTCATTGCGGGTACCTCATCGCAACCCCTCCAGCACCTCAGCCTGCAGGGCGAGCATCTCGCCGTCGTCGGTCTCGTGGTCGTGGCCGCAGAGGTGGAGGACGCCGTGGACGACGGTCTCGGCGAGGGTCATGTCGACGCAGAGCTCGGGGCAGATCGCGACGTCGCCGAGCTCGCGCGGCCCGGCCGCCGGGCCGAGTTCGTCGATCGGGAACGAGAGCACGTCGGTCGGCTCGTCCTTGCCGCGGTGCTCGCGGTTCAGCTCGCGGATCCGCCCGGAGTCGACGATCTCGACCGCCAGGTGCCCCTCGTCGACGCCGACCGCGGCTAGCGCCGCGGCGACCGGCCCGCGCAGGTCCTCGGGCACGTCAGACAGGTCGACCGGCACTGTGACGGTCGTAGGCAGCGACGATCCGCTGCACCAGTTTGTGGCGGACGACATCCTCGCCGCCGAACTCGATGAAGGAGATTTCTTTCACCTCGTCGAGGATGTCGCGGACCGCCATCAGACCGGAACGCTGGTCGGAGGGCAGGTCGATCTGGGTGACGTCGCCGGTGACGACCATCCGCGAGCCGAAGCCGAGCCGGGTGAGGAACATCTTCATCTGCTCGGGGGTCGTGTTCTGCGCCTCGTCGAGGATCACGAAGGAGTCGTTCAGCGTGCGGCCGCGCATGAAGGCGAGCGGCGCCACCTCGATCACGTTGCGCTCGAAGTAGCCGTTGACGCGGTCCGGGTCGAGCATGTCGTAGAGCGCGTCGAAGAGCGGGCGCAGGTAGGGATCGACCTTGGCCTGGATGTCGCCGGGCAGGAAGCCGAGCCGCTCACCCGCCTCGACCGCGGGCCGGGTGAGGATGATCCGCTGCACCTTGCGTTCGGTCAGCGCCGCGGCCGCCATCGCGACGGCAAGGAAGGTCTTGCCGGTGCCCGCCGGGCCGATCCCGAAGGTGATCGTGTTGCGGCGGATCGAGTCGACGTAGCGTTTCTGGTTCAGCGTTTTCGGCGCGACTTTGGTGTTGCGGTGCCGCCAGACGACGTCGTCGAGGATCGCCGCCGGGCTCTCTTCGGCGTCGAGCGCGCCCGCCACCGCTTCGACGGTCCCCGGCACGACATCGTGGCCCTGCTCGATCAGATCGACCATCTCGTCGACGACCGTGGCCGCCTCCTGCAGGTCGGCCGGGTCGCCGTCCAGCGTCAGCACGTTGCCGCGCAGGTGGACTTTCACCGGCAGGCGGTCGCGCAGCCCGCGCAGCACCGAGTCCTCGGAGCCGGCGAGCTCGGCGGCGACCTCGTTGTCGAGGGTCAGCTGGCGGCGGGCCAAGCTCAGCTACCCAGCTTCTTCCGCACCGCGGCGCTGACCCGCTTGCCGTCGGCGCGCCCGGCGATCTTCGGCATCAGCGCCGACATCACCTGGCCCATCTGCTTCTGTTCGGTCGCGCCGGTCTCCGCGACCGCCTCGCCCACCAACGCCTCCAGCTCCTCATCGGAGAGCTGTGCGGGCAGGTACCCCTCGATCAGCTCTGCCTCGAAGCGCTCGGCGGCGGCCTGCTCGGCCCGCCCCGCGCCCTCATAGGCCTCGGCCGCCTCGACCCGTTTCTTCCGTTCCCGCTGCAGCACCGCGACCTCGTCGCCCTTGCCCAGCTTGGCGTCCTGCTGCAGCGCGTCGACGACCAACCGCAGCGCCGAGGCCTTGTCCCGTTCGCGCGCTTTCATCGCCGTCCGCACATCACCTTGCACCTGTTCCAAAACGCTCATGGCAACAAGGTTAGACGGCCGCGTCGGGCGTGATCGCGAGGCCCTTGGAAACGAGGTCCTTGATATCGACACTCACCAGACGCCAGCTATGGCGATGAGCGACGGCGACGTACGCTGCGTCGTAGCTCGTGAGGCCGTACTCGACCGCGATCTCGGCAGTCGTCGCTACCAATTGCGCGTCCACTCTCACGATTGCGCCCGCGCACCTTTCTTCGAGCCTGCGACAAATGACTGCGGCTTCCCTGGGCCTACGTCGCTTCGAGCCCACCGCGTTTGCCACCTCGTAGAGCGTCAGATCCAGGGCTCCGAATGACCTCTTCGAGTCAGCGATCAGTTCTCGCGACGCGGGCTCGAAGCGATCGCTGCTATTGACCGCGGCAACCCAGATGCTGGAGTCCAGCAGGAGAACTTCACTCATGGTCCTGATCCTTCGGGTGGAATGGCGGAACCCTCTGGTCGCGCATTTCCCGAATGATCTGGGCGCTGTCGCCACCCATCGGTCTCGGAGGCCCGAGTCTCTCCAGGAACTTCTTGGTGAGCGCATCCCCGGCAGTGATCAGTCCTTCCTCGGCAACGCGGCTCAGGAACTCCTCCCGGTTCTCGCCGGCGTCCCTGGAGACGTTGTCGAGCAGCACCAACAGATCGTCTGGGATCTCGATCTCGAACTTGGCCATCTCGCCCAGCGTAAGTCGCGGTTTCGGCTGACCGGTGGGGCATGGGACGACCCTGACGGGGAGATGCACACGCGTGGTGCGCAGAATGGAAATTCTTCGGGTCAGATCTAGGCCGGGACGCTGAACTCGACCTGGCGGACCTCACCCAGGGGCATCTGGAGGAAGCGGGTGGCGACCTCGCCGAACGAGGAGACCGGGCCGGTGCAGAAGAACTCGTAGGTGCCCTCATCGTCGCCCTCGCGGGCGAGCCCGCTGCGCTCGAGCGTGCGCTGGACGGCGGCGGCGACCGCGTGGCCGCCGCTCACCAGCCGCACGTTGCGGCCGAGGATCCGCTGCAGCATCGGCGCCACCAACGGGTAGTGGGTGCAGCCGAGGATCAGGGTGTCGACCCCCGCCTCGCGCAGCGGCGCGCAGTAGCCGCGCGCCATCTCCATCGTCTCCTCGTCGAAGAGCGAGCCGTCCTGGATGAACGGCGCCAGGCGCGGCGCCGCCACCTCGATCACGTCGAGTGCCCGGCCCTGCGCTTCGAGCGCGCGCCGGTAGGCCCCGCTCTCCACCGTGTTGGTCGTCGCGAGGACGCCGATCCGGCCGTTCTCGGTGATCGCCGCGGCGATCTCGGCCTGCGGCTCGACCACCGGCACCACCTCGACGCCATGCTCGGCGGCAACCGCGACGACGACGTCCTCGCCGATCGCCGTCGCCGTGTTGCAGGCGATCACCACCAGCTTCACCCCGCGGTGCAGGAGCGACTCGGTGATCGCCGCGATCCGTTCCCGCAGCCGTTTCGGGTCGCGGCTGCCGTAGGGGAACGTCGCCGTGTCGCCGAGGTAGATGTAGTCCTCCTGCGGCAGGGCGACGAGGCACTCGTGGAGGACGGTGAGCCCACCGACGCCGGAGTCGAACATGGCGACCGGCAGCGCCGCGTCGCTCAAAGGAAAGGCTTGTAAGTCATGATGAAAACCGTCAACACGATGAGAAGTCCGGTGGCCGCCCCGATCTGGGCGATTTTCTGACTGGTGGTTTCGAACTCGGCGCTGAAGCTGTCACCGGCGGCGAGATCGCGATCGGCGATCTCCTGCAGCTTCGCCATCTGCGGACCGAAGAAGCCGTGCTGGACGCCGAACAGGGCGATGATCGCGATGAAGCCCCAGACGACGAAGAACTGGCTGCCCTTCCAGACGCTGCCGCTCGTCGCGAGGACGATGATCCCGGCGACCAGCAACAGGATCATGCCCGGGTTGACCAGCAGGCGATCGATTTTGCGCATCCCGGCGATCAGCGCGGGCGCGGCGCGCGGATATTTCGGCAGCACCGAGAACATCACGCCGTAGCCGAAGGTCGGGCCGAGCGCGACCACGGCGGCGACGAGGTGGAAGAACAGGGCGATCTTGTAACCGGCGTCGCCGATCATCGCGAGGGCCATGACGGCACCTTATAGGGAGCGTCGGAGCAGAAGTGCGGCCCAATCGCCCATCTGACGGTGATCGTGCTCGGCGAAGCCCGCGGACGCGAAAGCTTCGGCGACCTCGTTCAACTCGTTGGGCAGGATTCCGGAAAGGACAAGGGTTCGGGGCGCTGGGGCGGGCTCTCGGGGGAGACTCGGCGGAACAACGGCGGGGAGGTTCCGGCGAATCTCCCCCGAGATCCCGTTCATGTGGACGGCAATTGCCTTCAGGATCGGCGAGGTCATGTTGGCGACACAGGTCGGGGCCAGATCGGGGAGGGATTCGCGCAGGTTCTGGCGGTCGAAATCGACGGTCACGCCGTTGATGGAAGCGTTGGAAGCTGACGCCTCGATCGCGGCGGGCTCGTGGTCGTAGCCGGAGACCGGGGACCAGCCGAGCTTGGCGGCGGCGATGGCGAGGACTCCGGAGCCGGTGCCCAGGTCGACCAAGGGACCGTCCGCTTCGCCTGCGTCGGCGAGCTCCAACAGGTATTCGAGGCAGAGGCGGGTGGTCGGGTGGGCGCCGGTGCCGAAGGCTTGGCCGGGGTCGACGATCAGGTCGAGAGTGCCGTCGCGCGGCGGCTCCCAGGACGGCCGCAGCCAGAGGCGCTCGCCGACCAGCAGCGGTTTGTGGAAGTCACGCCAGCGGTCGGCCCAGTCGTCGGGGATCTCGGTCGAGCTCACCTCGATCGGCCGCCCGCCGACCACCGCGTCGATCGCCCCCAGCTCCGGCAGCTCACCCTCGCCGCCGTAGATCGCGTACTCGACGTAGCCCGGGCCGCGCTCCTCCTCGACCCCGTTCGGCGCCAACACAGTCAGCTCGGCGAGGACCAGGTCGGCCTGGTCGGGACTGCACCGCACGGCGAGGCGGATCAAGGCGTGCTCGCGGCCCGCTAGCGGAAGACGTTGCGCATGCGGCCGAAGAACCCGTCCCCGTGCTGCGGCCCGAGATTGTCGGGCTCCAGCGTCCCGTCGAGCTGCTCGGCGATCTCGCGCTGCTCATCCGACAGGTTGGTCGGGACGACGACCTCGACCACGACCCGCTGATCGCCGCGCCGGCGCCCGCCGAGCCGCGGCAACCCCGCTCCGCGCAGCATCTCCTCGTGGCCCGGCTGGACCCCCGCCTCGAGCTCGATCTCGCGCTCGCCCTCGAGCGTCGGCACGGTCACCGTCGTCCCCAGCATCGCCTCGGTCGCCGGGATCCGCACGGCGCTGACCAGGTCGGTGCCCTGGCGCTCGAAGCGCCCGTCGGCCGCCACCGCGACCTCGACGTAGAGGTCGCCCGCCGGCGCCCCCGGCTCACCCGCGTGGCCGGCGCCGCTGACCCGCAGCCGCTGGCCGTCCTCGATCCCGGCCGGGACGTCGATCGTCTTCGTCACCTGGCCCTGGGTGCGGCCGACCCCGTCGCAGACCTCGCAGGGAGTGTCGGGCACTTTGCCGGAGCCGTTGCAGACGTCGCAGGTGACGCCGCGGACCATCTGCCCGAACGGCGTGCGCGTCACCTGGCGCAGCTGGCCGGCGCCGCCGCAGCGGTCGCAGGTCTCGATCGGCGTCCCCGGCTCGGCGCCGTTGCCATGGCAGTGGGAGCAGACGACGACCGCCGGGAAGCTGACCTCGCGCTCGACCCCGGTCGACACCTCGTCGAGGGTCAACTCGGTCTGCACGAGGATGTCGCCGCCGGGCGCGGGCCCGCCGCCGCCGAACCCGCCCCCGAACGCCTGGCCGAAGAGCGACTGGAAGATGTCGTCGATCGAGCCGAAGCCGGCGCCCGGGTCGAAGCCGCCGGAGCGCAGGCCCTCGTCGCCGTACTGGTCGTAGGTGCGACGCCGCTCGGCGTCGGAGAGGACCTCATATGCCTCCGCCGCCTCCTTGAAGCGGGCTTCGGCCTCGGGGTCGTGGCCGGTCACATCGGGATGCAGTTCGCGGGCGAGACCGCGGAAGGCTTTCTTGATTTCTGCGTCCGAAGCGTCACGGGAGACGCCCAGGACTTCGTAATAATCGCTTGGCATGTGGGAAGTGATCCGGTTGGGTGTGCTGGGCTAATCGTCGTGGAAGGTCGGGGGCGGCGGCGCTAGTCGTCGTAGACGGTCTCGAAGTAACGGGAGAGCTCGCGGGCGGCGACCCGGACCGAGGCGATCGCGGTCGCGTAATCCATCCGCCGCGGGCCGACCACACCCACCGCGCCGAGGTTGCGGTGGCCGAGGCCGTAGTTGGCGCCGACGACGCTGGCCGAGCGCAGGGTCGGCTGCGGGTTCTCGTCGCCGATCCAGAGGAAGACGGAGCGCTCGGCGAGGGAGGAGCGCAGCATCTGCAGCACGTCGGCGCGTCGCTCCAGCGCCCGCATCAGCTCGTCGGCGCGGGGCAGGTCGTCGATGTGGGCTTCGGAGAGGAGCCGGGCGGCGCCGTCGACGTAGAGGTCGCCGCCGCCGTCGGGTTCGAGGTCGATGAAGGCGGGCGCCAGCCTGGCGACGAAGCGCACCTCGACCGGGTCGAGCTCCGGGTCGGCGAGCCGCGTGGCGATCATCCGGGCGCCGATGCCGAGCCCGGTCAGCCGCTCGTTCAGATAGCTGGATGCCCACTCGACGAGGCCGGTGTCGACGGCGGAGTCGAAGTCGAAGACGCGGCGGGCGACATCGCCGGTCGAGGCGATCACGATCACGACGACGCGGTTCGGCTGCAGCCGCAGGACCTCGACCCGATGGATCGTCGTCGCCGAGATCTGCGGCGCCGTCGCCATCGCGACCAGGTCGGTGACCTGGGCCAGCGCCGCGGTCGTCTCCCGCATCGCCTCGTCGACCTCGCGGCGCAGGCGCGAGAGCTCCAGCTCGACCCGCGTGTCCCCGGGCCCCTGACCCGATTCCAGCAGCAGGTCTACATAACGTCGGTAGCCGGAGTCGGTCGGGACGCGCCCCGCCGAGGTGTGCGGATGGGTCAGATACCCCTCCGCCTCCAGCAGCGCCAGCTCCGAGCGCACCGTCGACGGCCCCCAGTCGACCCCCGGCATCTCGGCCACCTCTTTCGACGGCACCGGCCGCGCCGACGCCAGATAGGCATCGACCACCAGCTGCAAAATCAGTTCTTGCCGCTCCGTCAGCACCCTTAAAGCTTAGGAGGCCGCGACGCCGACCCCTCCAAGGCGCTAAAGCTCGAGCTCGGCCTGCGCGTTGCGGATGATCCGGTTGTCGCCCTGGGCGGCCTCGAGATCGACCACGATCCGGTTGCCGTCGACCTCCTTGACGGTCCCGGTGACGTCGATCTCCTGCTCCGGCAGCCCCATGCCGCGGAACTGGACGGTCAGTTTCTTCAACGCCCGCGGATCGCCGCCGGCCAGGCCCTGGGCGGCCGCTTTGGCGACCACGCCCATCGAGTAGAGACCGTGCAGGATGTTGCTCGGAAGGCCCACCGATTTGGCGAATTCCTCATCGATGTGGATCGGATTGAAGTCCCCCGACGCGCCCGCGTAGCGGTGCGGCAGGTACTTGTCCGGGGTCACCTTCAGCTCGGGGACCGCGTCGCCCGCTTTCAAGTCGGCCATCTCACACTCCCCTGACGATGTTGGTCCAGGTGCCGCGCACGACCTCGGCGCCAGCGCCGCTCACCGAGGTGGTCTCGAAGACGTAGAAACCGTTGCCGAGTTTCTCCTCGATCGAGATGCATTTCGCGGTGGTGGTGATCTCGTCGCCCGAGCAGGCGGGCTCCCCCCACTCGAAGGTCTGACCGCCGTGCACCATGGTGGCGAAGTTCATCCCCACCTCGGCGTCGAACATCGCCGGCGCCAGCGCGTGCATGCTGTAGACGACGGCGAACATCGGCGGGGCGACGACGTCGCGAAAGCCGGCCTCGCGGGCGGCGCCGACGTCGAAATGGACCGGGTTCTCGATCCCCAGCACCGTCGCGTACTCCTTGATCTTCTCGCGGCCCACCTGGTACGTCGTCGACGGCCACGACTTACCGACCGCATCGGTCTTGATCGCCATGGCGGGCAACCTACCTGGTCGGGACGAAACTGGCCAGCCGGCCAGTCACTCAGTCGATCTCGAGGACGGCGAGGAACGCCTCCTGCGGCACTTCGACCCGGCCCACCGCCTTCATCCGTTTCTTCCCCGCTTTCTGCTTCTTCAGCAGCTTGTTCTTGCGGGTTACGTCACCTCCGTAGAGCTTTGCCGTGACGTCCTTGCGCAGAGCCTTGACGGTCTCGCGGGCGAGGATGTTTGACCCGATCGCGGCCTGCACCGGCACGTCGAAGAGCTGGCGCGGGATCGTCTTGCGCAGCCGCCCGACCAGCCGCTTCCCCTGGTCGTAGGCGAAGTCGCGGTGGACGATGATCGAGAGCGCGTCGACCTTGTCGCCGGCCAGCAGGATGTCGACCTTGACCAGGTCCGAGGGCCGATTGCCGATCGGTTCGTAATCGAGCGAGGCGTAGCCGCGGGTACTGCTCTTCAGCAGGTCGAAGAAGTCGAGGACGATCTCGCCGAGCGGCATGTCGTAGCGGACCTGGACCCGCTCCGGGCTCAGGTAGGTCATGTCGACATGGGTGCCGCGACGGGTCTGGCAGAGCTCCATCACCGGGCCCACCTGTTCTTTCGGGCAGATGATCGTGGCGCGGATGTAGGGCTCTTCGATCGTCTCGATGCGGGCCGGATCGGGGAGGTCGGTAGGGCTGTGGACCTCGCGTTCGGCGCCGTCGGTGAGGTGGACGACGTAGCGCACGTTCGGCGTCGTCGCCAGCAGGTCGAGGTCGTACTCGCGCTCCAGCCGCTCGCGCACGATCTCCATGTGGAGGAGGCCGAGGAAGCCGACCCGGAAGCCGAAGCCGAGCGCCTCCGAGGTCTCCGGCTCCCAGGAGAGCGCGGCGTCGTTCAGCGACAGCTTTTCGAGCGCGTCGCGAAGGTCTTCGAAGCGGTCGGTGTCGATCGGGAAGAGGCCGCAGAAGACCATCGGGCGGACCTCGCGGTAGCCCTCCAGCGCCTCGGTCGCGGGATTGGCGTCGCCGGTCAGCGTGTCACCGACGCGCAGCATCGTGACGTCCTTGATCCCGGTGATCAGGTAACCGACGTCGCCGGCCTCGACGTCCGTCACCGCCGTCATCGCCGGACGGAAGAACCCGAGGTCATCGATGTCGGCACGGGTCTGGTTCTGCATCGCGAGGATCCGCTCGCCCTTGCGGAAGCGACCGTCGAACATCCTCACGTAGGCGATCACGCCGCGGTACTGGTCGAACTCGGAGTCGAAGATGAGCGCGCGGGCGGGCGCGTCGACCTTGCCCTCCGGCGGCGGGATGCGGGCGACGATCGCCTCCAGCACCTCGGGCACGCCTTTGCCGGTCTTGGCGGAGATCCAGAGCGCATCCTCGGGGTCGGTGCCGAGCAGGTCGGCGATCTCCTGGGCGACCCGCTCCGGCTCGGCGCCGGGGAGGTCGACCTTGTTGATGACCGGGATCAGCTCGAGCCCGTTCTCGATCGCCAGGTAGGTATTGGCGACGGTCTGCGCCTCGACGCCCTGGGCGGCGTCGACCACCAAGAGCGCGCCCTCGCACGCCGCCAGGCTCCTCGACACCTCGTAGGAGAAGTCGACGTGGCCGGGCGTGTCGATCAGGTGCAGGTGGTACGTCTGCCCGTCCTCGGCCTTGTACTCGACCCGCACGGCCTGCGCCTTGATCGTGATGCCGCGCTCCCGCTCGAGGTCCATCGAGTCGAGCAGCTGCGCCTGCATTTTTTTCGGATCGACGGCGCCGGTGAGCTCGAGGATGCGGTCGGCCAGCGTCGACTTGCCGTGGTCGATGTGGGCGATGATCGAGAAGTTGCGAATCTTGTCCATAGGCGAGGCACGAGTATGAACAGAGCCGAGCACGGGCGCCCCTCCCGCCCCACCTTGGGGTGCGAGCGCCTAGGCAGGTCGCAGTCTCTTAAGGGCTGAGACGCACCAATCTCTCCCCCCTCGCCGCCCTACGGGCAGGCGTTCGGGTCGACTGCGCCGGTAATCCGGAAGACGACGGTCGGCTTCTTCCTCAGCACGACTTCGGCGCCCGGCCCTTCGAGCCACTTCGCCTGCGGCGGGAAGGCGGGCTTGCCCGGTTCGATCCGGTCCCGGGTGGCGACGACGTAGTCGTAGTCGCCTTCGTTCACCAGGCGTCGGAACACGCGGCAGTTCGGCGCCTCCTCGAAGCCACCGTGCGGGCGATGGACGCCGAGGAAGGCGACGCGGTTGGAGAGGTCGGTCCCGAACAGCGGGTACTGCCGCGTGCTCGTGGTGGCGATCCGAGCGCCATTGATGTCCCGCGCCCAGGCGAAGGCGGCGTCGAGGCCCGGCGTGGTGAAGCTCGGTTCGCGGTAACGGTCACGGAGGTAGTGCCGCTGGACCGGATAGCCGACCACGACGGCAACGAGGACCAAGCCCGCCACGATCGCCGTGACCCATCTGCGCTGAAGTCGATCTTCCGTATCGGTGCGTCTGCGTTTGGGGTCGCTATGCGCACCCAAATGCAGACGCTCGTCTGTGCGGGCGGGGCGCTCGCCAAGGGCCGGGCCGAGGGAGGCGAGGCGCGCGGCCCAGGCGCGGAGCGGCGGCACGGTCGACAGGAGCGCGAGGCCGAGGATCAGCGCCGGGGTCAGGTAGCGGAGCCCGGATTCGAAGCCGCGCGGCATCCCGTCCGGCCCCGACGCCGAGGTCGGCGAGACGAGCCACGACACGGCCGCCGCGAGGCCGACCAGACCGGCGAGGGCCAGGACACCGGCGAGCGACCATGAAGCGTCGCGATCGCCGTGGTCGCGATCGCGGTCGCGATCGCGCTGGTCGCGGTCGCCAGGGTGGGGTTCCGCCAGACCCCCACCGGGCACCGACTCACCCGCCCCGCGCCCTCCCCGGGCATGGATCCGCGATGCCAGAGGCACCAACGCCAGCAGGAGGCCCGCCAGCGCAGCGCCACCGAGGACCGGCCAGACGATCCAGAGCCCCCCGTGCAGACCCGGAAGGAACCATTCGGACCAGACCGAGCCGTCGGTCAGGTAGGAGAAGACGCTGTGCGCTTCGCGGCCGCCGAGGGCCTGTTCGGGCGAGGGCAGATCGACCGGGCCAAGGTGGTGGATCCACGGCAACGGGTTGCCGGCGTGGATCAGGTTGCGGAGGTACCAGTAGCCGCCGCCCGCCAGGGCCATGCCTCCCGAACAGAGAAGCGCGTGCCACCGTCGTCCTTTCTGCGCCAGCGCCGTCAGCCCGACCACGAGCACGGCCGCCGGCAACAGGAAGTTGAGCTTGGTCCCCGCCGCCAGTCCTATCGCCAGGCCCACGCAAAGCAGCGCCCCCGTCGACAACCCTCCGCCGCTTGCCGGACCCCCCGGGGCGCTCTCACCCCCGGGCGAATTCGCCGACCTAACTGCCGGTCGATCAGGTCGGCGAATTCGCCCGGGGGACGCCGGCGCCGCGTTCAAGGCAATCGCGATCGCCGCCAGCAAAAAGAAGATCCCGACGATGTCGTTCCGCGCCTCTCCCGCCTGATCGGCCAGCGCCGGGACACTCAACGCTATGGCGCCGAGCGCCAGTGACCACGGGGCGACCCGGAACGGGCGGCCGATGCACCAGCACGCCAGCAGGCACCCGAGCAGCCAGCCGAGGTTCAGCAGCGGCGACATCAGGTCGCGGGAGAAGGCGAGCATGCCGATCGCGTGGACGACTTCGCTGTTCGCCGGGTAGAACCAGGCGAGGAACTGGGGGGCGATGAAGTGGAGGTCGATCGTGTTGCCGGTCTGGAAGAAGCCGGCCGCGAAGGGCCCGTGGTACCAGGTCGAGTCGAAGCCGGTCATGCCGGTGCCGAGGCGCAGCTTCACGCCGCTGACGAAGTGGCCGATCGCGATGCCGGCGATCAGCAGGGAGACGACGGTGGCGGCGAGGGAGGGCTGGACCGTCTGCTCACGCCCTTCCCCTTCCGGCTCGTCCCCGACCATGAACCAAAGCGTCCCTCCCACTACCGCCATCGCGATCAGGTAGGGGACGGGCTTGAAGGCGGAGATGGTTCCGAGCAACTCCGCCACCCAGATCAGCAGGGCGATCGCGACGACCGCGCTCGCCAGGAAGCCCGCCTCCCCCCCGAGCTCCGGCAGCAGCCTTCGCCGCACGCGCGAGGCGCCGAGCCAGGCGAAACCGACCAGCCACAGGAGCTCGACCGCTCCCAAGAGGTATCGGCCCGGCCCGAGCATCTAGCCGCGGCGCCGCCGCAGCAGGCGCATGATCTGCTCGAGCTCGGCGATCCGGAACATCCACGCTACCCCGACGTAAGCGATGCTGCCCGCGATCAGACCGCTGCCGAGCGAGACGATCTGCGCCGGCAGGCTGCGACCGAGGGCGCTGTCGAGAACATCCCAGACGACCCACCCGACACCGGCCAGCGCCGCCGAGGCCAGCGAGATCCGGGTCACCGTCGAGAGCAGCCGTCCGAGCTCCAGGCCGTTGAACTTGCGGCGCAGGATGTAGGCCTGGGCGAAGACGGCGGCGCTCGTCCCGATCCCCGTCCCGGCGACGATCCCGCCGATCCCGAACGGCTTGTAGAGGGCTGCCGCCGCGACCGCCGAGACGACCAGGTCGATCACCGCCAGCGCCGTCGCCTGCCACGGTTTCTGCAGGCTGAAGAAGGTGCGCGTCTGCAGCAGGTAGACGCCGTTGGTCGGCAGCGAGAAAGCGAACCAGAAGAGCGCCGTGGCGACGATCTGGGTTTCGTGCGGGTCGAATTCACCGCGCTGGTAGACGAGCCGGATGATCGGTTCCGACAGGGCCAGGATCGCCGCCGTCGCGGGCAGCAACACGAAGAGGATCTGCCGCATCCCATTCGCCAGGGTCGCCCGCAGGTTGACGAATTCCTTGTTGTTGGCGAAGCGGGCGAGGGTCGGGAAGAGGACGGTCGCGATCGCCACCGAGAAGATCCCCTGGGGCAGCTGGTAGAGGCGGAAGGCTTTGTCGATCGCCGCCGGCCCCTCTTCGGAGACGAGGCTGCCGAAGATGCTGTTGATCAGCTGGTTGAAGTTGATCAGGCCGAGGCTGATCGTCACCGGCAGCATCAGCAGCAGGACGCGCCGTACCCCGGGGTTGCGCCAATCGAAGCTCCAGGTGAAGTGGAACGGCGTGTGACGGAGGTCCCAGGCCGGGATCGCCAGCTGCACCGCGGTGCCGATCAGGATCGCGATCGCGTAGGCATAGATCTGGTCGGGCTTGGCGAAAAGCGGCTTCAGCACGACCAGGGCCAGGATGATCGCCACGTTCCAGAAGAACGGCGAGATCGCGAAGGCGCCGAAGCGGTCGTAGCTGTTGAGGATGCCGACGACGACGCCGCTGATCCCGAGCAGGATCAGGATCGGGAAGAGGATCTGGGAGAGGGTGACCGTCAGGTCGAGCAGGTGACCTTCGTAGCCGGGCGCGAAGATCGGGACGATGAGCGGCGCGGCGAGGACGAAGATCGCGGTCAGCGCCCCCAGCACCATCGTGATCAGCAGCAGCAAGGTCGAGGCGAGACGGAATGCCTCTTTGAACTGGCGGCGGCCGACCAGGTCGGTGAAGACGGGGACGAAGGCGGGCTGCAGGGCGGCGTCGGCGAAGAGCGCGCGGACCAGGTTGGGGACCTGGAAGGCGATCGTGAAGGCCGACACCGGCCCTTTGACGCCGAAGTAGCCGGCGGCGACGACTTCGCGGGCCAGCCCGGCGACGCGGGAGGCGGCGGTGGCGGCGGAGAAGAACGCGGTGGAGCGCGCGATGCGGCCGCCCTGACCCACCCGTGGGGTCGGCAGAGCGAATTCCTCGCTCGGGTAGAACGCCTCGGCCTCGCCGATCGCAACGTCGGCATTGATGGCTTGCGAGCCGTGTACTGGGGTGTCGGGTGCCTCGGATCTCTCCAAGCTGCGTTCTCAGTCGCTATAGTCGGCGGCCGCCCGTAGCCGAGAAGAGCTTGGTCGGGCACATCGACATGGCCAACATAGCCTCACAGAAGAAGCGGATACTGCGCAGCGAGCGCGAGCGAACCGAGAATCGGCTGCTCACCAGCACCGTGAAGACCTACTTCCGGCGGCTTGAGAGCGCGGTCGAGGCGGGCGACTCCGACGCGATCGCGAAAGAGCAGCGCGAACTGACCTCGAAGATCGACAAGGCAGTCCAAAAGGGTGCTTTGCATAGGAATACCGGGGCTCGGAAGAAGGCGAAAGCGGCGAGAATCGCCGCTTCCGCCGGCGCCGGCGCCGAGTAGGCGGCTGCAAAGCGGCGCATCGCGGCGTCGCGCCTCGGTCACGTGCTTTCGCACGCTCCCTCGTGGCTCCTTGCGCTGCTTGCTTTTCGCTCGCCTACTCGGCGGCGGTCATCCTTTGTAAGGACATGGTCAGGGCCAGCTCGTCGCCGTAATCGGCGTCGCCTCGGCACCAGCGCTCCAGTTGGGCCAACGTCTCCGTGGCCAGGCGCAGGTTGGTGAGATCGGCGTTGCGGAGGCGGGCTACCAGTTGCTTGGCCGCGTAAGGGTGCATTTTCAGGGAGCTTTCGACCTCGCGGGGGGGGACGCCCTGCTCCAGCATCGCCGCCGCGGCGCAGGCGGAGCGCAGGCGTGAGGCGAGACCGTAGATCAGGCCGGTGACGTTCTCGCCCTGCTCGATCAGCTGCTCGCCGACCCGGAGGGCGGTGCGGGCGTCGCCCTCGACGACGGCGTCGGAGAGGGTCCAGACCGCCGCTTCGGAGGTGTCGGCGATCATCTCCTCGAGGTCGGCGGCGGTGACCTGGCCGCCCGCGCCGGCCCAGAGCGCGAGGCGCTCCAGCTCGTTGCGGAGGCGGAGCGGCTCGGCGCCCATCCGTTCGACCAGGAGACGGGCGGCGGCGGAGTCGAGCTTGAAGCCAAGGCGCTGGGCATCGCCGACCAGGACGCGGGGCATGTCACGCGCTTTTGGTGCCTCGAAGGCGTGGATCTCCCCTTTCGCGGCTTTGACCGCTTTCAGCAGTTTCGCCGGCGCCTTGGAACGGGCGATCAGGACCAGGGTGAGGTCCGGGGGCAGTTCGCCGCCGATCGCCTCGGCGACCGCGGCCTGTTGTTTGTCGCGCCATTTCTCCACCCCGTCGGCCAGCAGGTAGCGGCGGGTGCCCATCAGCGACATCGCCGGGATCGCCGCCAGGAGTGCCTCATGGTCGGGCGCGCCGCGCCCCTCACCGGGCTCGAAGACCTCGAGCGCCCCGTCTCCCCCCTCCCGTTCAGCCCGGGAACGGAGACGTGACCGGGTCGCCTCGATTTTCGCCCCGTCGGTGCCGGAGATCAGGTAGAGCGGGCGCATCTCGTCGGGCACGGGACTAGTCTACGGAGAAGGATCGACGGCCCACGTCGATCTCGATCGTGCCATCGAGATCGGTGCGGAGGGTCGGCACGCGGTGCGCGGCAAGGGTCGCGAGCGTGCCTGGAGTCGGATGGCCGTAGGGGTTGTCGGCGCCAACGGAGATCACCGCGAGGCGGGGCCGGATGCGATCGATCAGCTCCCCCAGCCCGGCGTCGTCGGAGCCGTGGTGGCCAACCTTGAGCACGTCGATCGGGCCCGGGTCGAGCGGCGTCGACTCCGCCTCGGCGTCGGCGGTGAGCAGCATCGTGAAGCGGTGCCAGCGGGCGCGGATCACGAGCGCGAGGAGGTTCGGGTCGGTGTCGGGAGGATCTTCGGCGAGCAGCTCGGGCGGCGGCCAGAGGACTTCGAGGCGGAGTGAGCCGGAGCGCAGGGTGGTTCCGGCGGCGACCCGTTCCGGGCGAGCGCCGTCGGCGCGGGCGACGGCGAGGAAACGTCGGTCGAGCCGGCCATAGACCAGGCGGGCGATCGGCACCCTCCCGAGCGCTTCCGCGATCCCGGCGGCGTGATCGGACTGGTCGTGGGTGACGACCGCGGCTCCAAGCCGCTCGATGCCCTCGGCGTGGAGCTTCGCCACGAGTTCGTCGCCCGGCGGACCACCGTCGACGAGAATGGCCGGCGCCCTCTGCGGCCGCAACAGGATCGCGTCGCCCTGGCCGACGTCGAGGACCTCGATCCGGAGGCCTGGCACCGGCGCGGAAGGCCCACCTGACCCGCGCGGCCAGAGCACCGCGAATGCAACAAGCACTCCGGCGGCCGCCACGAGGAGTGTCGGCGTGACTTTTCCACCGCATGGCGTGGAAAAGTCACGCAGCACGGATCGGGACCGGGATGCGGCGAGCCGGCGAGAGCGGCCGAGCCACGCGCCGACGACGATGGTGGCCGCCATCGCTGCGTAGATCGCCAGCATCGCGGGGACGCCGATGTGGACGTGGAGGACGGCCCAGGAAGGGCGACCACACCAGGCGGCGACCTGGGCGATGTAGGCGAGGAGAAGAGCGTCGAGGCCGTTCAGGGGAGCCAGCGGAACGCCGGGGACCTGCGCCAGCGCGGCCGAGACCATTCCCAACCACATCGCCGGAGCCACCGCGGGCAGCGCGAGGACGTTGGCTGCGAGGCTGGTCACCGAGACTTCTTCGAAGACGTGGGCGATCAGTGGCGCCGTCGCGAGGGTCGCGGCAACGGTGACCGCGACGCCCTCGGCGAGCGCTCGGCGCCAGAGACCGCGGGCCGATCCCTGGGCGGGGGTGCCGCGCCTCCGACCCTCGATGCGGGCTAGCAGCCATTCGCGGATCGGGGCGGCCAGCAGCAGGATGCCGAGGACGGCGGCGAAGCTGAGTTGCCAGCCGACGTCGCCCGCGACGCTCGGGTCGATCGCCACCGTCACCACCGCGGCCAGGCCCAGAGCGTAGAGACGGGACGCGCGGCGGCCCGCCAGCATCGCCAGGAGGCCCGCTGCGCCCATCACCCCCGCCCGCTGGATCGAGGGGCCGGAGCCGGCCAAGGGGACGTAGACGGCGATCAGGGCGATCGTCCAGACGAGGCGCTCGCGGAGCGGGATGCCGAAGGCGGCCAGGACAGGCATCGCCAGCAGGGCGAGGAGCGTCACGTTCTCGCCGCTCACCGCGAGCAGATGGCTCAGGCCGGCGCGGATGAAGTCTTCCTTCGTCGCCTCGTCCACGCCGTCGTCGTCGCCGAGGACGAAACCGCGGGCGAGCGCCGCCTCGCGCCCCGGCATGCCCTCCCCCAGCCCGACCTCGGCGCGTTGGCGGAGCTCGTCGGTGCGGACGATCCCGATCGCCACGAGGACGGCGATCGCGACCAGTACCGGCAGCGAGAGGCGCGGCGTCATCACCCCACCTCACGGCTGCAGCCGTTCGCGCAGGGCCTCCATCGTCGCCGGCCCGATCCCGGAGATCTGGTCGAGCTGATCGACCGAGGAGAGGCCGCCGTGTTCGTCGCGGAACTTGATGATGTCTTCCGCGGTCACCGGGCCGATGCCGTCGATCGTGTCCAGTTCGGCAGCCGTCGCCGTGCCGAGGCTGATCGGGCCGGCTTCTTCGCCCGCTCCTCCGACGACGCCGGTCGACGTACCGTCGGGGACTCGTTCCGGCACGACCACCTGCTGGCCGTCGGCGAGCCGGGCGGCGAGATTGACCGAGTCGAGCTCGGCCTTGCCCGTCTCGCCGCCGGCCCGCTTCACCGCGTCATCGACCCGGCTCCCGGCCGGCAGCCGGTAGACGCCGGGGTCGCGCACCGCGCCGGTGACGTCGACCACCACGTCGCCGCCCGCGACGGAGAACGCTTCTTCGCCTCCCCCGCCCGCTTCCTCGCCGCCTTCATCTTCCGAGCCGTATTGGTAGGAGCTCGTGTACCCCGAGCTTCCGCCCCCGCCCTCACCCCGCACCGCCCGCGCGCCGACGAACAGCAGCGCGACTGCGATCGCGCCGTAGACGGCGATCTGGGTTCTGCTCAGCTCGGGCATGCCCGCCACGCTGGCGGGCAGGTGCGCGCGCGTGGCGCGCGCTTCGAAAAGTCTCGCTCACGGAAGCGTCAGGGCTTCCGCACAACCGCGGCTAGTAGTCGTCCTCGTCGTCGTAGCCCGCCACCTCGGCGAGCTGATCGCTGTACAGCTCTTCCGCCGCCACCGGCGGCGACTGGATCGAGAGACAGGCGAAATCCTCGGTGCCTTCGTTGCGAACCGAGTGCTCCGTCGCTGGTGGGACGAGGATCAGATCGCCCTCCGACACAGACTGCGTGTCTCCCGCGACAGACATCGTGCCGCCGCCGCGCACCACCACGTAGGCCTGCTCAGCTTCTTCGTGCGAGCGCAGCTGCTGCTCGCTCCCACCGGGCAGGACGATCCAGGTCACCGAGAGGTGACGCGCACCGAGTTCGCCCGCGTCCATGAGGACATGGGTGCGGAGGCGATGCCACTCTTCGACCGGAGCTTCCGTGAGGCGCCTGACGAGCACGTCGCGTTTCTACCAAAACCGAGCGTTCGAAACGTGCACGATCGGCATTCCGCACGCCCGCCTGCTCGGACTTGCGTCTACTTGACGACCAGGTTGACGAGCTTGCCAGGCACGACGATCTCTTTGACGATCTGCGTGCCATCGAGGTATTTCGCCACGTTCTCGTTCGCTTTTGCGAGCTCCAGGAGCTCCTCCTGCGCGGCTTCGGCGGGTGCTTCGACCCGCGCGCGCACCTTGCCGTTGACCTGGACGACGACCGTCACCGTGTCGCTGACCAGCATCGCCTCGTCGGCCACCGGCCAGCCCTGCTCCCAGACCCGCTCGCCGGCGATCCGCTCGTAGACCTCGCTGCCGAGGTGCGGCGCGAAGGGGAAGATCAGCGAGGCCGCCGTCGCGGTCGCGAAGCGCAGCGCCGCGTCGCCGGCCGGATCGCCGTAGAGGACGTCCTTCAGCCGGTAGGCGTCGTTGACCAGCTCCATCACCGCGGAGATCACGGTGTTGAACTGGAACCCGCGCTCGAAGTCCTTGGTCGCCTTGTCGATCGACCAGTGCGCCTTGGCGAGAAGGGCGCGCGCCTCTCCTCCGGTCTCCTCTGCTGCGGCCTCCGCGACCGCCGGATCGCTCACCGCCTCGGTCCGCTCCGCGACCTCGTCACAGAGCCGCCACAGACGCGAGAGGAAGCGGTTGACGCCCTCCACACCCTCGTCGGTCCATTCGCCGCCGCGCTCCGGCGGTCCCATAAAGCAGACGTAGGTGCGGGCGGTGTCGGCGCCGTAGCGCTCGACGTACTCGGCCGGGCTGACGGTGTTGCCGCGCGACTTCGACATCTTCGCCCCGTCGCGGGTGATCATCCCCTGGGCGAAGAGATTCGCGAACGGCTCCTGCACCTCCAGGTGCCCGAGGTCCGCAAGCGCCTTGGTCACGAACCGCGCATACATCAGATGGAGGATCGCGTGCTCGACCCCGCCGATGTACTGGTCGACCGGCATCCAGTGGGCGGCTGCGGCGCGGTCCCAGGCGGCCTCCGCGTTGCGCGGATCGAGGTAGCGGATGTAGTACCAGGAGGAGTCGACGAAGGTGTCCATCGTGTCGGTCTCGCGCCGCGCCGCGCCGCCGCACTGCGGGCACTCGGTCCGCACCCAGTCGGTGGCCGCGGCGAGCGGGCTCTGGCCGTGCGGCGCGTACTCCTCGATCTCCGGCAGCTCGACCGGCAGCTGGTCGTCGGGGACCGGAACCATCCCGCACTCGTCGCAGTAGACGATCGGGATCGGCGCGCCCCAGTAACGCTGCCGTGACAGAAGCCAGTCGCGCAGCCGGTAGTTGACCGCGGTCTTGCCGCGCCCTTCCTCGCCCAGCCACTCGATCATCGCCGCGTACGCGTCGCGGTTCCCCTGCCCGTCGAAGCGGCCCGAGTTGACCATCGGGCCGTCACCGGCATACGGCAGGCCGTCGGCGTCGCCAGGCGCCTCCGGATCGACCCCCTCGATCACCCGCCTCACCGGCAGGCCGAACGCCTGGGCGAAGTCGTAGTCGCGCGAATCGTGACCGGGGACCGCCATGATCGCCCCGGTTCCGTACTCCATCAGCACGTAATCGGCGACGAACACCGGAATCTCCTCGCCGTTGACCGGGTTGACCACGGTCCGGCCCAGCGGCACCCCGGTCTTCTCCCGGTCCTCCGCCCCCCGTTCCTCGGCCGACTCGCGTCCGACCCGGTCGACGTACTCGCGCACCGCCGCCTCGGCCTCCGTCCCCGCTACCAGCTTCTCCAGCTGCGGGTGCTCGGGGGCGAGCACGAAGAAGGTCGCGCCGAAGAGCGTGTCGGGCCGGGTGGTGAAGACCGGGAACTCGAGGTCGACTTCATCGCAACGGAAGACCACTTCCGCCCCCTCGGAGCGGCCGATCCAGTTGCGCTGCATCGTGATCACGTGCTCGGGCCAGGACTCGAGCGCGTCGAAGTCCTCCAGTAGCCGGTCGGCGTAGTCGGTGATCTTGAAGAACCACTGCTCGAGTTTTTTCTGGATCACCTCGGTGCCGCAGCGCTCGCAGCGCCCGTCGACGACCTGCTCGTTGGCCAGGACGGTCGCGTCTTTCGGGCACCACTGGACCGCCGCCTCGGTCCGGTAGGCCAGTCCGCGCTCGAAGAGCTGGAGGAAGATCCACTGGGTCCAGCGGTAGTAGTCGGGCTTGTGGGTGGCCAGCTCGCGCGACCAGTCGATCGAGATCCCCCACTCCTGGAACTGGCGGCGGAACGACTCGATCGAGCGCTCGGTCGCCACCCGCGGCGGTTCCCCCGTTTTGATCGCGTTGTTCTCGGCCGGCAGGCCAAAGGCGTCGTAGCCCATCGGGTGGATGACCTGGAAGCCCTGGCGGCGGCGGAAGTGGGCGATCGCGTCGCCCACCGCGTAGCACTTGAGGTGGCCGACGTGGGGCTCACCCGACGGGTAGGGGAGCATCTCGCAGACGTATGCCTTCGGCTTGCGCTCGTCGAAGCCGGGCTGCCCGGGGTTCGGCACCTCCCAGGTGCGCTCCCCGGCCCACACCGCCTGCCACTTCTGCTCGATCGCTCTCGGCTCGTATCCGCTCATGAGCGGCCGATCTTATGAGGGCGGCGGGCCCGGCGGCGGCGCGCTATTCGAGCATGAACGCGTTCAGCGAGTAGTGATAGTCGCTGAGCGAGTGAAGGATGTGTGGCCAGACGTAGACCTCGATCAGCGCGGCGAGGATCAGCATCGGCACCGCGATGGCGACGGTGACCGCGGTCGCGGCGAGCAACCGGTTCCACTGGCCACGGCGGCTGGCGATCAGCCAGGCGGCGAGCGGGAGGAAGAGCGCGGTCAGCTCGATCAGCGCGTGCGGCAGCACGCTGAGGATCAGTTCGAGCCGGCTGATGTGGAGCTGGAAGGCGAGCGTCGAGCCCTGGAAACCGAGGAAGAGCGCCTGGGTCAGCAGGGAAAAGAGCGTCACCGCACAGACGAAGAGGATCGCCAGCTCGCCCGCCTTGACGTGGATCCAGCGCGAGAAGCCGGTGCGCTGTTCGGCGGCGAGCGGCATCGAGGCGCCGGCGATGAACCCGGCGACGCAGGCGGTCGCGTGCAGGGCCAGCACCAACGCGTTGCGGTAAAGGATCGGCAGCAGGTCGACGAGTCGCGTCGGCTCGTTGTAGCCGGCGATCTTCCAGGGCGAGATGTCTGGGGTGAGGATCCCGGAGGTGACGAAGACCGCCGTGAGCAGCGTCAGCGCGATCGCCAGGCTGAGCGCGAACCAACCGACCAGCACCCGCCAATGGCCCTCTCGCCACGCGGCGAGCGTCGCGCGCGTGTCCTCCATCCCGTGGGAGAAGACGTTCGGTTCCGCAGTGCGCATCGATCATTCATCGGCATCGGAGATCGCCGGATTGAGGACAGCCGGGAGGAGGCGTGCGTAGGAACGGCCGTGTCGACTGACCGCGATCTCATCCCCGGCGGCGGCGCGCTCCAGGTAGTAGCCGAAGCGGTTGCGGAACTCGTGGGCGCCGACCGACATCTGGGTCGGCGACGCGCACATATCGGTAATGGAGCTGAGGGGGATCGAACCCCTGACCTTTCGGATGCCATCCGAACGCTCTGCCAGCTGAGCTACAGCCCCGGGAAACTCGTAGGTAGTCGCCCAGTTTAGCGACGCACGCTGGTTGTTTCGTGCTGGCCCGAGGCGAAGGTAAACCATGCTCCGGCCCGCAAAGTCCTCGATCGGCAGCAGATAGGACTTACCGAGGTCGTGACAGTAGACGGCAATCACATCGACCTCATCCACACCGTAGGTCGCACTGACATAGCCGCGCGTCGGCGAGTGATAGGAGGAGCTAAGGCGGACCTGGATCACCTCTCCGCGCCTGGAAGCCCACTTGCACTGAACGCGAAACAACTCGCCCCCGATGCCCAAAACCAAGTCGTAGCGCTCGTGCTCCGTCATCGGCCTCAGGACCGAAAGGCCCAGCCTTGCTGCCTCGGCGGCTATCGCCAGCTCAGCGGCATTCCCCTTGTGATTGGGATTCTCCATGCGAACACATGTTCGATCCCATCAGGAACGTTGTCAACGGCCGAACCTAAGGATTCAGTGCCAAAAGTGAAAATCTTTGGCGACGGAAGGCGCGGCTAGGCGGCGTGACGCTTGGGGCCGTCGCCCTCGAGGTCGAGGATGACGTTGTCCGGGGCGGTGTGGCGGACGGTGAAGTCGAGAGCGGCGAGCGCCTCCAGTTCGCGCAGCAGGTCGACCGGCTGCTCGAGCCGCATCGAGAAGGTCGCGCGGCCCTCGGAGAAGCGTTCGACCGAGATGTCGGTGGCGCCGAGGCGGCCGACCGCGTCCTCGACCCCGACCAGCTGGGAGAAATCGCCCAGCGGACCGATCTCGAGGCGGATCTTGCCCTTGTACAGGCCCGGCTCCCAGGAGGTCCCGGGTTCGACCGCATGACCGTTGCCGTTGGCGTGCCCATTGGCCGCCCCGTTGGCGGTCGGCCGTGGGGCCGCCTCCTCGATCTCGGCGACTTCGGTGGCGATCTCGGACCCGGGCTGAGGCTTGGCCGGCGCCTCATCCCCCTCGACCTCGGCCAGCGCCTGCGCCTTGCTGCTCAGCTCGACCGCCTCGCGCAGCGCTTTCATCCGGATCCGGGTGGCCTGGCCGCGGGCCTGCGCCTGCAGTTCCTCCAGCCGCGCCGAGACCGCGTCGAGCGAGGCGATGCTGCGGTCGTGGCAGGCGTTCGCCTCCTCCAGCCGTTCGGTCAGGTCGCGGATCGTCCGCTCGCGTTCGATCACCATCCCCGAAAGCGAGGAGACGTCGGCCTCGTGCGAGGCGATCGCCCGCGCCTGGATCAGGCTCTGCGCTTCCAGCGCCTGGTTCTGCTCGGCGAGGCCCGCGGAGTGCTGTTCGAGCCCCGCGATGTGCGAGTCCCGGGCGGTCATCGCCGCATCCACTTCCACGCGCCGGTAACCGAACAGCGCCAACCTGAAGCTGGTCATGGGCGCGACCGTAGAGACGCCCTCGGACGTAACTTTGGGAACTACCCGGCCGCCGACCGGGGAAACGACCCGAGGGCAGGCTCTTAGGCGCCGGCCGCGGCAGAAGGCGCTTCGGGCGTGTCGAAGTCGATCTCGAGGCGGGGAGCCTCGTGCCAAAGATCGTCAAGTTGGTAACGGTCGCGCGCCTCCGGCGTGAAGACGTGCAGAACCGCGTCGAGGTAGTCGAGGATCGTCCACCCCGCTTCGCCGCCACCGTCCACCCCGCTCGGGAGCAGCCCGGATTCGCGCTTCACCCGCACCCGCACCTCGTCGACGATCGCCTTCGCCTGCCGCTCGTTGCGCGCCGTGCAGATCGTCAGGAAATCGGTGTAGGCGACCAAGCCGCGCATGTCGAGCACGACGATGTCCTCTGCTTTTTTCGAATCGGCGAGCTCGGCAAGCCGCCGTGCCAGGTTCTCGGACTGCATCGGATTCAAGCGTAGATCCCCTTCTCCTCGATGAATCGCGCCACCGGCTCGGGCACCAGGTAACGGAGCGGCCTGCCGGCTGCGGCACGCTCGCGAACTGCTGAGGAAGACACACCGAATTGGGGCATCTCGAGCATCGTCGCCCGCCCCTCGGCGCCCAGACTGCGCATCACCGCCGCCACCTCGGCGTCGGAGATGCCGGACCTGCGGGCCACCGCCAGCCGCGCCAACCCGACCACCCGCTCGGGCTCACGCCAGCTCTCGAGTCCGACGGCGGCGTCGGCCCCCATCACGAAAACGAGATCACTTTCGCCTCTTTCCTCAGCAAGCAACTCCAAGGTCTCATACGTGTAGGACGGCCCCTCGCGTTCGGTCTCCAGCGCCGAGACGGAGAAGCGCGAGTCGTCGGCGGCGGCCAGTCGGGTCATCGTCACCCGCAGCTCCTTCCCCGGGTCGTCGGCGATCCGCTTGTGCGGCGCGACCCCGGTCGGCACGAGGACGACCTCGGCCAGGTTGAGCTGCCAGAGCGCCTCCTGGGCGAGCGCCAGGTGACCGAGGTGCGGCGGGTTGAAGGCCGACCCGAGGACCCCGATGCCGCTGCCGGGCCGGGCGTCAGCCACGCACCTGGCCGCTACCGCGGCCGACGTACTTCGTCGTGGTCAGCTCGCGCATGCCGATCGGGCCGCGCGCGTGGAGCTTCTGGGTCGAGTTGCCGATCTCGGCACCCATCCCGTACTCGAATCCGTCGGTGAACCGCGTCGAAGCGTTGACATAGACAGCGGCCGCGTCGACTCCCGCGACGAAGGCGTCGGCGGCGAGCGCATCTTCGGTGACGATCGCCTCCGAGTGGCCGGTCCCGTGCTCGTTGATGTGCTCGATCGCGTCCTCGACCGAGTCGACGACCGCAACCGCGAGCTTCAGCGCCAGGTACTCGGTGTCCCAGTCCTCCGCGGTGGCCGCGCCGACGGCGACGTCACCGGCCACCGCGCGAGCCCGCTCGTCGCCGAGCAGCCCGACCCCTTCGGCGACCAGCGCAGCGAGGATCTCGGGACCGAACCGCTCCGCGATCGCCGCGTCGAGCAGCAGCTTCTCGGCCGCGTTGCAGACCCCGGGACGCTGGATCTTGGCGTTGAGGACGATCGCCTTCGCCATCTCCAGGTCCGCGTCGGCGTGGACGTAGACGTGACAGTTGCCCGCCGCCGCGTACATCACCGGCACCGTGGCGACCGCCTTGATCGCCTCCTTCAGCCCCTCGCCGCCACGCGGGATCAGCAGGTCGACGACGCCCTCCTGGGTCGCCAGCTCGGCCAATCCGTCGCGGTCGCCCGCGTCGAGCAGCAGCACCGCATCCTCCGGCAGCCCCGCCTCGGCGAGCGCCTCGCGGACGATCGCCGCCAGCGCCGCGTTCGAACGCTGGGCATAGCTGGAGCCGCGCAGGACGATCGCGTTGCCGCTCTTGATCGTCAGCGCCGCGCAATCGATCGTCACGTTCGGCCGCGCCTCGTAGACGACGGCGATCACGCCGAGCGGGACCCGGACCTTGCGCAGGTCGAGGCCGCTGGCGAGCGTGCGGTGCTCGAGCTCCTCGCCGACCGGGTCCTCGAGCGCCATCACCTGACGCACGCCGTCGGCGATCGCATGCACCCGCTCCTCGTTCAGCGTCAGCCGGTCGCGCAGCGCCGTCGTCAGCTCGGCGGCCCGCTCGTCGGCGAGGTCGGCCGCGTTCGCCTCGAGGATCGCCGCCGTCCGCTCTTCCAGCAGGCGCGCCGTCGTCTCCAGGGCTGCGTCCTTGGCCTCGGTCGGAGCGCTCGCCAGCACCCGCGAGGCGCGCTTGGCGGAGGCGCACGTCTCGGCCACCGTTGCGGTCGTCACTGCCATGACCGCTAAGGGTAGCT
>DATEDJ010000041.1:0-28913 GCA_035281725.1 Solirubrobacterales bacterium
GTTGCGCTCGAGCAGCTGGTCGACCACGAAGGCGCCCATCTCCTCGGGGCGCAGCGAGGCCAGCGAGCCCTTGAAGGCGCGGCCGATCGGCGTGCGGATGGTGTCGACGATTACTGCTTCGGGCATCTCTGGCGCCTCCTCGGGCGAATGGTGCGGTGAGTTGAACCGACGGGCAGGGTAGTGGAATGCGAGGTCGGGCTGACTGACTGGTCGGTCAATCTATTGTGACATTTGTTACCGCTCAGGCGTCAGTCGTCCCCGATCTCCGTTACATTCGGCAGATCCAACCCGCCTGGGATGCGGGAAGACGCCGCGACGCGGCACGGAAAGGAGACCTCGAATGCCTGAGGGCTACTGCGTGAAAGAGCGCAAGAAGGTCGAGATCAAAGACGCCAAACAGGTGACGATGAAGAACGGTCGCCCGGCGATCCAGGGCGTCTGCCCGGACTGCGGGACGAAAATCTTCAAGATCGGCAAACTCGAGGCCTAGCCGCACGGCAGGCGTACAAGTCTCTAGGACGGGAGGCGGACCCCGACGGCGGCCCAGGCGGTCGCGGCAGCCTCCGAGGCCCCGCTCACCCCGAGCCTCGCGTAGGCGCCGTGCAGGTGCTTCTCGACGGTTCGGGGCGAGAGGCCCATCGCCCGGGCGATGTCCGGGCCGCGCCGACCGAGCGCCAGCCAGCGCAGCACCTCGGCCTGGCGGCGGGTGAGCCCGAGCCCTTCCAGGGCGGGCACCGTCAGCCCGCTGACCTCGGGCTCGATCACCAGCATCTCGCTCCCCCCTTCCGGGCCGCGCAGGACGCGCAGCGAGAGCGGCCCGTCGGGGCCGTCGACGATCAGCGGCTCGGTCGCCGAGGTACCCGCCTCGCGGCGGGCGGCAAGGGCCGCGGTGACCTCGGGGTTCAGCCGCCCGCGGCTCTCGCCGCCGAGCGACCCGGCGAGGAGCCGACGCCCGGCCGGCGTGGCGAGGTCGACGCGGCCGTGCCGGTCGACCACGATCACTGCCGTGCCGACCTGCTCGAGGTTCGCCTCCAGCGCCACGATCGTCGCCTCTCGCGCCGCCGCCAGCTCGGCGTTGCGGTAAGCCTGGATCAGGTGGGGACGGGCGGCGCCGAGCCCGGCGACCTCGCGGTCGGTGAAGTCGGTGCGGGCGCGGGTGAGGGCGAGGCCGATCACCACGGGCGGCCGCGACGGCAGGGTCAGCGCGCACTGGTACTCGGCTTCGATCTTGCCGTAGAACTCGCGGTAGAGCGGCAGCCGGTGGTACTCGGCCCGGGTGAGGAAGTCGGAGATCCGCCGCGGCCGGCCGTCGCGGGTCCGGCGCACGTAGGCGAGCACCGGGTTTTCGCCGGCCAGCTCCCTGAAGGTGGCTTCGAGCTCGGGGGCGACCTCGAGCACCGGGTCGGTCGTCCACCAGGAACCGAGCGGGTTTTCGTCCATCTCGTTGTAGGAGACGACGTCGGCGGGGACGAATTCGCGCAGCAGGATCGGGATCCCATTGCGGAAATCGTCGAGATCCTCAAAGGCGTGAGCGTTGCCGATCAGCTCGGCAAGGGAGACGGACACTGCCGGAAAGGTATCTCCGTGCGGTCTACCCTGGGCGTTGAACCTTTTCGCTTCACGTCGCGTACAACTTTCGTCATGACGATCGCCGGCGAAGCAAGATGCGAGGACCGATGGCCGCGCTGACGCGCGAGCGCGACGTGCGCGAGGCCTACGCCGCCCACTCGGGCGAGCTGTACGGCTTCGCGGTGCGCTCGCTCGGCGACGCCGGGCTGGCCGAAGAGGCAGTGCAGGAGACCTTCCTCCGCGCCTGGAAAGCGGGCGAGCGCTTCGACCCGGAGATCGGCAGCCTGCGGACCTGGCTGTTCGCGATCCTGCGCAACGTGGTGATCGACCTCGGCCGCGCCCGCGCCTCCCGTCCGCGGGTCGCCGAGGGCGGAGTCGAGCCGTCGGTCGAACCGCTCGAGCAGGCGCTGCTCGCCTGGCAGGTCGAGGAGGCGATGCGGCGGATCGGCGAGGACCACCGCCGGGTCCTGCTGGAGACCCACTTCCGCGCCCGCCCCTACTCCGAGGTCGCCGAGGAACTGGGCGTCCCGGAGGGGACGATCAAGAGCCGCGTCTACTACGGGCTGAAGGCACTGCGGGTGGCGATGGAGGAGATGGGTTATGAGGACTGAGGACCACCGCGACTGGAAGCTCTCGCTCGGCGCCTACGCGCTCGGCGATCTCTCCGCCGACGAACGGGCGGCGATCTCCGCACACCTCGAGGGCTGCGCCGAGTGCCGCGCCGAGCTGCGCGAGCTGGAAGGCGTGGCGGCGCTCCTGCCGCTCGCCGACCCGGCCCGGATCGAGCAGCCGACGGTGCGTCCGCCGGCCGACCTCGGCGCCCGCATCGAAACTCAGATCGCCGCCGAATCGGCCCGGGAGGGACGCAAGCGGCGGCGTCGTCGCTTCCGCCTCTGGGTGGGCGGCGCCGCCGCCACCGCCGCGGTCGCCGCGGTCCTGGCGCTGGTCGTGCTGCCGAGCGGAGGCGGGGAAAATTCGCCCGCCCAGGAGGTGCGTTTCGCCTCCGTGCCGAATGGGGTGAGTATCAACGCAACCCTCGAACCCCACGCCTTCGGCACCGAGATCCACATGTACGTGGAAGGGATCCGCTCCGGCACCCTCTGCCGCGTCTTCCTCAAGGACGACAGCGGGCGCACGTACTCGGCGGGCAGCTTCCGCTACCGCTGGGGGGGCGACTCCGAGGCCGTGCTGAGCTCGGCGCTCGATCTCTCCCAGGCGGCGGCGATCGGCGTCCACGCCGGCGACCGGACCTTCGTGGCGCCGGTGAGCTCGGCGACCGCATTGGTGAGTGGGGCGGAAATCGATCCGACGTGAGCCCCAGGCGCCGGGTTGGCGTTCGCAGTAATCCCCGCATAGCGGGGAGAAGTGCGAACGCAATCCTGGTGGCGCTGCTGGTCGCGCTCGTCGCGGTGGGGGTCGCCGGGTGCGGCGGGGGGTCTTCGAGTACCTCCGGCAGTTCCTCGACGGCCAAGTCGACGACCACCTCTCTGCCGCCGGTCGCCAAACCGCCGCCGAACGCCGAAGAAGGGACCGTCTTCGTCTCCCTCGGCAGCGCCGCCGGGCTCGGCCAGGTCCTGGTCAACTCCGAAGGCCACACCCTCTACGCATTCAGCAACGACAACCCCAAGGCAGCTACCTGCGAAGGCGGCTGCGCTAAAGCGTGGCCGCCGTTGCTGGTCGAACACGGCGAGCCGCACCCCTCGAACGGCGCCGGCGCCTCCCGCCTCGGGACGGTCACCCGCGCCGACGGCACCCGCCAGGTCACCTACGCCGGCCAGCCGCTCTACAGCTACGGCGGCGACCAGAAACCCGGCGAAGCAAACGGCCAGGGCGCCAGCGCCTTCGGCGGCACCTGGACCGCCCTCAAGGGCTCAGGGGCCCCGGCCGGTTAGGTCGATAAGGCGGGGCGAGGGGCGGCAAAGGGACGCGGTAAGGGACGGGGAAGGGACGGGGAAGGGACGGGGAAGGGACGGGGAAGGGACGGGGAAGGGACGGGGAAGGGACGGGCAAAGGGACGCGGCCATCTCGCGGCGGCCCTGGCAGGCTGAGGCCGCCGCGAGATGGCCGGGTTACGGGTGGACTGCGAGGGTGCGGGGCGCCTGCGAGGGTGCGGGGCGCCTGCGGGGGCCGGGAGTGGCGAAGAGCGGCGGGATCCGTGAGGAAGGCGCCGGGAACGTCACGGCGACGTGAGGGAGAGGTCGTGGACCGCACGACTCCTCCACGCTCGCAGAGGCGCGGTCGACCTAACCCACCCATAGCGCCGGTTAGGTCGACCGCGCGATCCGGAGGGCCGCAGACCCCCGGTGAGGCGCACGTCCCCGTGACGTCCCCGGCATCTCCCTCACGCATTCCGCCCGTCTTCCCCATGGCACCCCGGCACCTCCCCGCAGGGACCCCGTCCCTCCCCGAAGGCGCCACATCCCTGTGACGGCCCCTCCCCACGAACCTCCCGTCCCGGGCGTCTCGGAGGCGGCCACAGCCTGCCCGGGTCGCCTCCGAGACGCCCGGGCCCGCAGTCCCCGGCCGCAGGGGCCACGGGTCGCACCCGTCCCCGGCCGCGCCGGCCCGGACCCCGCGCCGCCAGCTGTTCTTTCTGGTCGCCAGGCGACCATAAGGAACAGCGGAGCGCCTGCGGCCTTGGAACGGATCTAGGTGCCCGGCTCAGCCTTGCCGCGCTTGCGGTAGGCCAGCGTGGGCGGGGCGATCGCGCGGATCTCCGCCAGGAGGCGGGCCGAGAGGTCGCCGGGGTCCTCGTCGGGACGTGGCTGGCCGCCGACCGGGTCGAAGAAGCGGACCTTGATGTGCGGCCTCCGCGGGAAGCCGGTGAGGTCCGTGGTGCCGCTGACGGCGACGCAGCTGACATGTGCCTCGGGCACTTCCAGGGCGAGCCGACCGACCCCGCTCCGGGCCCTCATCTCGCGGCCTTTCGAGCGGGTGCCCTCGGGGAAGACGCCGACGCAGGAGCCCTCGCGCAGGGCCGTGACCGCGTTGGCGAGCGCCTGGGCGTCGCCCGCCCCGCGCACGATCGGGATCTGCCCCATCCCGTCGAGCACCCAGTGCAGCCCCTTCACGTCCCAGAGCGTCGATTTGGCCAGCGCCCGGATCATCCGCCGCTTGCGCGCCGCGAAGCCGATCATCACCGGATCCCAGTGGCTGTCGTGGTTGCCGACCAGCAGCAGGGGGCCGCTCGTGGGCAGCGTCTCGACCCCGCTCACCTCCAGCCGCGCCCAGCCAGCGACCGGCAGGTTTACGGCCATCGCAATGCGGTAGGTGCGGGTGGGCTCGCGCATCTGGGGGCGGCAAGCGTAGTGGTTGGAGCATCAACCCGAAGTTCCCCTTCGGAATCCGCAAATTACGAACTAAAGTGTCCAGCGTGTCGCAAAAGCCGCTCGAGTTGATCCTTGCCAGGAACCTGATGTCGGCGCTCTCCACCCCGGCCTTCCTGGTCGACGAGGGGGGCCTGCTCGTGTTCTTCAACGAGGCCGCCGGCACCTTGCTCGGTAAGGGCTTCGACGAGGTCGGCCACGTCGGCCCGGAAGAGTGGGGCGGGCTCTTCGGCCCCTACGACGCGGCGGGAGAGACGATCCCCTACGAGGACCTGCCGGTGGTCCGCGCGGTGCGCGCCGGCCGCCCCGCGCACGCCAGCTTCGGCGTCCGCGCCTTCGACGGCCAGGTCCACGCGGTCGAATGCTCGGCCTTCCCGATCCTCACCGCGCACGGCTCACGGGGGGCGATCGCGATCTTCTGGCCGGTCGAGGACGGGCTCCCGGCGGAGGCCGTCGCCGCCACAGCGGGCGCCGCCGATCCGGACGGGGCCGCCGCATGAAGGTCGACCTCTGGGGGACCCGCGGGTCGGTCCCCTCCCCCGGCCCGGAGACGATCCGCTACGGGGGCAACACGTCGTGCGTCGGCGTCACCCTCTCCGACGGCTCGCTGCTTGCCCTCGACGCCGGCACCGGGATTCGCAACCTCGGCCTGGCCCTGCCGACCGACATCACCCGGCTCCACATCCTGCTCACCCACCTGCACCTGGACCACATCCAGGGCCTCGTCTTCTTCGAGCCGCTCTTCCGCTCGCAGGCGGAGATCGTGATCTGGGGACCGGCCTCGCCCGAGGCCAGCCTGCGCGACCGGATCGCCCGCTACATCTCGGCGCCGCTCTCCCCGGTCGAGGTGCGCGAGCTGCCCTGCGACGTCAGCTTCCGCGCCTGCCCGGAGGAGCTGGAGATCGGCTCCGCCCGGATCACCGCCGCCTCGGTCGCCCACCGCGGCCCGACCCTCGGCTACCGGATCGAGGACGCAGGCGCGGCGCTCGCCTACATCCCCGACCACGAGCCGGCGCTGGGCGCCGACCTGGACACGCTCGACCCCGGGTGGATCTCCGGCTTCGCCCTCGCCCAGGGCGCCGACCTGCTGATCCACGACGGCCAGTACGCCGACGAGGAGTACGCCGAGCACCTCGGCTGGGGTCACTCGGCGCTCTCGCACTCGCTCGCCTTCGCCCGGCGGACCGAGGCGCGGCGCACCGTCCTCTTCCACCACGACCCGCTCCACTCCGACAAGTGGCTCGACGCGCACACCGCCCGCGCGGCCGCCGGTTGGGAGGAGCGCGGCGGCGCCGCCGGGGCGATCGAGGTCGGCCGCGAGGGGACCAGGTATGAGGTCGATCCGGCGACCGGCGAATTCGCCCTCGCCGCCGAGCCCGCCTCCGCCAGTGTGATCGAAGACACTTCAGTTTCGACGTCGATCACTAGCGTGGCCGGCCGATGAGCCCGATCGACACCGGCCCGATCGACGCTGCCGCAGCGAACTCCGAGCTGATCGCCCGCGCCCTCGCCAAGGCGGCCGAGGCGCACGCCGGCCAGATCCGCAACGGCAGCGGCGGACTCCCTTACCTCGAGCACCCGCGCATGGTCGCCGCCACACTCGCGGCCCGCGGCTACGGCGAGGAGACGCTCGCCGCCGCCCTCCTCCACGACGTGGTCGAGGACTCCGACACCACGGTCGACGACCTCCGCGCCGAGTTCGGCGACGAGATCGCCGCCCTCGTCGCCGCCCTCTCCGACGACGAGTCGATCGATTCCTACCGCGACCGCAAGGACGAGCACCGCGGCCGCGTCGCCGACGTCGACGGCGACGCGCTGGCGATCTACGCCGCCGACAAGCTGACCAACATGACCACGCTCCACGCGGCGATCGAGGCCGAAGGGATGCGGGTGGCCGAGGAGTACGAAGTGCCGATCGAGCTGAAGCTCGAGGTCTGGGAAGCTGACGCGGCGATGCTCCGCGACGAGGCCCCGGAGCTGGCCCTGCTCGACCCGCTCGACCTGGCGATCAGCCGTCTCGGGGCGGATCTAGGAGCGGCAGCCCCTCCTCCCTGTACTTGAGCCGCCGCTTCAGCGGCAGCACCGCCCAGAGCAGGAAGAACATCGCCAGCACCAGCACGGTGGTCACCACGGTGGTGGCGACGGTGCCGAAGAGGACGTTGGTGACCAGCATGATCGCGCTGGTCATCGCCAGCGCGAGGACGGCGAGCCCGGCGATCGAGAGCCGGTTGGCGATGAAGACGAGCCGGCCCTTCTGCTGATAGCGGAAGGTGAGCCGGTGGTAGGCCGAAGGGGCGATCAGGAGCGCCGCCGAGAGCGCGGTCAGCAGCAGCGTCGCGAAGTAGGCCTTTTTGTCGAATTCGCTGATCGAGGTGAAGTGCTGCTGGAACGGCACCGCGAGCAGGAAGGCGAAGAGCACCTGCACGCCGGGGAGCGCGACCCGCAGCTCCTGCAGCAGCTCACCGAGGTTGCGGTCGAGCCGCTCGTCTTCCGACTCGCGCCGCCCGGAAGGCCGCCCCTCCGGGTCGCGATCAGGTTCGCGGTGCTCCCCGTCGCCCATCGATCCACCATATGCGCATCGGCGGCATACGATGCCGCGATGGGACGGCTGGCTGTCATCCTCGGCTCCAACGCGCTCGGCCCCGGCGGCGGTGAGATCGTCGCCGCGGCGGCCGAGCACGGCGCCGCGGTGGTGCAGCGCCACGGCGCCGCCGACGCCTACGTCCTCCCCCACGAGATCGACCATGCCGCCAACCTGCGGCCGCTGGTCGAGCAGGGCTGCGATCGGGTTCTGGCGATCGCCTCGGTCGGCAGCCTGCGCACCGATCTGCCGGTCGGCAGGTTCGTCTGCCCGGACGACTTCATCGCCCTCCAGGTCGGCCTCTCGATCTTCGCCGACACCCGCGCCCACACCGCCCCCGGCTTTGCCGCGCGCTGGCGCGCCGAGGTGGTGGCGGCCTGGGGCGCCGAGGACGGCGAGACAGCAGTGGACGGGGGCGTCTACTGGCAGACGATCGGCCCCCGCTTCGAGACCGCGGCCGAGATCCGGATGATCGCCCCGCACGCCGACCTGGTCGGGATGACGATCGCCTCCGAGTGCGTGATCGCCGGCGAGCTGGGTCTGGAGTACGCGGCGATCTGCGTCGTCGACAACCTCGCCAACGGGCTCGCCGAGGGCGAGCTCTCGGTCGAGGAGATGGAAGCCGATCGCCTCATCAACGCGACCCGCCTGCGCGACGGGCTCGCCGCCGTCCTGCCGCGCCTCGGCGCGGTCGGGCGATGAGCGCAGGCGCCGTGCTGGTCGTCACCGACGCGCGGACGCTCGCCGGCGAGCGGGTCGGGCTGCGCTGCGGCGCGGGCGGGACGGTCACCGCCCTGGGCCCCGACGTCGTCGCCGAACCGGGCGAGAGGACGCTCGACGCGGCGGGCGCGATCCTCGTTCCACCGCTGGTCAACGGCCATACCCATGCGGCGATGACGCTCTTCCGCGGCAGCGGCGGCGACCTGCCCCTGATGCCGTGGCTGGAAGAGCGGATCTGGCCGGTCGAGGGCCGGCTCGAGGCCGAGGACGTCTACTGGGGCACGCGGCTGGCCTGCCTGGAGATGATCCGCTCCGGCACCGCCCGCTTCTGGGACATGTACTGGCAGCCGGAGGCAACCGCGCGGGCGGTGGCCGACGCCGGCCTGCGGGCGACGATCGGGGCGCCGATGTTCGACCAGGGCCGCGACCCGAAGGCGGCGCAGGCGGAGGCGCGCGCGAGCCTCGAGGCACTGACCGCGATCGGCGGCCCGGTCACCGCCGCCCTCGCACCCCACTCGATCTACATGGTCAGCGAGGAGTCGCTCACTTTCCTCGCCGAGCTCTCGGCCGAGTGCGGCGCCCCGGTCCAGATCCACCTCTCCGAGACCAAGCCCGAGGTTGACGACTGCCTCGGCGAACACGGCCGCCGCCCCGCCGCCTACATCGACGACCTCGGCCTGCTGAGCGAGCGGACGGTGCTCGCCCACGGGGTCTGGCTCGACGACGAAGAGCTCGACCTGATCGCGGCGCGCGGGGCGACCGTGGTCTCCAACCCGGCGGCGAACATGAAACTGGCGGTCGGCAAGGTCTTCGACTGGCCCTCGGCGCGGGCCGCCGGGGTGCGGGTCGGGCTCGGCACCGACGGCGCCGGGTCGAACGACTCGCTCGACCTGCTCGCCGACCTGAAGCTGTTCGCGCTCGCCCAGCGCCATGCCGCGGCCGACGCGACCGCGGTCGCCGTCGACGACGCCTGGGCGATCGCCACCGGCGCCAAGGCGCCGCTGCTCGGCGCCACCCCGCTCGCGGTCGGCGAGCCCGCCGACTTCCTCCTGCTCGACCCGACGGCGCCGGAGCTGGCGATCGGCGAGCCAACCGCCGACCTCGTCTACGCCGCCGACCGCACCGCAATCGACACCGTGGTCGTCGCCGGCCGCATCCTGATGCACGGAGGCGTCCAGCCCGAGCGCGACGAAGTCGTCACGCGCGCCCGCGAGCGCGCCACGCGCCTCGGGCTTTAGGTGGTGGATACCGCCCGCCCCGACGGGGCGGGCGATCGGGGCGGCGGGAGGAGTAGGGACGGGTCAAGGACGGGGCGGTTGCGCCGGGACGAGGAAGGGACGCGGCCATCTCGTCGGCGGCCCGGGCAGGCTGTGGCCGCCGCCGAGATGGCCGGGTCTGCGGGGGGAGGTGAGGGTGCGGGGGCCCCGCACCGCAACGGCAGCCGGCGCACAACGGCGGGGGTTCGTGACGAAGGCGCCGGGAACCTCACGGACCGTCCTCGTTCTCGAACGGTCAGGAAACTGCGCGGTTAGAAATCCACGCCATGGACGGATAAGTAACCACGCAGATTCCTGACCGTTGAGGACCGCGGCATCTTCGTGACGAACCTCCCGTCCCTGTGACGGAACCTCCCGAAAACTCCCCGTCCCGGGCCGCAGGGGCCCGGACCCTCGCCCCGAACGCTGACGCGGCCTCGCCGCTTTATACCCCCCTGGGGTATGTGCTAGGGTCATCCCATGAACGTCGGATATGAAGCTGACAAAGACGCCCTGCTCAAACGCCTCGCCCGCATCGAGGGGCAGGTTCGCGGAGTCTCGCGGATGGTCGAGGAGGAGCGGTACTGCATCGATGTCCTCACCCAGATCGGGGCGATCGAGGCGGCTCTCGACAAGGTCGCCCTCGGCCTGATCGACGACCATACCCGCCACTGCGTGATCCACGCCGAGGGCGAGGAGCGGAGCGAGAAAGTCGACGAGCTGGTCGCCGCGCTGGGCCGCTTCGTCGGCCGCTGAGAAACCGAGCGGCAACCGGAGGGGCAACTGACTGATGCCGGTCCTGGAAAAGATCTGGGAAGGGATCGAACAATCCCTGCTGATGGCCTACGAGGTCTGGTGGGCGCTGGTGATCGGCTTCGCGATCTCCGGCATCGTCCAGGCCTGGGTGCCGCGGGCGCGCATCGAAGGCGCCCTCTCGGGCGCCGGCCTCGCGCCGATCGCGAAGGCGACCGGGCTCGGCGCCGCCTCCTCCTCCTGCTCCTACGCGGCGATCGCGATCGCCCGCTCGCTCTTCGCCAAGGGCGCCTCGGCGATCACCGCGCTCGCCTTCCAGTTCGCCTCGACCAACCTGGTCTGGGAGCTGGGGCTCGTCCTCTGGGTGCTGATCGGCTGGCAGTTCACGCTGGCCGAGTTCGTCGGCGGCCTCGTCCTGATCGCGCTGATGGCGGTCCTGTTGCGCCGCTTCGTCTCCCCGGAGCTGGAGGAGCGGGGCCGCGCCCACGCCCAGGAGGCCGCGGGCGAAGGGCACGACCATGACCATCACGGCGGCTCCGGCGACGATCACTTGCCCCTCCGCGAGGCCGTCCGCTCCGCCGACTCCTGGCGCGAAGTCGCCGCCAACTTCCGCATGGACTGGTCGATGCTCTGGCGGGAGATCTCGATCGGCTTCCTGCTCGCCGGCTTCATCGGCCTGCTCGGCGACGACTTCTTCAACGTCCTCTTCATCACCGACGCGCCGCCGCTCCTGCAGACGCTGGAGAACGTGATCGTCGGCCCGCTGATCGCCGTGCTCAGCTTCGTCTGCTCGGTCGGCAACGTGCCGCTGGCGGCGGTGCTCTGGTCGGGCGGGATCGGCTTCGGCGGCGTCGTCGCCTTCCTCTTCGCCGACCTGATCGTGATCCCGATCGTGCTCGCCTACCGCAAGTACTACGGGACTCAGTACGCGCTGCGGATCACGGCGCTGATGCTGGTCACGATCATCATCGCGGCGCTGATCGTCGATGGCCTGTTCGGCCTCGCCGGCCTCGTCCCGACCGGCCCGCGCCCCTCCCGCACCGACGTCTTCGGCTCGGTCGGGCTCAACTACAAGCTCCTCCTGAACGTGATCGCGACGGCGATCTTCCTCGCCCTGATCTGGCTCTCTCGCGATGGGTCCGCAAGCTCGCACTGTGAGCACCACGGCAGCGGCCACGAGGAGCACGATCACCGCGGCGGTACCGGGGTGGGTACCGGTTCGCCTACGTTGCGTGAATCCGAGTTGCCCGGGGTATAGGGTCGCCTCAAGTGCCCGCCGCCGAGGCGTCCGAAAAGTCCCCAGGCGGAGCCAGCTCCGTCAGCTACCAGGGCGCTACCAAGCGTTACGGGAACTCGTCGGCGCCCGCCGTCGACCATCTCGACCTCGAGGTGGACGCGGGCGAGATCTGCGTGCTGGTCGGCCCTTCGGGCTGCGGCAAGACGACCTCGATGCGGATGGCCAACCGGATGGTCGAGCTGACCGAGGGCGACATCCTGATCGGCGGCGAGTCGGTGAAAAAGCGCGACGCGGCGAGGCTGCGGCGGGAGATCGGCTATGTGATCCAGCAGATCGGCCTCTTCCCCCACCGCACGATCGCCCAGAACATCGCCACCGTGCCCCAGCTGCTCGGCTGGGACAAGGAGCGGGTGCGGGCGCGGACCACCGAGCTGCTCGACCTGGTCGGGCTCGACCCCGAGCTCGCCGACCGCTATCCGGTGCAGCTCTCAGGCGGTCAGCAGCAGCGGGTCGGGGTGGCACGGGCGCTGGCCGTCGACCCGCCGGTGATGCTGATGGACGAGCCGTTCGGGGCGGTCGACCCGATCAACCGCGAGCGCCTGCAGAACGAGTTCCTGCGCCTGCAGGCCGAAATCCGCAAGACCATCCTCTTCGTCACCCACGACATCGACGAGGCGATCAAGATGGGCGACCGGATCGCGATCATGAAACAGCACGGGCGGGTCGAGCAGTACGCGACCCCGGCGGAAATCCTGATGTCGCCGGCGAACGAGTTCGTCGAGGACTTCGTCGGGGCCGATCGCGCCCTGAAGCGGCTCTCGCTCCTGCGGGTCGGCGACATCGACCTCTGGCGGGCGCCGAACGCGCGGCCGGGACAGTCGACCGCCGAGGTGCGGGCCGAACTCGACGCCCCCGACGTCGAAGTCCCCTACGCGCTGCTGGTGGACGAGCAGGAACGCCCGCAGGGCTGGCTGACCCAGCGCGACCTCGCCGGCGACACCGTCCCGGCGACCGCCGACGCGCCGCTCGGGCCGGTGCTGGAAACCGGCGACGTGATGCGCGACGCGCTCGCCGACCTACTCCAGGGCGAGTCGATGTACGCGCCGGTCGTCGACCACCGCGGCCACATCGCCGGCATCCTCTCGGTCGAGATCATCTCCGAGTTCCTCGCCTCGTCGGACGCGAAGATCGACGAGCGCGGAGCCGTCGAGCGCCCCCTCGGTGCCGACCGGGCGAGCGAGATCGCCGCCGATGAATAGCCTCCTGTCAGCGCTGCCGCTCGCCGCGGTGGGTGAAGTGGGCGAAGGGTTCTTCCACAAACGGACCAGCGGAACGCTGCCCTGTCAGGCGCACCCGTCCCACCTCTTCTGCTGGGACTGGGCCCGCGAAAACATCGACCGCTTCGGCACCCCTGCCGTGCAGCAGCTGGAACTGGTCGCGATCTCGGTGCTGATCGGCTTCGCGATCGCCTTCGCGCTGGCCCTGCTCGCCCACCGGTTCCACCTCCTGCAGTGGCCGCTCCTGGCGGGCACCGGGATCCTCTTCGCGATCCCCAGCGTCGCCTTCTTCCTGCTGCTGCTGCCGATCACCGGGCGCGGCCGGGAGACGGCAATCATCGCGCTCAGCGCCTACACCCTGCAGATCATCTACCGCAACGTGATGATCGGCCTTCACAACGTGCCCGAGTCGGCCAAGGACTCCGCCCGCGGCATGGGCCTGACCGATCGTCAGATCCTCTGGAAGGTCGAGCTGCCGCTGGCGATCCCCGACATCGTCGGCGGGCTGCGGATCGCGACGGTGAGCACCGTGGCGATCGCAACCCTTGCCGTGTTCGTCAACGCGGGCGGCCTCGGCTCGCAGATCTACAACGAATCGAACCTCACCTTCCCGACCGCGATCATCATCGCCGGCGGCATCGCGATGCTGATGGCGCTCGCCTTCGACGCCATCTTCCTCACCGCCCAGCGGTTCGCGACGCCGTGGCGGCGGGCGGCGAACGAGGCGGCGGCATGAGCCCGGCCCTGATCGCCCATCCCCTCTTCGCGGGCTTCACGGGAGCCTTCGAATTCATCTTCTCAAAGCAGGAATCGGACGTCACCGGCGGCAAGAAGGTCGGTGGCATCGAACAGGTGCTGGAACTGGCCTGGACCCAGATCGAGGTCAGCATGGTGGCCCTGCTGCTGGCGATAGTGGTCGCGATCCCGGTCGGCCTCTACTTCGGCCACCGCGGCAAAGGCGAACTGATCGCGGTCGGGATCGGCAACGCCGGTCGCGCGGTCCCCGAGCTCGCGGCGATCGCCCTGATCGCAGCCGTGGTCGGGGTCGGCTTCTGGACGCTCGTGGTCGTCCTGGCCCTGCTCGGGATCCCGCCGATCCTCACCAACACCTTCGTCGGTATCCGCCAGGTCGATCGCGCCACCGTCGACGCCGCGCGCGGCGTCGGCATGAGCGAGGCGGAGATCGCCCGCAGGGTCGAGCTGCCGATCGCGGTGCCGAGCATCATGACCGGCATCCGCGGCGCCTCGATCAACATCATCGCCACGGCGACGATCGCACCGTTGGCCGGCGTGGTCACCCTCGGCGACTTCATCCTCGGCGAAAACGTCTACGGCGCCAACGGGGTGCTGGCGGGCGCGATCGTCGTCGCCATCCTCGCCCTGATCTTCGAGTTCGCCTTGGCGGGGTTGCAGAGGCGACTCACTTCCAAAGGCCTGCGGTTGCAACAGGCCCAATGACACATTCCAAACACACAAGGAGGCACGTAGTGAGGTTCAACCATAAGAAGCCGCTGATGGCCCTGGTCATGTTGATCGCGGCGCTCGCGCTGGCGGTCGGCATCTCGGCCTGCGGCGGCGGCTCGAGCACCACCTCGACCGAAGCGACCGAAGCGGAATCGACGGCCCCGGAAGAATCCGAAGGCACCGAAGAAGAATCCGCCGAAGGCGAAGAAGAAGCCGTCGGAGGTGAAGTCATCACCTCTAACCCCGCCAACGCCAAGGTCAGCCTGACGATCGGCTCGAAGAATTTCCCCGAACAGGAAATCCTCGGCGAAATTTATACGCAGGCTCTGGCGGCGGCCGGTTACAAGGCGAAGAGTGACCTCAGCCTCGGCTCCGAAACGGTGGCACTGAAGACGCTGAAGTCCGGGCAGATCTCCGGCTACCCGGAGTACGCCTCGACCGCGCTCACCTCGTTCTTCGGCCTCGAACCGGAAGAAGTCCCGTCCGACGCCACCGAAGCCTGGGAAAAGGCCAACGCCGAATTCGAAAAGGAAGGCCTGGAGGCGTTCGAACCCACCCCGTTCGCCAGCGCCAACGCGGTCGGCCTGCTCAAATCGACGGCGGAAAAATACAACCTGAAAACGGTCTCCGACCTCGAAGGCGTCAGTGAAAAACTGAGCCTCTACGGCTCGCCCGAGTGCCGCCAGCGGATCGACTGCCTGGCCGGGCTGGAAAAACTGTACGGGCTGAAATTCAAGGAATTCAAACCCGTCGACATCAGCCTCCGCTACACGGTGCTGGAAAAGGGTCAGGCGGATCTCTCGATCCTCTTCACCACCGACCCGCAGCTCGCGGCGGAGAAGGAAAAGTTCGTGATCCTCGAAGACGACAAGCACGTCTTCCCGGCCGGGAACATCATCTTCGTGACGCAGAAGAAGGTCGCGGAAGAAGCGGGACCGGATTACGAAAAGACGATCCTCAATGTCCAGGGGGGCCTGACGCTGCCCGTGATGCAGGAGTTGGACGCGCGGGTCGAACTCGAAAAACAGACCCCGAAGGAAGCGGCCGCCGCTTACCTGAAAGAAGCCGGCTACATCGAATAGTCGGCTAGGCGGAAGCCTCGAGCGGGCGGGACGGCGGTCCCGTCCGCTCGCGGATCCGCGCGAAGCAGACACGCGCCACCCAGGCGGCGACCAGTCCGGACACACCGGCGAGCACCAGGGCCACGCGCGGGTCGTACGCTTCGGCGAGCCAACCGGTGAGCGGCCCACCGATCGGCGTCGAGCCGAGGAAGACGACCGAGTAGAGCGCCATCACCCGGCCTCGCATCTCGGGTGAGACGGCAAGCTGGAGGGTTGAGTTGATCGTCGCCGCGAAAGTGACCGAGGCGGCGCCGAGAATCGCCAGCGTGACGATCTCGACCGCCAGGCCCGGGGCGGCCGCGCAGAGCAGGGCGGCGACACCGAAGGCGAGCGAGCCGGCGGCGATCAGTCGCGGCCCGGTGCGCCCGTTGTGGCCGTTGACCAGCGCGCCGGCGATCGAGCCGACGCCCATCGCCGAGACCAGCGCCGCGTAGGCCCCGGCCCCGCCGCCGAAGCTGAACTTCGCCAGCAGCGGCAGGACCACCTGGAAGTTGAAGCCGAGCGTGCCCACCAGCGCCATCAGCGCCAGCGGCACGGCGAGCTCCGGGGTGCGGCGGACATAGCGGAGGCCGGCCCGGATCGCTCCCGGCCTGCGCTCGGCGAGGGGCGGCGCCTGCAGGGCCCGCGGATCCATCGAGATCAGCGCCGCGATCATCGCCAGGAAGGTGAGGGCGTTGAGGGCGAAGCTGGGGACGACGCCGAAGGCGGCGATCAACAGGCCAGCGATGGCGGGGCCGACGATCCGCGCCGATTGCACGATCACGCTGTTGAGGCTGACCGCGTTGACGAGGCGGTCGGGGCCGACCATCTCGATCACGAAGCTCTGCCGGGTCGGGTTGTCGACGCAGTTGACGACGCCGAAGAGGAAGACCGCGAGGTAGATCATCCAGGGCTGCTCGACGCCGAAGAGGGTGATGAGAAAGAGGCCGACGGCGGGGATCGTCATCAGCGACTGGGTGATCAGGAGCAGACGCCGCTTCGGCATCCGGTCGGCGAGCAGACCGCCGTAGGCGCCGAAGAGGAGCATCGGCAGGAACTGGAGCGCGGTGGTCAGGCCGACGGCGAAGCCGGAGTCGGTGAGGGTCAGAACCAGCCACAGGGCGGTGACGTTCTGCATCCAGTTGCCGGAGAGGGAGATCACCTGGCCGACGAAGTAGCGCCGGTAGTTGGGCACCTCGAGCGAGTTGAACGAGCGGCGCAGGGCGGTGCTCAACCCCGCTCATCCTCCCGGATGCGTTCGAGCAGCTCTGCGGCGCGGGCCAGGGTCTCGACCTCGTCCGGGTCGAGCTTGCGCAGGCGGCGGGCCAGGTAGGCGCTCTTGCGGCGGCGCAGGCGGGCGAGGCGCTCCCGCCCGGCGTCGTTGACGGCGACCAGGAAGCTGCGGCCGTCGGCCGGGTCGGGGGTGCGTTCGATCAGCCCCTCGCGCTCGAGGCAGGCAAGGGTGCGGGTCATCGAGGGGCGCTTTACCCGCTCGAGGTCCGCCAGCTCCGACGGGGTGAGCGGGCCGGAGCGGTTGATCGTCGCCAGCGCCGCGGTCGCACTGGGGCTGAGGCCGCTCTCGGCGGCGGCCTCCTGGCGCAGGGCGCGGGAGGTGCGGACGACCGCGTCGCGCAGGTGCGAGGCGGTGTCGGTGAGCGAGGTGTCGGGGGTCTTGGCTGCCATGAAAACGTTAGTGTTACTAATTAGCTTAGCAAATTACCCTCTTTCCTAGTGTGCCCGGGGTGAATCCCGCGGAGGCCCGCGTGATCGACTCGTCTCGTTACCCGCCACATCTCTCCGAGGCCGGGGTCATCCAGCCCTGCCCGCGGCGGATTCGCGCCCGGCGTGGCGGCGAGGTGGTGGTTGACACGGTGCGCGCCTTCTACGTCTGGGAGGTCCCGCACTACCCGGCCTACTACGTGCCGGTCGAGGACGTCGCCGACTCGGTGCTGGCCCTGCCGAGTACCGAGACATTCGAGGGCGGTCCGTTCGCCGGGCTCGCCCACGTCGCCTGGAGTTCGGTCGACGCCTGATTCGAGGAGGACGAAGAGGTCTTCGGCGGCCACCCGCGGAGCCCCTACGCGCGGGTCGACGGGATCCGCTCCACTTCACCGCGCTCGAGCGCACCGACACCACCACCTACTGCCCGTACAAGGGGGCGACCAGCGACTACTGGTCGGCGCGGATCGGCGACACCGTCCACCGGGACATTGCCTGGTCCTACGCCTATCCCTCCCCGCAGGTGCTCCAGATCGCCGGGCGGGTCGCCTTCTACGACGAGAGGGTCGACACCTTCCTCGACGAGGTGCCGGTGGAGCGGCCGCGGACCAAATTCTCGGAGAACGACTCGTGACCACCACCGCCGACGCGCGCGACAAACGCTGGATCGCGCTGGCCCTGCTCTGCATGGCCCAGATCGTCGTCGTCCTCGACGCCGCGATCGTGTACGTCGCCCTGTCGACGATCAAAGGCGCGCTCAACTTCTCCGAGGACAGCCTGCCCTGGGTGGTGAACGCCTACGTCCTCACCTTCGGCGGCTTCCTCCTGCTCGGCGGCCGGCTCGCCGACCTGCTCGGCCGGCGCCGCCTCTTCATCGGCGGGCTGATCCTGTTCGCGCTCGCCTCGCTGGCGGGCGGGTCGCCGCCAATTCGGGGCAGCTGATCGCCGCCCGCGCCGTTCAGGGGTTGGGCGCGGCGATTCTCTCCCCCGCGGCGCTCTCGATCGTCGCGGTCACCTTCAAAGACGGCGCCGAGCGCAACAAAGCACTCGGGGTCTGGGGCGCGGTGGCGGGCTCCAGCGGCGCCGCCGGGGTGCTGCTCGGCGGCGTCCTCACCGAATACCTCGGCTGGGAATGGGTGCTCTGGGTGAACATGCCGATCGGCATCCTCGCTGCGGCGATCGCCCCGACCCTGATCGCCGAGACCAGAGCCGAGGCAGAGACGCGCCATTTCGACGTCGCCGGCGCGGTGACCGTTACGCTCGGCCTCTCGGCCCTGGTCTTCGCCCTGCTCGACGCCGAATCGGCCGGCTGGGGCTCCTTCCAGACGATCGGCACGATCGTCGCCTCGCTGATCCTGCTGGCCGCGTTCGTCGCGATCGAGCTGCGCTCGCGGGCGCCGCTCGTCCCTTTCTCGATCTTCCGCGTGCGCACCGTCACCGGGGCCAACGTGGTCGGGATCCTGGTCGGCGCCTCGCTCTTCTCGATGTTCTATTTCATCTCGCTCTACATGCAGCAGATCCTCGGCTACAGCCCGATCAAGGCGGGCATCTCCTATCTGCCGCTGGCGGTGACGATCATCCTCGCCGCCGGGCTCGCCTCCGGCCTGGTGACCAAAGTCGGCTTCAAGCCGATCCTGCCGATCGGCATGGCCTGCATCGCCGTGGGCCTGATCTGGTTCACCCAGAGCGACGTCCACGGCACCTTCCTCGCCGCCATCCTCGGCCCCTCGCGCCTCGCGGCGCTCGGCCTCGGCTTCGCCTTCGTGCCGGTGACGATCGCCGCCGTCTCGGGGATCGAAGACCGCGAGCAGGGCCTCGCCTCGGGGCTGATCAACACCTCCCAGCAGGTCGGCGGGGCGCTAGGGCTGGCGATCGTCGGCCTGATCGCCACCCTCACCCTGGTCCGCACCAGCGACAGCCGCGCCCACGTCGAACTCGGCAAAGAGGCCCCGGCGCCCGCCGAGTAGGTCTTCAGACGTCCGATGGTCGCGGGATCGTTCCCGGCGATGCGAAACCGCTTCGTCCTCTCCGCGCTCCTGGCCACCCTTCTGATCGTTGTCGCCGTGGTCGGCGCCAGCGCGGCCAGTGGTGCCGGCGGGGCGACCGCGGTGTCGCTGAAGGCCTGCGGCCCGGTCCAGTACGACGGGAAGGGCGCACCCGACGCGCTGATCGTCTCCGACCTGCCCCTGGACGGCGATTCGCGGCAGCGCTCGCTGCAGATGAACGACGCGATCGAACTGGTCCTGAAGGGCGCCGGCTGGGCCGGTGGATCGACCACCATCGGCTACCAGGCCTGCGACGACTCCAGCCCGAAGACGGGGCTCTGGACGAAGTCGATCTGCCGGGAGAACGCGAAGGCGTACGCCGCCGACCCAAGCGTCCTCGCGGTGATCGGCACCTACAACTCGGGTTGCGCCGAAGTCGAGATCCCGATCCTCGGCAAGGCTCCTGGCGGCGGCGTGGCGATGGTCTCGCCCGGCAACACCGCGATCTGCCTCACCGAGTCGAGCCCCGAATGCACCGGCGGCGCTCCCGACAGCCTCTACCCGAAGGCCCACAACTACGCCCGCGTGGTCCCCAATGACGCCTACCAGGGCGCCGGGCTGGCGAGCTTCGCCAAGAGCGAAGGGGTGCGTCGCGCCTACGTCCTCTGCGCGGGCAACGATCCGACCAGCCTCGGACAGGCGCAAACCTTCGACGGCGCGGCGAAGAAGGCCGGGATCAAGGTGGTCGGCTTCACCTCCTGGAACCCGAAGGCCTCGAGCTACACGGCGCTGATGGAAACGGTGGCGAAGACCGAACCGGACGCGGTCCTGCTGGCCGGGCTGACCGAGGAGAACGGCGCCCAGCTGATCAAGGACAAGGTTGCGGTGCTCGGCCCGAACAGCGGTGCGGTCAAGCTGCTCGCCCCCGACGGCTTCGCCCAGCAGTCGACGATCGACCTCGCCGGATCGGCCTCGAAGGGCATGTTCGCCAGCGTCCCGGGTCTCGTCCCGCAGGAACTTCCGGGCCCCGGCAAACAGCTGGTCACCGCCCTGAAAAAGCAGGTCGACGGCCCGGTCGAACTGTACGCGCCGTACGCCGGCCAGGCTGCCGAACTCGTCCTCGCCGCCCTCGCCGGCAGCTCCGGCTCCCGCGCCGCGGTGATCTCCGGCGTCGCCCACGCCGAGGTGAAGAACGGGATCACCGGCACCTTCGACATCCTGCCCAGCGGCGACCCCAGCATCGGCCCGATCACCATCTCCCGCGCCGACAAGACCTTCGTCCCACTGAAGGTGGTCAAGCCCAGCGCGACCCTGGTCGCGGCCGCCCGCAGGGGTTGAGCGCCGCCCCGCCGGTCGTCAGACCGGCGGGGCGAGGAACACGACTTCGACCGGCATCTCAGGCGCGATCCGCTCGTGGTCGCGGTCACAGGTGACAAGCGCACATCCACGAGAGCTTGCCGTCGCGGCAATCCACAGATCGTTGTCGCTGAGTGCCACGCCCTTCGCGCGTGCGGCCGCCATCAACCGTGACCACTCCTCCACGTCCGCGTCATCGATCGTCAGCGGGACAAATGCGCCAAGAACCAGTTCAGCCTTCGTGACCCTTCGACTGCCCCAACGGCCAATTCGATAGCCAGCGCGGGCCTCGGCAATCGTGACGATGCTGATCGCCCAGCACGCCGCGTAGGGCCGACGGAGATCCTCGCCGTCCAGCGTAGTCCCTAGCGCAAGCCCATGGCCTTGCCGCGAAACCCGACTGACGACACTGGAATCAAAGATCAGGGTCTCGCGAGGCACGTCGCCGTCCTTGTGGTTCCTCCGTCATGAATTCGAGCCAGAGATCGTCGGCATCAGTCCACGGACCGGGCAGCTTGAGGGCATCGAGCCGCCGGTAGAGCCTGGCCCGCACCTCGGCCTCCGTCAACTCGGTCTCCTCCGTCGGTTTTCCGTTCTCCTCTGCCATCGCCGGACCACCATACGCAGACAAAGCGCCTCGCTTCAAGCGCTGTCACAAAGTTGGCACAGAGAGGGGCGGAGGTGGCACTTGTCGAATGGGTTTCGGTGAACTCACCCGACGCGAGGACCGCGGAGACGACGGGCGCTGACGGCGCCCCGGTGCGCTACGGGCCGGGGATGGACGAGCGCAGCACCAAGGTCGCCGAATTCCTGGCGACGCCGATGCTGATCGCGGCGGCGCTGGTGCTGCCCAGTGTGGCCTTGTCGGAGTCGCGACCGGGCGGGGCGCTGCAGGCGATCGCGATCGCGCTCAATTGGATCACCTGGTGCGCCTTCCTGATCGAGCTAGTGGTCATGCTCGCGGTGGTGCCGGAACGGTGGAAGTGGCTGAAGCACCACCCGCTCGACCTGATCGTCGTCGTCCTCACCCCGCCGATCCTGCCGCCCGGCCTGCAGAGCCTGCGGGCGCTGCGCCTGCTCCGCCTGCTGCGGCTCCTGCGCCTCGCCCAGCTCTCGCGCGAGGTCTTCTCGCTCCAGGGCCTGCGCTACGCGGCGCTCCTCGCGCTTCTCACGATCGTCGGTGGCGGCGCCATCTTCGGCGCCTTCGAGAAGCACTCCCAGCACCTCACCTTCTGGCAGGACACCTACTGGGCGGTCACCACGATGACCACGCTCGGCTCGAACATCTACCCGACCACGACCGGCGGGCAGATCGTCTCGACCGCGATCCTGCTGATCGGGATCGGCTTCGTCGCCCTCCTCACCGGCGGCTTCGCGCAGCGTTTCCTCGCTCCCGAACTGAGCGAGATCGAGCACGAGCTGGCCGAGGAAGAGCTGCGCCCGGAGGAAGTCGCGCTGCGCGAACTCGCCAGCGTCCAGGAACAGCTCCAGGCCCTGCAGATGGCGGTGGAGAAACTCGCCAGCGAACGGGAAGCGAGCGAGACCGCCGCCTAGGCCCTCAGAGCCCGGGGACGAGCGCGTCGACGATCGTACCCTGCTCGAGGCCCGCGATCACCCCGGCGGTGCGCTCCATGTCCTCGATCAGCCCGTCTTCGGCGATGCTGATGATGCGGTCGCGCGGGCCGATCGTGCCCAAGGCGCTGCGCACCGTCCCCTCCGGCAGGAGGATCGGCACGGCGACCGTGGCGGCGCCGATCTCCGACTCCTCGTCGCAGATCGCGTAGCCGCGCTCGCGGATCCGCTTCATCTCCGACTCGAAGTCCTCGGTGTCGACGATCGAGTTCTCGGTGAACCGCGCCATCCCACCGCCCGCCGCGATCAGCCGCTCGCGCTGCTCGGGCTCGACGTACGCCAGGATCGCCTTCCCCGACCCCGCCACGTTCGGCGCCATCGGCTGCCCCAAGGGCACCGTCACCGTCATCCGGTTGGGGTCGATGGTCGGCAGCGAGCGCACGCAGATGATCGCGTCGTCGACCACCGAGGCGAGGAAGAAGCACTCCCGCCAGCGGTCGCGCAGCGCCGTCATCCCGGCTTCGATCGAGGCGCCGCGGCCGATCTGGGTGACCATCCCGGCCAGCTGCACCAGCCCAGGCCCGACGCTGTAGCGCCGGGTCAGCGGGTCGCGCTGGACCAGCTCGTCTTCGGCCAGCGCCGCCAGCAGCCGGTGGCAGGTGGCCGCGGGCAGGGACGTGGCGTTGGCGATCTCGACGAGTCCCCCTCCGTCGGGCCGCCGGGCCACCTCCTCGAGGATCGAGACGGTGCGGCTGATTATCTGCATCGGCGGCGCTTACGCAAGGGCGCTGGCTAGCTTTCTTCGTCAGTTTCCTCGGCGATCTTAGCCACCAGTTGGTGCATCGCGTTCCCGCGCCTCAGATCGTGAAGACGATCAGGCAGAAGATGCCCGCGACGATGCAGTAGACGCCGAACGGGCTGAGCCGGTTCGTCTCGAAGTAGCGGAGCAGGAACTTCACCGCGGCCCAGGTCGTGAGCGCGGCCGCCAGCGCCCCGACCAGCGCCTGGCCGCGCACCCCGTCCCCCGCCGAGCCGAGCAGCGAGGGCAGCTTCAGGAGCCCGGCGGCGCCGATGATCGGCGTCGCCAGCAGAAACGCGTAGCGGGCGGCGTCCTCGTTGGAGAGCCCGGTGAGGAGGCCGCCGCCCATCGTCACCCCGGAGCGCGAGATGCCGGGGATCAGGGCCAGCGCCTGGGCGGCGCCGATCCCGAGCGCCTGGCGGAAGCCCATGCGGGCGATCCGCTGGTCGCCGTCCCCCTCCCAGTCACCGGGTCGCGGCGGCCGGCGGCGGAAGCGCTCGACCGCGAGCAGCAGCACGCCGTTGATGGTGAGGAAGATCGCCGCCGAGGTCGGCGAGGCGAACAGCGTACGCAGCTTGTGCTCGAGCGCGAGGCCGAGGATCCCGGCCGGGATCGTGCCGACGATGATCACCCAGGCGAGGCGGGCGTCGAGGTCGCGAGGCGTCGCCCTCCCCCGCACCGAGCGGACGAAGCCGAACCAGATCCGCTTCCAGTCCTCGAGGAAGAAGAGGAAGAGCACCAGCGCCGTGGCGCAGTGGGTGGCGACCAGGAAGGAGAGGAAGTATTCGTCGTTCTGGTGGATGTTCCAGCCGAGCAGGTGCGGCAGCAGCACCGCGTGGCCGAGGCTCGAGATCGGGAACGGCTCCGCGATCCCCTGCAGAGCGCCCAGAATGATCGCCTGGATATAGGAAATGGGTTCCAAGGCTCGTCGAGCCTATCGGCGGGTGTTAGAGGCCGGGCGGGTGCCGGACGATGAAGCCTTCGGGCGAGTCGACCGGGGAGCTGTGCCAGCGCGGGCCGGGGCCGCCGACGGTGTCGAAGGCGAGGCCGGCGATGATCATCCAGGTGTGTTCGGCGTTGGCGTAGACGGTGATCCACTTACCCGGGCCCGGTTCGCCCCAGGTCTCGAGGCCGGTCGAGTCGAGCGGGCTTTCCAGCAGGCCGCCGCCGTGCAGCGCGTAGGAGACGGCGCCCGAGCAGTCGTAGCCGGACGATTCGAAGGAGCCGTGGCCGCCGCCCCAGATATAGGGGGTCATGGCGATCGCGTTGGCCGCGGCGATCGCGCCCTTCACCTGTTCCGGCGCCGATTCGGGGGCGCTCGCTTCCGATTCGGAGATGAAGCCGGCGCTTTCGCCCGCGTTCAGCGGCGCCGGGAATTCACCGGCAGCTTCGGTGATGATGCCGGAGGCTTCGGCGTTGGCCGCCGCTTCTGCGGCGCGCTGGGTGGCAATCTGTTCGGAGATCGAGGCGAGGTTGTCGCTCAGTGCCTGTTCTTTCGACTCCAGCGCGTTCATCGTTTCGCGCCGCTGCGCTTGCGCCGCCTTCAGTTCGGCGAAGCGCGCCTCGGCGGCTTCCTTGGCGACGGCGACTTCGCGCTCGGTGGCGGCGATCGAGTTGCGGGCGTCTTCGATCCGCCCCTGGGTCGCGGTCAGCCGGCCGACCGCATCCTGGACTTCGTTGCGCAGCGTCTTCACCCGGCCGACGACCGCGTTGTCGTAGCTCTGGATCCGGTTCAGGTATTCGGTCTGCGCCGCCATGTCGGACCAGTCTTCGGATTCGAGGATCGCGTTGAGGACGTCCGGCGAGCCGGCCTCGTAGATCGAGACGAGCCGTTCGCGCAGCGCCCCGAGGGCCCGGCTCAGCTGACCGCGGACTTCGACCAGGTGTTCGCGTTCCTTTTCCAGCGCGACCGTGGCGGCTTCGAGTTCTTTTTCCTTGGCGACGAGCTGGGCGCGGACCGCGGCCTCTTCCTGGCGGAGCGTCGAGACTTCGCCGATCATCGAATCGATTTCGGCGTTCTGGGCGGCGATCTGGTCGGCCAGCGCGCTGGAGCTCGCTTCGACTTCGTTCAGCTTCGACTGGGTCGAGTCGCGCTTTTCTTCCAGGCTGGCCGCCGGGGCGGTCGCGGAGAGCAGCAACGCCATCCCGCACAGCGCGGCCACCAGGACGGCGGCGAAGCTGAAGGCGCGACGGCGGTGCGCGCGAAGGGGGTCGGTGTCGGTGAAGAGAGTCCGCATCGAATCGGGCCGGTTCGTGTGAAACACAGGAACTCGGCCGCGGTCGCGCAGGCTAGCGAAGAGACCTCATCGCCCCCCTTAGTTACCGATAATTTGCAAGCTAGCTTGCAGAACGGGGCCTTTTGCAGGACTTTTGACGCCTATGTAGAGGCCCGCGGGGCGCCCCTTTCGCGCCCCGCGGCCCCAAATCTCCTGCCCCAAGACGGAGCTAGGAGAGCAGTTTGGCCTTCGCCTGGTCGAACTCCTCCTGGCTGAGCGCCCCTTTTTCGCGCAGTTCGTTGAGCTTGTGGAGTTCGTCGGCGGGCGAGGCGTGGGCCTGCTCCCGCACGTATTCGTCGAAATGTTTTTTCGCGTCGGTCTGGGCTTTGATCGCTCGATCCCGCATCCCGGAGCCGCGCACGATCAGGTACACGAGGCCGGTCAGGAAGGGGATGAAGACGAGAAAGAGGATCCACAAGGCCTTCGCCCAACCGGACATTTCATGGTCGCGGAAGAGGTCGGTGATGATCGTGAAGAGGATCCAGATCCAGACCACGAAGAGGAAGATCTCGACGACTACGAGCAGCAGTTCGCCGAAGGTGATGTCTGCGAGGGGCACGTTGCTTCCTTTCGAAATCGGTTGGTGGCAACCCTGGTGTCGGCAGTTGCTTAGTGGAGCTTTACCTAAAGGCGCGGACGCTGCAGTACCAACGCGTACAGAACGGCCGCGACCGAGGTGGCGAGATTGAGGCTGGAGACGCCTTCTCGCATCGGCAGGGCGATGCGGCCGTCGGCGGCGGCGATCAGCTCATCGCTGAGCCCATGGCGCTCGGTGCCGAAGGCGAGGACGGCCCGCGGCGGGAGCGCCGCCGGGTCGATCTCCTCCCCCTCGGGGTCGAGCGCCAGGAGCGGCCGCCCCTCCACCCCGGTCGGGGCGCGCTCGACCGCGGCGACTGCCGGCAGCGCGTAATGCAGTCCCGCGGCGCCCCGCACCGCGTCGGGGTGCCAAGGATCGTTCTCGCCGATGGTCAGCAGCCCCGCCGCGTCGGCCGCCGCCGCGACCCGCACACAGGCACCAAGGTTTCCCATGTTCCGCGGCTGCTCGAGCAGGACGACGGGGGCCTCACGCCGATCGGCAAGCACCGCGGCGAGGTCGGCCTGCTTGCGCCGAGCGATCGCGACGACCCCGGTCCGCGGCGCCTGCGGCACCAGCCCCGCGAGGGTCTCCGCATCTATCGGCGTGACGGCGGCGGCGAAGTGCCCTGCAAGGTCGGGGGCCAGGGTCGCAGCGAGCTCCTCCAGCTCCCCGGGATCGACCGCGACCGCAATCTCCACCTCAGCCCCGAACCTCAACGCGTGCTTGAGGGCATGGAAGCCCTCGAGCACGGTCAGCTCAGGATCTCGTCGGGCTCCGCGGAAACGGCGCCGAAGCTTGTCATCAGGCACGCGCCGCATCGTCTCAGGCCGACGTGGGTGCCGGAAGGGCGACCCCTGAACGAACCTCCCCGCTGTTGTGAGAGAAGGGGTCGCCCTTCCGGCACACTCAGGCCCCCGCACTCACGAGACGATCCCGCCCCGCCTCCTTGGCCTCATACAAAGCTTTGTCGGCGCGCCCGACGAGGTCGTCGACGCTCTCCCCTGGCCGCCATTTCGCCAGCCCGGCGGAGCAGGTCTGACCGTCGGGAGTGGCGGCGCGCAGACGCTCGATGATCTCGGTCGCGTCGTCGGCGTCGCATCCCGGCAGGACCACGAGGAACTCCTCGCCGCCGAAGCGCAAGATCATGTCTTCGCCACGCAACGCCTGGTCCCACGCCGCCGCGCAATCTCTCAGCACCGCGTCGCCCGCCAGATGGCCGTAGCTGTCGTTGTAGGCCTTGAAGTTGTCGATATCGATGATCGCCAGGGAAAGTGGTGAGTCGGCTCTCAATGCTCGTGACATCTCGCGCGGCAACTGATCGTCGAGGGCGCGGCGATTGGGCAGACCGGTAAGCGCGTCGGAGCGAGCCATCCGCTCCTTCTCCTCGATCATCTCCTCGCGCTCCAGGGCGAGCGCTTTGCGCTCGGTGACGTCGCTGGAGCGGGCGTAGACGAGTTCCTCGGCCGGCTCGAAGACCGAGCTCGTGCGCAGCCAGTGCCAGCTGCCGTCCTTGGCCTGGACCCGGGTATCGAGGCCGTCGCTGACGCCGCCGGCGAAGACCCGCATCGCCTCTTCGGTCGCATGCCGGTGGTCGTCGGGATGGGTGAAGTCGAGCAGCCGCTTGCCACGCATCTCCTCGGGGCGGAAGCCGAGGTTGCGCTCCCAGGCGGCGTTGACCTCGATGCAGCGCCCGTTCGTGTCCACCGTGCAGAGCATGTCCTGGGAGAGGTCGAAGAAGTGGCGGGCGCGGGTGTCGGCACGATCACGGCGGGCGACCAGACCGTTGACGAAGAGCATCACCACGGTGAGGGACACGGCACCGAAGATCCAGCGGGTGACCGGCGAGTAGCCGCCGGTACTCGTGACCACCGCCAGCGACCCGGCGCTGACCAGGAGCAGCCAGGCCAGGTGCGCCGCGGCGACCCGTCGGGAGAAGAAGTAGGCCGAGATCAAGGTCGCCCAGGTGTAGATCGTCCCGTACTGGCCGACCGCGATTCCCGACTCCCAGATCAGGATGGCGGTGGTCAAGACCGTCCCCGCCAGGAGGCCGTGCACGAGGGCGACCGGGACTCGCGCGGAGGCGAACCAGACGGCGAGGCCGACCAAGGCCATGCCGCAGGCGGTCGCGGTGAGGGCGATCAGGTGCCCTCCGGTCGGGTGGGGCAGGATCAACGAGAGGGCGACGAGGAGGGCGCCCGCGATCAGCAGGGTCGCCGTCGCCCGGGCCTCGGAACGGCCCGGAGCGCGGATCGCGTCTTTGTCGGCGAGCGGGGAGATCAACTCACGTATGAATCGACAAACCCCGCGTTTTCTTTAGGGCCGGACCACCCTGATCGTGCCCCTGAGGAAGGGGTGGATGGCGTCCATGAACCAGAGCCGTCCGGGCGCTTTCGCGGTCACCTCCTGAGCGAAGGCGGCGCCGGGCTTCGAGCCCGAGAACCAGGAGTCTCCAGGGCTGGTCGTGGTGCCCGGCGTGTCCCAGCCGGGCAGGCCCGCTTCGGCCGGGTTGATCGTCGGCAGACCGTCGCCGCCGACGCCTTGCCATTCGGCGATCGCCGAGCAGATGTGGTCGGGGGTGAAGCACCTGGCCTGCGCCTGCCTGGTTTTCGGCAGGTGGCCCGGGCGGACCAGGGAGAACGTCACCGGGCCGACCTTCAGCGGGTTGGTAGTGTTGACGACTTCCAGCGTGTCGCCTTCGGCAACCGTCGCTGGGCCGACGAACTTCAGCTCCCCTCCCGCTTCGACGACCTTGATCGTCACGATCTTGCCGGTCGGTTCGGGAGTCGTCGCTTCGGGGGTCGGTTCAGCGGCGTCAACCGTGGCCGCAACACCAAGCACGAGGGCCATCGCGGCGAGGATCGCAACCAGCTGGGATCGCATCAGGCGGAGGATAAGCTCAGAGCCATGCCCAACACCTTCCTCCACACCTGTTACCGGATCGGCGACATCGACTCCTCGGTCGCCTTCTACGAGAAGCTCGGCTTCGCCGAGGCGCGACGGATGCCGATCGGCGACGAGGCGATCAACGTCTTCATGGCCCTGCCCGACGGCGACCCGATCCTCGAGCTGACCTACAACCACGGGGTCAGCGGCTACGACCACGGCACCGGCTACAACCACATCGCCCTCGCGGTCGCCGACCTCGACGGCACCCTCGCCGACCTCGCCGAGTCCGGCATCGAGCCCGAGAAGCCGCCCTACCGCCCCGGCGGCCGCACCGAGGGCCACCGGATCTGCTTCGTCCGCGATCCGGACGGCTACCGGATCGAGATCATCGGCGAGTAGCCCCACCGTGGCGTTTGTCGTCGTCCTCGAATTCATCGCGAAGTGGATCGAAGAGGGGCGC
>DATEDJ010000042.1:0-6165 GCA_035281725.1 Solirubrobacterales bacterium
AGCGGCGGCGCCACCGGCTCCGGGGCGGCCGGCGCCGATGCCCCCGGCGGCGCGCCGAGCGGCTCCGACGCCCTCACCGCCCGCGAGCGCGACGTCTGCGAGCTGGTCGCCGCCGGCCGCACCAACCGCGAGGTCGCCGCCACCCTCTTCCTGTCGCCGCGAACGGTGGAGCACCACCTCCGCGCCGCCTACCGCAAGCTGGGCGTCCGCTCGCGGACGGAGCTGGCCGTCCACTTCGCCAACGCCGCGTAGCCGGGGTCTGGGGACCCCTGAACGAACCTCCCCGCTGTTGTGAGAGAAGGGGTCCCCAGAGCCCAGCCCTCAGGCCATGGCCGAGATGATCCAGGTCGAGGCCGGGGCTTCCACCCCGCGCTCGGTCACGTACTGCTCCAGCGCGGCCCTGATCTCGGTGGCGATCCGCGGCCGGATCTCGTCCGCCCGGTCGCCCCAGAGCCGCAGCACCTCTCCCGCCGGCCCGATCGCCATCGTCATCTCGACGGCGTCGTCCAGCGTCGCCCCCATGCGCATCGGCAGGTCGCAGCGGCGCAGCTCGATCGCCTCGAACCCGGCGATCCGCAGCTGCTCGCTGACGGCGTCGGCATCGGCCATCGAGAACGGCCCCGGCCCGCAGGTCGGCTCGTCGGACTGGTCCGGATGGTCGAGGTACTTGGCGACGACCAGCTCGGCGTCGTGGACCCAGGAGTTGTCGAGCTTGCGGCGCCAGACGACCACGCAGAGCCGTCCGCCCGGACTCATCGCCCCCCGGATGTTGCGCAGCGCCTGCACCGGGTTGGCGAAGAACATCACCCCCATCCGCGAGAAGACGAAGTCGTAGGGGCCGCCGAGGTCGGCGATCTGCACGTCGCCCAACCGGTACTCGACGTTGCCGACGCCCGCCGCCGCGGCCTCCTCGCGGGCCAGTTCGACGAACGGCTCGGAGACGTCGACGCCGACCACCTCGCCCCCGCCCTCGCCGACCATGGCGGCCAGCTGCAGCGTCGTGTCGCCGAAGCCGAAGCCGATGTCGAGGACGCGGTCACCGGGATTGGGCGGGTGGGCGGCCAGCGCCACCTCGCCGTGGGCGCCGAGCCCTTCGGCGACGTAGGGGCGGAAGTGGACGAAGCGCTCGAAGAGCGGCCCGCTCCAGGCGTCGGTCGCCTCCTGGTTGGCCGGGGCGACGTCGGGCATCGGCGCTCGCCTCAGCCCTCGATCGGCCGGTAGCCGGAGCAGAGGGTGCGCATCCAGCCGATCCGGCCGTCGCGCTCCGATAGGTAGACCTGCTGCTCGACCAGGAAGAGCCCTTCCGGGTTGCGCACGCGGAAGCGGTAGGCGACCCGTTCCCGGTCGGCGAAGGAGTCGGTCTCCACCTGCTCGAGCTCCTCGATCTTGTCGGAGTCTTCGAACCAGGTGGTCAAAACCGTGCCGATCACCTCGTCGGGATCGCTCGCCTCCCAGGTGCGCCGCGGCGTGAGGGCGCGGAACTCGATCTCCGGGTGGAGCAGGTCGCGGATCTGTTCGAAGTCCTTCGCCGCCAGGGCCGCCGCGAAGGAGGAGCCCAGCGAGGCCGAAGGATCGACTTTGACGGTCTCGGGCATGGATCGATCCTGGCGGCCTCGTCCCCGCCTGTCAACGAGAGGAGAGCGCGGCGCGCGGGCTCAGGAGGTCCCGGCGCAGGAAGAGGATCGCGGTCGCGGCCCCGGGCAGGAGCGCGGCGCAGATCGCTCCCGCGCGCCAGCCGTGCGCCTGGACCAGCGGGCCGACCGCGGCGGCGCCGGCGCTCGCCCCGACCGTCGAGGCGAGCGCGAGCCAGGTGAACGCCTCGGTGACGGTGCCGGCGGCGAGGCTGGTGGTCGCCAGGTTGTTGCGGACGGTGATCTGCGGCGCGATGCAGATCCCGGACAGCGCGGCGAAGACGAACATCTCCGGCACCGCGGTGGCAAAGGCGAGCGGCAGGCAGGAGAGGACCATCAGCGCGCCGAGTTTCACCACGGCGTGCTGCGGCGGGCCGAAGACCGTCGGGCGCGCCCCGTAGGCGATGCCGCCGATCGCCGAGCCGCAGGCGAGCGCCGCGGTCAGCGGGCCGCCCAGCGCGGAGCTGGCGTAGTGGGCGCCGAAGGCGGGCATGGTGACGTCGAGCGCGCCGAAGCAGGCGCCCAGCGGCAGCCCGGCGAAGACGAGGACGGCGAGCGTCGGCGAGCGCATCGCGCCGAGCCAGTGGCGCTCGGCGGCGGGGTCCGAGCCGGGCGGGAGCGTGAGCAGGCGGTCGAAGGCGATCGTCCCCGTGGCGCCGAACCCGGCGGCGACCAGCAACCCGACGGCGGGCCCCGCCGTCGCCGCCAGGATCCCGGCCAGGAGCGGGCCGCTGACGAAGATCAGCTCCATGCTGACCGCGTCGAGCGCGTAGGCGGTTTCGAGTTCCCGCGCTGGGACCAGCCGCGGCCAGTGCTGGCGCAGCACGCCGCCGACCGGCGGCGTCCCGGCGCCGGCGATCGCTGCCGCCACGACCAGCGGCACGGTCCCGGCCCCCTCCCTGCCGAGCAGCACCACGACGACCAGGCCGGTGGCGGTGACCAGCGCCCCGGGGATGAGCACCGACCGCGTGCCGTGGCGATCGATCAGCCGGGCCAGGATCGGCCCGGTCACGCCGATCCCGATCGTGAAGGCGCCGGTGACGATCCCGGCGCTGCCGAACGACCCGGTTTCGCCGTGGACGAAGAAGATCAGCCCGACCGCGCCCATGCCGATCGGCATCCGCGCGAGCAGCGCGGTGAAGAGCAGCGGCCGCACCAGGGGCGCGGCGAAGACGTGGCGATAGCGGGCCATCCCACCAGCGTCGCAGGCGCGACGGTGCGTTCGCAGAAATCTCCGCATAGCGACGATTACTGCGAACGCACTTGCGGGCGCGGCTAGTCGGTCGGGACGCCGGGGAGGCCGGCGCTGGCCAGCTCGGCGTCCTCCTCCTCGCGGCGACGCTCGGCGGCGTCGAGCTCGCGACCGCCCTCCGCCGGGCCTCCCGGCATGACCCAGGCGATGACCGCAGCGACGACGCCGATGCCGATCCCGATCCAGATCACCGTCGTGTAGCCGGCCAGGCGGGGCAGCTGACTGCCGGCCGGGGTCTCGGAGGCGAGCACCGAGGCGGCCAAGGCGCTGCCGAGGGAGAAGCCGATGTAGCGGACCACCTGGTAGAAGCCGGTCGCGCTCCCGGTCTCGCTTTCCGGCACGGCGCGGACGATGATCCCGGGGATCGCCGCGAAGGTCAGCCCGTAGCCGAGCCCGAGCACGCCCATCATCGCGAAGGCGCCCCAGAGGTGGTCGTCGAAGAGTGCGAAGACGAGCCCGCCCGCCGCGACCACCAGGCAGCCCACCGGGAGCAGGTTGCGCTCGCCGACCAGCCGGGTGGTCACCGGCAGCATCCGAGCCCCCGCCATGCCGACCACCGAGAAGGGGACCAGGCAGAGCCCGGCGACCACGACCGAGGCGCCGAAGCCGTAGCCGAGCGCGGTCGGCGCCTGGACGAACTCGCTCACTCCGGAGAGGTACATGTACATCGCGATCCCGACCACGGCGGCGCAGACGTCGGCGCTCAGGACCGCCGGGTGGCGGGCGAGGCGCAGGTCGACCAGCGGCTCCGGGGCGCGCAGCTGCACCGCGCCCCAGATCAGCAGGAAGACGACGGCGACGGCGAAGAGGCCGAGCGTCCGCCCCGTTCCCCAACCCCAGCCGCTGCCCTCGGCGATCGCGATCAGCAGGGCGCCGAGGCCGATCGTCAGGGTCGCCGCGCCGGGGAGGTCGAGCTTGGCGGGCGGGCGACCGGCGGTCGAGGTGACGAAGACCCAGGAGAGGGCGAAGGCGATCGCGGCGACGACGGCGCCGAACCAGAAGGCAGCGGAGAGGTCGATCCCGGCGAGCAGGCCGGAGATCGGATAGCCCGCGCCGACCCCGGCGGCACCGGCGACCGAGAGCAGGCCGATCGTCGCCTGCACCCGCTCCGGCGGCAGCATGTCGCGGGCGGTCGCCATCCCCAGCGGCACCAGGCCGAGGCCGATCCCCTGCATCGCCCGCCCGCCGACCAGGACCGGCAGGCTGGGAGCGAGCGCCGCCAGGACGCAGCCCGCGGTGACCACGACCAGCCCGCCGAGCAGCGTCTCGCGCCGGCGCGGGCCGTCGCCGAGCCGGCCCATCACCGGTGAGGAGACGACGCCGACGAGGAGGGTCGCGGTCAGCGACCACTGGGCGGCGCTGAGCGAGACGCCGAGGTCGTTGCTGATGCTCGGCAGGAGCGGCGCGCCGAGTGAGGAGATGATCCCGGTGACCATCACCACGAAGAGGAGCGCCCACGGCAGCAGGCGCAGCCTCGTCGCCGGGCTCATACGTCGCGAGGCGGCTGCAGCTTCTCGATCAGGACGCCGAGGGTCTCGGAGGCGTGGGCCAGCTCTGTCAGCTCGGTGTCGGGGAGCTCCGCCAGCGCCTCGCGCATATTCGCGCGGATCTCGGCACGAAGCTCCTCGAGGTGGTCGCGGCCCAGCCTGCTGATTTCGACCAGGACGACGCGGCCGTCGTCGCCCGAGCGGCCACGGAGGACGAGCCCGCGGCCTTCGAGCTTGTCGACCAGCTGGGTGACGGTGGGCTGCGCGAGTGCCTCGGTGGCGGCGAGCTCGGTGATCCGACAGGGGCCCTCGGTGAGGGTCGAGAGGACCCCGGCCTCGGTCCGCGAGAGCTCGTGTTGGCCGCTCCGCATCAGCAGGCGGATAAGCCGGTTGGCGCGCGCGAGCAAGGTCGAGGCGACGAGTTCGATCGCCTCGGCGCGCTGCGGCGAGGCGGCAGAGGTGCTCTCGGGCTGCGGAGAGGACGAGGTCATATAGAGAAACTATGCAATCTCGGCGGCGCGGGCGGCGTCCGCGGCCTCGAGGCGGTTCGCGCGCGCGGCCCGCGCCCGTTCCCAGGCCGACCAGCCGACCATCACCCCGCCCGCGTAGACCCAACCGAGCAGCACGTCGAAGAAGTAGTGCTCGCCCGTCGCCATCAGGGTCAGCCCCATCGCCGCCGGGTAGAGCAGCAGTAGCGGTCGGGCCCAGCGCCACCGCACGCGGTCCCAGAGGAAGAGGGCGACGAGCATCGTGAAGGCGGCGTGCAACGAGGGCACCGCGGCGACCAGGTTGACCGACGCCTGCCCTTCGGAGAAGAGGATCGAGGTGCCGACGCCGATGATCTTCCACCCTTCCGAGGTGGTCCGGGTGACGTTGTGGAGGAGGCCTTCGTCGGCGGCCATCCAGGGCGGCGCGGCCGGGAAGAGGATGTAGGTGATGACGCCCGCGATCGCCAGCGAGACGAGGCGCTTGATGAAGCGCAGGTAGGCGAGCCGGTCACGCGCCCAGAGCCAGCCGGCGAGGGCGAACGGGGTGAGGAAGTAGCTGGTGTAGATCAGCGTGAAGGCGACGTTCCAGCCGCTCACGACGCTCGGGTCGTAGAGGTGATGTTGCAGCCATTCGGTCGGGGTCTGGCCGAAGAAGACCGCTTTGTCGAAGTCGATCATCGGGTGGACGTGGACCCCGATGCCGAGTTTGTCGGCGGCGCCGCGGGTGAGGTCGTAGGCGCCGAGGACGATCACCATCGGCGCCCAGTCGATGACCAGCTGCAGCATCTCCCGCGGATGGCGGCCGAGGCAGGCGCACCCGAGCGCCCCGCAGACCCAGGCGACCACAAGCTCCCGCTGCACCGGGATCCCATAGTTGTAGCTCCAGACGACGAAGCCGACGAAGTAGAGCGCGAGCGCAGCGCGGCGCACCGCCGGCCAATGGCCGAAGTTGAGTACGGGCTCCGCTTCGGAGCCCGCCCTGGCAAGGTCGACGGAACTCACCCAGGTAAATCTAATGTGGCAGAGATATGAAAGCCGGTCGCGGCGGGGGCGGGGAAGGGACGGGCAAGGGACGCGGCCATTTCGCGGCGGCCCGGGCAGGCTGTGGCCGCCGCGAGATGGCCGGGTCTGTGGGGAGAGGCGAGGGTGCGGGGCGCCTGCGGGGGCCGGGGTGCGGAGGGGCGCCGGGATCCGTGAGGGAGACGCCGAGAACGTCACGTTCACCCAGGAGAGGCGTCACGTCTGCCACGGGTCCGTTCAGTGCGTTCGCAGTAATCCCCGCATAGCGAGGATTACTGCGAACGCAC
>DATEDJ010000043.1:0-18678 GCA_035281725.1 Solirubrobacterales bacterium
CGCCTGATCTCCGCCCACTGCTCCACGCCGATCACCGCTCCTCCTCGCCTCGATCTCCTCGATCGGGCGAGAGTCCGGACCCGGCCGGATGGCTCCGGCCCCGCACCAGGTGGGTCAGTTTTCGACCGGCGCAGGTGGTCCAGTCTTCAGGCGGCGCCTACATCTCATCTCAGCTACATCGCCGCTGCTATCCCACTCCTCATGCCAAGGCCCTTCGTCCTTTCAATTCGACGGAGATCGGCTCTGCAGAAGGGATCAGCCCAGCGCGTGTCCCAGTGGTAACGACGTCGGTATGGAGCCGAGCAGATCCTGGATGAAGCTCTCGAAGTAGGAGGTCATCCGGCGGGGGGCTGGTCCGGACCCCCGCGAACCGTAGATCGGGGTCTGGATGGGGGGCTCATCGAGTTCGAGGAACTGCGCCCAGCGATCCTGAGGGACGGACAAGACTTGTTCGTTGCCCACCTCGAAAGAGAACAGGACGCCGGCCGCGATGAGGGAGGTGACGGCCGCCATGAGCGTAGTGCAAATTGGGAAAGTCAGCTATGCAATTTGGGAGATCGCTCTAGGGAATATGGGAAGTCGGCAGGAGCTAAATGGGAAGGACAGAAGATGGCCGGTGCCGCTGAGTCGATGGCGGCCGACCTCCGGGTCGCATCCCGGTCATATCGCCGCCCCAATCCCGGCTCACCGAGTCACCGCCCCTCGTCCATTCAATCCGACGGAGATTTCCTCGGACCAGCTGCGAGCGGAGTTGGATCTTGGCACCTGATGCGATTTCAGCCGTGTTGGCAACCGTGAGAAGTCCAGGTCCAGATCCGTGCTCGGGCCTGCAAAGAGGGCGGCGTCAAAACGGTAGTGCAAAAGGCGTCAGATTTGTAGTGCAGGAGGCGTCAAAATGGTAGCCTAGGGCACATGCCTGAGACGACCGACATGGCGCAGCGATACCTGCGGAGGGTCATAGACGAGGAGCTCGGGGAGTTGGTGAGCTCCCTGCCCGCGGTGGCGATCGTCGGCGCGAAAGGGGTCGGAAAGACGGCGACTGCGAGTCGATGTGCCGCCACCGTCCATGCCCTCGACGACCCCGCTCAACGCAGCGTTGCCGAAGCCGACCCTGGGCGGCTGCTCGACTCCCCCGCTCCGATATTGATCGACGAGTGGCAGTACCTGCCCGAGTGCTGGGACCTGGTGCGGCGGGCGGTCGACGCGGGTGCCGATCCAGGCCGCTTTCTCCTGACCGGCTCCGCGTCCCCGGCCCGAGTCGAGACCCATTCCGGTGCGGGTCGGATCGTCAGCATCCGAATGCGGCCGTTGGCCCTGTCCGAGCGTGGCGTCGAGCATCCGACCGTGAGCCTGCGCGAGCTGCTGGCCGGCGGGCGCCCGCCGGTCGACGGGCGCACTGATCTGAGGGTTGACGACTACGTTCGGGAGATCCTGCAGTCCGGCTTCCCCGGCCTGCGCGATCTCTCCGGCCGGCCGCTGCGAGCACAGCTCGACGGTTACCTCGACCGGATCGTCGACCGCGACTTCCCCGAGCTGGGGCTCCAGATCCGCAACCCGTCTGCGCTGCGTCGCTGGATGACCGCATACGCGGCGGCGTCGTCGACCACTGCGTCCTTCGAGACGATCCGAGACGCAGCCACGGGTGGTGAGGGCGAGAAACCGGCCAGGACCACCACTCAGCCTTACCGAGACGTGCTCGAACGACTCTGGATCGTGGACCCGGTGCCTGCGTGGACGCCCACCAGGAATCGCATCCGGCGTCTCTCACATCCCCCGAAGCACCAGCTCGCCGATCCGGCGCTCGCGGCACGGCTCCTCGGTGTCGACGCCGATGCGCTTCTCTCCGGAGGAGAGGTCGGTCCCCCGATTCCCCGGGACGGATCCCTGCTCGGCGCCCTGTTCGAGTCCCTCTGCACCCTGTTGCTGCGTGTCTGCGCCCAGGCGTCAGAGGCCCGGGTCTTTCACCTGCGGACGAGCGGCGGGGAGCACGAGGTCGACCTGATCATCGAGCGCGAAGACGGGCGCGTCCTCGCTGTCGAGTTCAAGCTCGCCCGCGACATCGGTAGCGATGACGTCCGCCACCTGAAGTGGCTTGCCGGGCAACTCGGCGACTCGCTGCTCGATGCGGTGGTCGTCAGCACCGGTGCCGAGGCGTACCGGCGCCCGGACGGCATAGCGGTCGTTCCTGCCGCGCTGATCGGCGTGTAGGTGTTTCGCGCCGCCATCGACGGTCGGCGAGCCCGCGGCCCACGTACCGGAGCTGCGATCGACCCTTGACGCGGATCCCCGGGTCGGCTCTACTCAGCCGATGAGAACTGGGAAGCCAGGAAGGTCCGGGCGGAAGGCACGAATCTTTCGGCTGGTGTCCATCCCGTGCTGTCTGGGCGCGGTCCTGGTTCTGCTCTTCGGATCGACGACGGGGACCTCAGGTGCCAAGGCCTTGCCGGGAGTCCCGGGGAAGGCGTACCTCTACGAAGCGGTCCACGCCCTTCTCATCGTCAAGGACAAGGCCACCCAGGAAGAATCGGGGATCAAATGGAACGGCTTCGGTCGGCTCGTCGAGAAGCTCGATCCCAGCCGCTCCACCGCGTTGCCGATCCTGCTCGGGCGCGGCAGCGGGACCTACCCGATCAACATCACCGGCAGCGAATCCGCCAACGGGGACGAGACCCAGACCAACAGCGGCAAGCCGGATCCGTGCAGCGGCCCGTGGGATGAAGGCAGCGGCCCCGGCGGGTTCACGCTGGAGGTGACGAAGGCGGGAGCCGGGAAGCTGAAGACCACCTGGCACATCCCCACCGGATTCGCCTCACCGAAATGCGGGCGCCTCTACGACCAGTTCGCAGGCGGGACCGAACTCAGCACCACCGTGGGTGGAGAAGTCGGGGATCGGCACCTCACGCTGACCATCGCGGAGAAAAAGACCGAGACGTCGAAATCGGGCACGACCCAGCAGACGATCACGGCCAACGGCAAGGTCGTGCTCGACCTCAAGTGATCGAGGCGCTGCCGTTCGGTAGACCGGCTCTTCCCGGCAGCCTCGATCGTCGCCGCACTATCGCATCAGGCCCAGTTGCCCAGCGCATATCGTTGGGAGCGCTGCACCGAGTCTCTGGCCCACCCAAATTTGTGTCTCATCCCAGTCACATCGCCTCGGCAAATCCGCTTCCAATGCGGACGTCTCTCAGTCTTTCAAGCCGAAGGTCGCCAGTTCGAATCTGGTCGGGCGCATTCCTCGTTGTTCCGGTTCGTGCCGGGGATGGCCGGTGCAGAGCCAAGTCTCCGACCGAAATACTGGCCTAGGCCTCTTCTCTTCATCGTCGGCCTTGCCGGCGTGGTCTTTGGGGTCCTGGGTCTGATGCGCGTGATCCATGTGCCCGTATGGGTCTTTCTCGTCTATTGCCTACTTCTCTACTTGGCCGACAACGGTTCCCGCATCTGGACGAAGCACTTCGGGTCAGGCTGATCGTCGGGGAGGGTTGCTTACTTCCCGACGGCTTCTGCTCGCGCGAACGCGCGCGTAGCGCGACTGGTACCACATCGCCGCCTCCCATCTCGGCTCCTAGCGACGACCTGACGTGACATTGACGCGGACGACCAGTTAGAGAATCTCAGCCGACCTTCGACGAGCACCCGTCAGCAACTGAGCGAGAGTTCGTAGCTCGCCGTTCGACACACCCTTTCCGCGCAGTTGTAGGCATCTTCGATGTCTGACGTCGCGATCCGCGATGTCTTGCATCTCGCATCCGCTATTGATCTTGGGCGGCGAGGAACTCGGACGGAGTGAAGACCGGGATCTTTCCGGCTAGTTCGAGGAGGTGGCTGTCGCCGGAGACGAGTGCGGCGGCGTGGTCGTGTGCCAGAGCGATGAGGTAGTCGTCGTCCGGGTCCCGGCAGCGGATCGGGGGCGGTCCGGCAGGATCGTCGGCAAATGCCGAATCTCGGCGCAGCAGGTCCACGTACTGGTCGACGACATCGAGGTCGACGTAGCGACGGAACTTCTTTCGCCGTAAGACCAATCTGAGCTCCTCGAGGAGGAGAGGGGAGACGATCAGCTCGAAGCTTCCACTGCGGGTGGTGGTCAGCAGTTTCGCCGGAGTGCCGGTGGGGGTGATCAGCGCGGAGACGAGGACGCCTGGGTCAATAACCGCCCTCGTCACGCCTCTCCTTGCGCAGCGCGCGAAGCTCGCTGCCGGCGAGTTTCATGCCCTTCTCTTCGGGGGCGGGAGTGACCTTGGCCCAGATCTCGGCGAGGTCGTCGAGACCGAGGTCGCGACGCAGTGACTCCTCGATCACCTGCGAATCGCGTTTGCCGGTTCGCGCAGCCTTGATCTTGACGGCGCGGAAGACGTCCTCGTCGAGGGTGACGGTCGTGCGGGTCTTCGACATCACTGCATTATTGCATCAGGATGCGGTTCCACGGTACACCTGGGCTGAAGGTGACCGAGCACGCTTCGACCGACTCGGACCGCATCACGGCATGAGGAGGCTACGTAGGGTCTCCAACGCGAAATAGCTCGAGACCAGACCCCCAGAATTCAGTCGATCACCACGTGCCGCAGCTTCGCCTGGTCGAAGACGATGTCGATCTCGACGATCCGACCACCCGAGACCTCGACGTTGGCGACGGCGATCAGGCGGCCGTTGTGCTCGACCACGGCCCCCGGCAAGCCGTTGACCGAGGCGGGGCGCGCCAGGGGCGCGAACGGGGTGCCGCGGGCGACGATCTGCCGCGCCACCTCTTCCTGGCCGCGGAGCGGCGGTCGCGCCAGCGGGCTGCTCGGCCCGGCATCGAGGCGGAAGACGACCTCCGGGTCGAGGATCGAAAGCAGGCGCTCGAAGTCACCGTCGCGGGCCGCGGCGAGGAAGGCCGCGACGGCATCACGACGCTCGGTCGGGTCGGCGTCGGAGCGAGGCGCGCTGCCGCGCACCCGACGGCGCGCGCGGCTGGCGAGCTGGCGTGCCGCGGCGGGGCTGCGCTCGACGATCGGGGCGACCTCCTCGAAGGGCACCGCGAACATGTCGTGCAGGACGAAGGCGAGCCGTTCGGCGGGGGAGAGCTGCTCGAGCACGACCAGCAGCGCGAGGCCGACCGAGTCGGCCATCAGAGCCTGGGTCTCGGGATCGGTTTCCGCGCCCTCCGCGGCGGCGACCGGCTCCGGCAGCCAGTCCCCGGTCTGCACCTCGCCGCGGCTGCGGCGGGTCCGGAGCATGTCGAGGGAGACGCGGCCGACCACGGTGGTGAGCCAGCCGCCGAGATTCCCGACCTTGGTCGAGTCCGAGCGGTTGAGGCGGAGCCAGGCCTCCTGGACCGCGTCGTCGGCCTCGCTCAGGGAGCCGAGCATCCGATAGGCGACCTGGCGCAGGTGCGGCCGGTACTGCTCGAATTCTTGGGCGAGCAGCTGTCGCCCGTCGTCGGGATTCATCGATCCGCCTCGTTGCCGGCCATCGCGACCGCCGGCCTCGGCTCGGCGGGGCCGCCTTCCTCCTGCTCGCCCCGGGTGTTGGTCGAGCGCATGGCGATCAGCGCGGCGGCGACCAGGGTGAGGCTGCAGACGAGGAGCGCTCGCTGGAAGCCGGAGGTGAGCGCCTCCGGGGGCGGCGAGCCCGTGGCGAGCAGATCGGTGGTCCGCGAGGCGGCGATCACGGAGAAGACCGCGAGGCCGACGGCGGCTCCGATCTGCTGCGAGGCGTTCAGGAGGGCCGCCGCCAGGCCCGCCTCGCCGGCCGGCACCCCGGCGTTGGCGGCCGTCGTGACGCCGACGAACACCGCGCCGAGCCCCGCCGACATCACCAGCATCCCCGGCAACAGGTCACTGAGGAAGGAGCCGTCGACCGGTATCCGGCTGAGCCAGTAGACGCCGCCGGCGGCCAGCAGGGCCCCGGTGACGATCACCGGACGGGTGCCGAGCCGGGAGAGGAGCTGCGAGGAGACCCCGGCCGAGATGCCGACGGCGAAGCAGAGCGGCAGGTAGGCGGCGCCGGTCTGGATCGGCGAGTAGCCGAGCACGTTCTGCATGTAGAGGGTGAGCAGGAAGAAGAACGAGAGAAAGCCGGCGAAGGCGATCAGCTGGGTGACGTTGGCGACCGCCAGGCCGCGCACCCGGAAGATCGAGAGCGGCAGCAGCGGGTTGCGGTGCCGGCTCTCGTTGAGGACGAAGGCGGCGAGCATGGCGACCGCGACGAGGAGGCCCCCGACGGTTCGCAACGATCCCCACCCTTGGGCGGGAGCTTCAACGAGCGAGAAGACGAGCAGCAACATCCCCACGGTAGCCAGCAGGGCGCCGAGGAGGTCGAAGTTCGCACCCTTGGGTCGCTGCGGCCGCTCCCCATCGAGCAGGGCGAAGACGCCGGCGAGGACGAAGAGGGCCGCCACCGGGTTCACGAACATCACCCAGCGCCAGCCCGGCCCCTCGGTGAGCAGGCCGCCGAAGAGGACGCCCGCGGCCGAGGCGAGGCCGCCGACCCCGCCCCAGACGCCGAGTGCCTTATGTCGTTCAGGCCCTTCCTTGAAAGTGGTGGTGAGGATCGAGAGCGCCGCCGGCAGCATCATCGCCGCCCCGACCCCCTGGGCGAGGCGGGCCGCGATCAGCAGGCCCGAGCTCTGGGCGAGCCCGCCGAGCAGCGAGGAGATGCCGATCACCACGGTGCCGGTGACCAAGACCCGACGCCGCCCCAACAGATCGGCGGCGCGGCCGCCGAGGAGCATGAAGCCGCCGTAGGTGAGCAGGTAGGCGCTCGGCACCCACTGCAGGCTCTGCTCGGAGAAGCCGAGGTCGACCCGGATCGAGGGCAGGGCGACGTTGACGATCGAGGCGTCGACGAAGTCGAGGAAGGCGACCGAGCAGAGGAGGGCGAGGATCAGCTTGCCGCGCCTGGTCGCCAGGGATTGATGTACCGCGTCTGCCATCGGGATGGACCTCCGGGTTCGGGTTTGCACCTCCCTGACGTATGCGGGCGGGGAAATGTGACGAGCCTCAGAGATGGATGACGCGGGCTTGGCGAGCCGCTGGACGTCCGTCCAGGCCTTCCCGTCGACGAGGCGTGCGGTGAGCGCCAGGTTCGCCGGCACCATCTCGATCGCCTGCACCAGGACCGCGTCGGCCTCCGCGGCGATCTCCTTGCGCAGCAGCCTGACATCGACGGGCGCGAAGTGCACCATCGGCGCCGGCCGGACCCGGGCGCCGATGATCTCGAGCGGCAGGCACTCGCGGCATGCCAGTTGGCGAACATCTCCAGCTAGCGCTTCTGTTCGTCGCGGTTGAACCAGTAGCCGGCGGTCCGCGTCGCCAGCTCCATCGCTTCCTCGAAGCTGTCGCCGAGGAAGATCTTCCGCAACGCGGCGATGCCCTCGCCGAGCGCGAGGTCACGTCCGGCCGCCTTCCCCTCGGCGCGGTAGTCCTCGCAGGTCTTGCGGAAGTTCTCAATCCGGCCCTCGTAGACCATCGCGAAGAACCCTTTCTGGGCGGCCTGGACGAGCGTCTCGTAGGACAGCGTGTACGGCACCCAGATCGGCGGGTGCGGCTGGGTGGCCGGTTTCGCGATCACGCCGACTCGGTGGATCGTCCCGGCCTCGTCGATCTCCCCGTCGCCGCCGAATTCACGGGTCCACTCGGCAGCTGGCCAACGGGGATGCCGGAGGCCGGATAGGGGGTCTGGTAGTGCTTGCCGTGGTGGTTGAAGGAGTCCTTCCAGGCTTTGAGGACCACTTCGAGGAACTCGTTGAAGATCTCCCGATTGCGCTCGTTCGCCTCCGGGTCGATCGGCCCGGCGCCGATCCGTTCGGCCTGGCCGAGAGGGTCTGGATCCACCGGGTCTGGTAGCTGCGGGCGAAGGAGACGGCGATCCGGCCGGGGAACATGTTGTCGAACAGGGCGATGTCCTCGGCGGTGCGGATCGGGTCGCGCACGGGCAGCACGATCGACATCGGCATGAACTGCAGCCGTTCGGTCTTCGCCGCCAGGTTGCCGAACAGCAGCAGGCTGTTCGGCATCGCCTCACCGCCCTCGGTGTGGAGGTGGTGCTCGGTGGTGCCGAGGGATCGATGCCGTGGTCCTCGGCCGCCCGGGCCAGCCATTCGAGCTCACCCAGCATGTCTTGGAAGCCCTCGACGCTGCGGCCCGGCGGGCAGTTCGCGCGCCGTTCCTGCGGCGTTCCGCGGACGAGGGTGGGCGGAGGTCTCGCTGTGGTCGCCGCGCCAGTCCCCGCCGGGGCCGCCCCCCGGCGGGGACGACGGCGAGGAGCTCGCGCCCGCGACGATCATCTACACCTCCGGGACCACCGGCCTGCCGAAGGGCGTCGTCCGCAGCCATCGCGCCAACGCCTCGCCTTACGACGGTGTAGTCCTGCGCTTGCCTGCGGGCTATCGTCCCGCCGCTGACGCATACTTCCTCGGCGCCGCACCGGAATCGACGGGGAGCGTCCAGGTCGTGGTCAATCCTGCCGGCGAAGTCACCGCCTTCGTGGCGAACGTGCACGTGGCCGTGGCGCTCGACGGGATCACCTTCCGCTGCGGCCCGTCGGGGAGCGCGGGGTGCCCTTGAGTCTCCAGCTGGCTTGCCAGATGGCGGTCCAGCCGACATTCGTCCGCGGGAGTAATAGATCGTTGACTTTTGGCCTCGTGGGCGGGCTAGGCTGGGTCCATCGGACAGCCGCCTTATGGGGAGAGGGATATGAAGCCATTCACGAAGGGTCTTGTCACGGCGTTGCTCGCCGGTCTTCTTGCCGGGGCGGTGTTTGTCGGTACGGCCGGGGCCGCGGGAGGCTCGGGCGCGGTTGCGACCGGGTCGGCCGGCTGCACGGCGGTGACGAACATCGAGGCCATCCTGGATGACTCCGGTTCGATGTCGATCACCGATCCCAACAAGCTGCGGGTGCAGGCGATGGACCTGCTGATCAAGACGCTGCCGAGCACGACGACGTTGGGCGGGGTCGAGTTCGGGTCGGGGTTCGAAGCGATCCCGGGCATCGTTGAAGGGCATCCTGCGGCTTTCACGTTGTTCCCGCCGGAGCCGATCGGGCCTAATGCCGCCGGGATGGAAGCGGCGATGAAAGCGAACATCAACGCCGACGACGGGGCGACGGATTACAACGGGGCGTTTGCGAAAGCGGATGCGGACAATCCGACCGCGCAGGCGCGGATCTTCCTCACCGACGGCGGCCATGACGAGGGCACCTACAACGAAGCCCACCTGGCGCACAACGTGCCCACCTACGTGATCGGGTTCGGGTCGGGTCTGGGGCTGACCGAAGACAAAGCGCGGCTGAAAAAAATCGCGGCCGACACCGGCGGCAAGGTGTATGAGCTCGAAGACGACAGCGAACTGCAGGCGGTCGTCAACAGCATCGGCGCCGAACTGACCTGCCAGACGCCGCCGCGGAAGTTCACCGACGAACTGACCCAGGGGCAGAGCAAAATCCACTCGATCACGGTCGGCGCAAAGACGCACTCGCTGCAGGTGACCCTGACCTGGGCGAACCCCGGCGATATCTTCAAGCTCACCGGCCTGCGGATCAAATCGCACGGCAAAATCGTCGCCGTCTCGCGGCCGAAGCCGGCCTCGAAAATCAACGTCAGCGTGAAAGCGAAAAGCAGCACCTTCACGGTGCTGAACGTCAGCCACCTGCGTCCGGGGACGCTCTTCTTCTCGGTGAAGGGCGCGAAGGTCTCCGGCGGCGCCGTCAAGGTGACGACGCAGGTCGGCGGCGGCTAGGTCGCCGGGAGCTTCGACTTCGTCTTCTTCTTCGGTTTCGGTTTCGGTTTCGGCTTTGCCCGTTCGACCTTGAAGTGGTAGACGAGCTGGGTGGCGGCGCCGCCTCCGGGGCCGAAGGCGCGCACCCGGAAGGTGTGGTTGCCGACCCCGACGCGGTACTTGCGCGGGGCGGCGCAGATCGCTCCCGGCTTCGAGTCGAGCTTGCAGCGGAACCAGAACGGGCCGATGCCGTGGCCCTTGAAGCGGAAGGCGACGGTCGGCGCCGGGGCGTGGACGCCGAGGCGGATCTTCGCCGGCGGCGCGTGCATGAGGAGCGTGGTCGGCGGCGGGGGAGGGGGCGGCGGTTCCGGCAGGCCGGTGGCGGCGGGCTGGGTGGTGGTCAGGAGCTGGCCGAATTTGCCCGCCGCGACGCAGAGCGTTTCGGTCGGGCAGGAGAGGCCGAAGAGGGCGTTGGTGACGCCTTTGATCAGGTGTTCGGTGACGAAGGTGCCCCAGCCGCCGTTCGGGTTGGTCGAGGCGCTGACTTCGCCGTTGTTGCTCGAGAGGACGCAGAGGGTCGAGGTCGGGCAGGAGGCGCCGACGATCTGGAAGCGGCGCTGGAGCGGGCCGAAGGGCCACGCGACGGTGCCCGCGGTCGGCGCGGTGGAGACGGCCGCGTTGCCTTCGTTGCCCGCGACGCAGAGGGCTTCGTTCCAGCAGGTGAGGCCGAGGACCGGAGTTTCGCCGCCGGGGCTGCCGGCCGACGTCCAGGCCGAGGCGCCTCCGGCCGGGTTCGTCGTCGTCCAGATTTCGCCGCTGAAGGCGCTGGCCACGCAGAGCGTGCCGACGCAGCTGACCGCTCGCAGCGGTGGGCCGCCGGGCAGGGTCGTGCGCGTCCAGGCGGTCGGGCCGCCGGTCGGGTTGCTGGAGGTGACGACGAGGCCGGCGCTGCCGACCAGCATGCACTGGGTTTCGGAGACGCAGCTGACGCCGAAGAGCGACTTCGCTTTCGGGATCTTGGTCGGCGTCCAGGAGGCCGCCCCCAGGCCCGGGTTGTTCGTCGTCCAGACCCCGCCGCTGAAGTCGACGGCGACGCAGAGAGTGGCGGTCGGGCAGGAGATCCCGCGCAGGTTGGTGGCCAGGTTTTCGGCCGGGGTGAGGTGGCCGATCGCCCAGGCACCGGCGCCCGCGGTCGGGGCGGTCGACTGGATCACCACGCCTTCCTGACCGACCCCGACGCAGAAGCCGCTCGCTTCGCAGTGCATCCCGAAGATCGTTTCCCCGTCGCCGAGGTTGAGGTTGGTCAGCGTCCAGGGCGAGGCCTGGGCGGTGGCGGTTCCGAGCGCGCCGCAGAGGGCGAGCAGGGCAAGGATCAGCGAGAGGCGGCGCACCTCCTGGATTCTTAACGATCCGGATTAACGATCCCGAGGAAGGAATTCGCCCTTGGGCGTCGACGTGCAAGATTTCGCGCCCCCGCCGGCGGGCCGAAAACCGTCTTGTGAGCTTTTTCTCAAGGCGATCGCACGTTCCCGGCCTGGCCTTCCTGGCCTTGGCGCTGTCCCTGCTCGTCGTCCCGGCCGCCGGCGCCGACCCCGGCGGCATCGGCGCCACCTACTCCGGCGAAACCGTCGAAACGCCCTCGATCCCGGCCTCGACCGCGGAAACCGAAATCCCCGGCGTCAGCTCGCCCAGCGGCGTCCCGATCCCTGCCCCGACCGTCCCCGGCGCCGCCGCCACCCTGGTCGGCGAACGCGCCGTCGCCCCGGCCTCCGCGCCAACCGTGGTCAAGCAGGTGATCGCCGCCGCCAACCGGATCCGCGCCACTCCATATATATGGGGCGGCGGGCACGCCCGCTGGTGGGACAAGGGCTACGACTGCTCCGGCTCGGTCAGCTACGCCCTGCACGGCGGCAAGCTGCTGGAAGCGCCGCTCGTCTCCGGCTCCTTCATGACCTGGGGGGAACCGGGCCCCGGCACCTGGATCACGATCTACGCCAACAAGCAGCACGTCTACATGACCGTCGCCGGCCTCCGCTGGGACACCGGCGGCGACGCCCCCGGCGTCACCGGCCCGCGCTGGCACACCGAACAGTTCCTCGGCCAGGGCTTCGTCGTCCGCCACCCGGTCGGCCTCTAGCCCTCGCTCGCAAGTGAGTTCGCAGTAATCCCCGCTATGCGGTGATTACTGCGAACGCATGCTCGGGGGTGCAGCGTAAACGTTTCGGTTTTTCTTGAAAAGGACCCTTTCGAAAGCTATCTTTCGACGGATGGCAGAGGGGGTCCTACAGCTGTCCGACCCGCGCGCGCTGCGCGCCGTTGCCCACCCGACCAGGCTGAAGCTGCTCGGCGAGCTGCGGCGCGTCGGCCCCTTGACCGCGACCCAGGCGGGTGAGCGGATCGGCGAGAGCCCGGCCGCCTGCTCGTTCCACCTGCGCCTGCTCGCCAAGTGGGGCCTGGTCGAGGAAGCGGGCGGCGGGCGTGGCCGGGCGCGACCGTGGCGGGCGACCGCGATGGGCCACGAATGGTCCGCGCGCGGGCCGAGCGGCGAGCCGGAGGAGGCCAGCGACATCCTCAGCCGGGTGGTGATCGTGCGCTGGTTCGAGGAGTCGTTCGCCTGGATCGGGCGGCGCGCCGAGGAGACTGAGGAGTGGTCGGAGGCGGCCATCCTCGGCGACCGGCTGCTCTACCTGACCCCGGCCGAGCTCGAAGATCTGAACCGCCGCATCGGCAAACTGCTCGAGCCCTACGCGCGGCGCGTCACCGATCCCGCCGCCCGCCCCGAGGAGGCCCGCGCGGTCACATTCATCCAGCTCGCCTTCCCGCTCGACGACGAGGGTCCGGCCGACGAAGACGACCCGGGCGAGGTCGCCTGATGCGCCGCCGCGTCCCCCGCCTGCTGCGCGTCAACCGGCCCTTCCGCCACTACTGGACCGGGCAGACCATCTCCCTCTTCGGCGACCAGATCGCGCTCCTCGCAATCCCGCTGCTCGCCGTCCTGACCCTGAACGCCGACGCCCAGCAGATGGGTCTCCTGGGTGCGGTCGAGCTGGCGCCGAGCCTCTTCTTCGCGGTCGCCTTCGGGGCCTGGGCCGACCGGCGCCGCAGTCGCCGCGCGATCCTGATCGGCGCCGACCTCGGTCGCGCCGCGCTCCTCCTCGGGATCCCGCTTGCCAGCCTCCTCGGCCTGCTGACGATGCCGGTCCTCTACGTCGTCGCCTTTGCCACCGGCACCCTCGGCGTCCTCTTCATGGTCTCCGAACAGACCGTCTTCACCTCGCTGGTCAAACCGGCCGAGTACCTCGAGGCCAACTCCCTCCTGATCGGCAGCCGCTCGGTCTCGATCGCCGGCGGCAAGACGCTCGGCGGCCTCCTCGTCGCCGCGCTGACCGCGCCGGTGGCGGTCGCCGTCGACGGGATCACCTTCGTCCTCTCGGCGCTCTTCCTCCGCCGCGCCGAGGTGCCCGAGCCGCCCGCCGCGCCGCCCGGCGGTGACCTCGCCGCCGGCTACCGCTTCATCCGGCGCACCCCGCTGCTGCAGGCCTCGCTGCTCGGCACCGCCACCTTCAACCTCTTCAACACCGCCTTCTGGGCGCTGCTCGTCCTCTTCGCCACCCGCGAGCTCGGGCTCGGTTCGGGGGCGATCGGGATCGCGCTCGGCGTCGGCGCCCTCGGCAGCATCCTCGGCACCACCCTCGCGCGGCGTCTCAACGCGCGGATCGGGCTCGGCAAGACGCTGATCTTCGCCTTCGTGCTGGCGCCGTTGCCGCTGCTCCTGGTGCCGCTCTCATCCGGCCCGCCGACGCTCTCCTGGGTGCTTCTCACCGTCGCCGAGTTCGGCTCCGGGGTCGGGGTGATGATCCTCGAGGTCGGCCTGTTCTCGCTGCAGGCGGCGCTGATCCCGGACGGCCTGCGCTCGCGCGTCTGGGGCGCGATCCTCTTCGTCAACTGGGGCGTGCGCCCACTCGGCGCGCTCGGCGGCGGGCTCCTGGCGGGGGCGATCGGGCTGCGCTCGACGATGTGGATCGCGGCGATCGGCGGCATCGCCGGCGTCCTCTGGCTGCTGCCCTCGCGGATGTCGAGGGTGCGCGACGTCTCCGAAGACGGCCTCGCCGTCGACCCGCCCGCGGTCGAGCACGACGACGCACCGCCCGTCCCGGTCGGGGTCTGAGCACCACACTCCCACCGCGGTTCTGCACAATGGAAACGTGGGTGTAATCGGCGACACCCTGTCCGAGGCGCGGACGCGGCGTGGGGTGGACCTCGACGAGGTCCACGCGGCGACGGGGATCCGCCCCCGTTACCTGCGCGCGATCGAGCAGGAAGACTGGGACGGGCTGCCGGAGGAGTTCTACATCCGCTCCTTCATCCGCAAGTACGCTGAGTTTCTCGGTGTCGACTCCGAACCGCTGGTGGCGGAGTACCGGCGGCAGCGCGATCCCACCGGCGGGCTGGGCGACGCGCCGACCTCGCCCTTCGCCCGCACCAGCTCGCGACGGGCCGAGGCACTGCGCCGCCGCCGCGCCCGCCAGGGCGTCTACGCCTGGCTCGGCGGGATCGCGGCCTTGGTCGTGATCGTCGTCGTGGTCATCCTGCTGGTGTCCGGCGGCGGGGAAGAAGCGAAGGAAGCGGGCGGCGGCGGGGCGACGAAAGGGACCACGAAATCGAAGAACCAGGCGCAGCAGCAGAACGGAGGTCAGGGGAAGGGACACTCCAAGCAGGCCTCCCGGCAGGCCGTTGCCTTGAAGATCGAACCGACCGCCGAAGTCTGGGCCTGCGTCCTCGACGCCAGGGGCAAGCCTCTGGTCGACGGCGCCATCCTCGCCGCCGGCGAAACGACCGGCCCGTTCCACTCCCGCTCCTACACCGCCGCCTTCGGCAACGGCTCGGTCGAAGTCTTCGTCGACGGGAAGCGGGCCCAGACGTCCTCGGCCCCGAGCCCGATGGGCTTCACCGTCGACCGCCACGGCAAGCTGAGCGAACTCCCGGAAGGGGAACGGCCGAGCTGCGAATAGCGCTCCTGTGCAGCACTGTTTGATTTGACGCACACTTGAGTGCTACTGTAACGGCATAGTGGCACAGTTGGTCGAGACCCCGGATGCCCCGAATCCCTTCGCGGTCGACCCCGAGGACGAGCTCCCGGTCGGCCTCCAGCTCACACTGCGGCTGCGCGCGCTGATCGCCACCGGCCGCCTCCCCGCCGGCGAGCGCCTGCCGAGTGTGCGCCGCCTGGCCGAGTGGGCGGGGGTCAACCTGAATACGGTTCGGGGCGTCTACGCCGGCCTCGAGACGGCGGGCCTCGTGGTCAGCCACCAGGGCCGCGGCACCTTCGTCGCCGCCGAGGTCCGTGCCGCCCCCGAGCTCGAGGAGATCGCCGCCGAGGCGATCCGCAAGGCCCACGCCGCCGGGCTCGGCGCCCGCGAGCTCGCCGAGGTCGCGCTCGTCTGCGCCGAGATCCCCGGCCCTCCTGGCTCCGCCGTCACCCCCGGCGGGGCCACCACCCCATCCCCCGCGATCGATCCGGCCGAGGCCGAAGCGATCGGCGTCCGGCGCGAGCTGCGCCGCCAGATCGGCGTGCTCGAGACCGAGCTGGGCGAGTACGCCCGCGACATCCCGCTCGACATGCCGACCGCGCCGCGCGTCACCACCGCCCACGTGGCCGGCGTCGAGGAGCTGGAGCAGACCCGCGACACCCTCGTCGCCCAGCTTTCGGAGGCGCGCCGCGCCGCCGAGCGCCGCGCCCGCGAGGAGGCCCGCCGCCGGGTCGGCGAGGCAAGCGGCACCGGTGGCGACGAGGAGGTTGGGCCGCTGGCCCGGGCGATGGGCTGGTGGCGGGCCAAGCGATAAATCGCGGATTGGGCCGGCTCGGCCCGCTGTTCGAGGTGATGGGGAGCATGGTCATCCTCACCGCCCGAACCATCTGGTCGGCGCTGCGACCGCCCTACCCCTACGGGGAGGAGCTGGTCGAGCAGTGCGTCTTCACCCTGCGCCTCTGCTGGGCGCCGCTGCTGATCTCGACCTTCGCCCTCAACCTCGGGGCGCCCGGGCTGCAGGCGGCGGGGCCGCTGCACGTCTTCGGCGCGCTGGACCGGCTCGGCGGCTTCTTCGTCCTCACCGCGATCCGCTGGATCGGCCCGATCGTCACCGCGGTCGTCGTCGGCGGCGTCGCCGGCACCGCGATCACCGCCGACCTCGGCGCCCGCAAGATCCGCGAGGAGCTCGACGCCCTCCAGGTCCTCGGCGTCGACCCGATCAAGAACCTGGTCGTGCCGCGCTTCATCGCCCTGGTCGCGGTGACGGCGCTGCTCGACGTCTTCGCGATCGTCTTCGGCCTGCTCGCCGGGATCGCCGCCGAGCTGATCTACCACGAAAGCCTCGGCGGCTTCTTCGCCACCCTCTTCCTGCAGGCCTCGGCGACCGACGTCTGGGCCTCGGTGGTGATGTGCTCGATCTTCGGCGGCATCATCGCCGTCGTCTGCTGCTTCAAAGGGATGACCGCATCGGGCGGCGCCGCCGGGGTGGGGCGCGCCGTCAACCAGGCGGTGGTGATCTCGTTCATCGGCGTCTTCGCCTTCAACTACGTCTTCACCGCGGTGCTGCTGGCGACCAACCAGGAACTGCAGACGATCCGATGAGCGACGCCGGCGGGGGCGGGAGGGAGGGTGACCCTTCACTCACGAACAGCAGGGAGGTTCGTTCAGGGTCACCCTCCCTCCCGGCGTTGGCCGGAGTGGGGTACCTCGAATCGTTTGGCGAAATCACTCGCTTCGGGGCGCGGGTTGTCGGACTGGTGTGGAGCGGACGGGCGCTGCGGTTCCTCGGTGAGGCGATCCGGCAGGCGGGGATCCTGATCCTCGGCTCCGGGCTGATCATCTGGGGCTTCGTCTTCATCCTCGGCCTCCAGTGCGGGCTGCAGGGGGCCTACTTCTTCCGCGCCCAGGGCGTGCCCTCTTACGCCGGCCTTTTCGCCGCCTTCTGCGATCTCCGCGAGGCACTTCCGTACGCCTTCGGTTACATCCTCTCGGCCAAGGTCGGGACCGGGATCGTCGCCGAGATCGGCGCGATGCGGATCAACGAGGAGATCGACGCGCTCGAAGTGATGGGGGTGCCGCCGATGACCTTCCTCTGCGCCTCGCGCCTGCTCGGCGCCTGGATCGCGCTGCCGTTCATCTACCTGGTCGGGATCGGCGTCATGTACGTGGCCAGCTACTTCTCGGTGGTGAAGCAGGTCGGCGACGTCTCCTCCGGCGGCTACACGCTGATCTTCTGGATGTTCCAGGACCCCAGCGACGTGATCTTCAGCCTCGCCAAGGGGATGACGATGGCGACCGTGATCGTGCTGGTCGGCTGCTACTACGGCTACACCGCCTCCGGCGGGCCGGTCGGCGTCGGCACCGCGACGGCGAAGTCGATGGCCTTCAACATCGTCGCCGTCCACATCATCGGCATGGTCGGGACCCTGGTCTTCTGGGGCGCCAACCCGCGCCTGCCGATCGGCAATTAGCCGCCGCCCAGATGGCCTGGCATCAGCTTTAGCCGGTATAAGTTGGCCGGTCGCCGCCCGGAACCCTCGCGCGCCGGCACCGCCGTCCCCAAGGCCGGCGGCCCGACTACACGACGCGGAGGCTCAAACGGCATGGTCGATCCCAACCAGCAGTCCGACAGGCGCAACGCGCGCGCCTACTGGCGCGAGTCCGTGGCCGGCTTCGAGAAGCCCTCCTGGGGCCGGGCGATCCTCGACCTGACGCTCTCGGCCTTTGCCTACGTCGCGCTGATGGTCACGATGTACCTGCTGGTCGGGGACTACTGGTGGATCGGGCTGGCGCTGGCGCTCCCGACTTCGGGCTTCCTCCTGCGCACCTTCATCGTCTTCCACGACTGCGCCCACGGCTCGTTCGTGCCGAGCAAGCGCGGCAACGTCTGGATCGGCCGCTTCGCCGCCCTGCTCGTCTTCCAGCCGTTCGCCAACTGGCGCCACAACCACGCCGTCCACCACGGCACCTCCGGTGACCTCGACCGCCGCGGCCAAGGCGATGTGGAGACGCTCACCGTCGCCGAGTACGCGGCGCGCGACTGGAAGGGCCGCTTCTTCTACCGGGGCTTCCGCAGCCCGTTCGTCCTCTTCACGATCGGCCCGCTCTGGTCGCTGCTGTTCGGTCCCCGGTTCTGGAACAAGAACATGCGCCCGCGCCAGATCCACAGCGTCTGGCTCACCAACATCGCGCTCTTCATCCTGGTCGGGGCGACGATGTGGGCGACGAGCCCGCTCGACTGGGTGCTGGTGCAGATGCCCGCCGCGATGCTCGCGGGGGTCGCCGGCGTCTTCCTCTTCTACGTGCAGCACCAGTTCGAGGACGCCTACTGGGAGACGGGCGAGAGCTGGGACTACGCCGACGCCGCGCTGAAGGGCAGCTCCTACCTGAAGCTCTCACCGGTGCTGCGGTTCTTCAGCGGCAACATCGGCCTCCACCACGTCCACCACCTGAGCGCCAAGATTCCCAACTACAACCTCCAGCGCGCCCACCAGGAGAGCCCGATCTTCGCCGACGTCCCCGTCCTCACCTTCGCCGACGGGGTGCGGACGCTGCGGCTGAAGCTGATCGACCCCGAGGGCGGGCGCCTGCTGACCTGGCGCGAGGCGCGGGCGCTGACCCGCCGTCGCCCCCCGGTCGCGACTTCGCGGCTTGAGGTGGAGCGGGGATAGAGGGCGGGTGAGGGACGGGGAAGGGACGCGGCCATTTCGCGGCGGCCCGGGCAGGCTGAGGCCGCCGCGAGATGGCCGGGTCTGCGGGGAGAGGCGAGGGTGCGGGGCGCCTGCGGGGCCTGGGGTGCGGAAGAACGGCGGGATCTCGTGAGGAAGACGCCGGGAACGTCACGGCGACGTGAGGGAGGGGTCGTGTACCGCACGACTCCTCCACGCTCGCAGAGGCGCGGTCGTCCTAACCCACCCATAGCGCCGGTTAGGTCGACCGCGCGATCCGGAGGGCCG
>DATEDJ010000044.1:0-27094 GCA_035281725.1 Solirubrobacterales bacterium
CCTCCAGCTCCGACCAGCCGATTGGGAAGAGGTACTCGACGTCGCTGGTGCCGGAGGAGTAGTGGGAGAGCTCGTCCTGCTCGTGTGGGCGGACCCGCAGGTGGTCGGGGCGGATGCCGAGCTCGGTGTACCAGCGTTCGCGGATCTCGATCCACTCGCGGTACCAATGCTCGGCGTCGGTGGGCGGGACGAAGAACTCCATCTCCATCTGCTCGAACTCGCGGGTGCGGAAGATGAAGTTGCCGGGGGTGATCTCGTTGCGGAAGGACTTGCCGACCTGGGCGATCCCGAACGGCGGCTTCTTGCGGGCGAAGCCGAGCACGTTCTTGAAGTTGATGAAGATGCCCTGCGCCGTCTCCGGGCGCAGGTAGACCTCGGAGCCCTCGCCGGCGACCGGGCCGACGTGCGTCTCGAACATCAGGTTGAAGTTGCGCGGCTCGGAGAGCTCGCCGCCGCACTCGGGGCAGCGGATCTCCCCATCCGGGTCGCCGCCTTCGGCCGCCACGGCCTCGCGCAGGTGATCCTCCCGCCAGCGCCGCTTGCACTTGCCGAGACACTGGACCAGCGGGTCGGTGAACCCGGCCAGGTGGCCGGAGGCCTCCCAGACCTTGGGGCTCTGCAGGATCGCCGAATCGAGGGCGACGATGTCGTCGCGTTCCTGCAGCATCGACCGCCACCACTCGTTCTTCACGTTGGTCTTCAGCAAGACCCCGTAGTGGCCGTAATCGTAGGTCGAGCCGAGCCCGCCGTAGATCTCCGAAGAGGGGAAGACGAAGCCGCGCCGTTTGCACAGCGCGACGATCTCCTCCATGGTCACCTCGGTCTCGGGCTTCTCCTGTGGGGTCGTCGCCATGCCCGAACCGTAGCGGCTGCGATAATCGCGGGTCCGTGCCGATCTACGAGTACAAATGCGACAACGGCCACGTCTTCGACGTGATGCAGAAGATGTCGGAGGAGCCGCTGACCGAGTGCGTCGAGTGCGGCGCCCCCGCGCACCGCGTGCTGACCGCCCCCGCGGTCCACTTCAAGGGCAGCGGCTTCTACAACACCGACTACGGCAAACGCAAAGGCGGCGGGTCGAACGGGAGCAGCGACAGCTCTTCGGGCTCGAGCTCGTCGGAGTCGTCGTCGGCCTCCTCGGACTCCGGTTCGAGTTCGAACTCCGGGTCCGACTCGAAGGCCGCAGCGTCGTCGAGTTCCTCGTCTTCCGGCGACTGAGCGCCGGGTTCTCGGCGGCTGCCGGGGGCCCGGGGGCAGGAAGGGACGGGAAAGGGACGCCGCCATCTCGGAGGCGGCCCGGGCAGGCTGAGGCCGCCTCCGAGATGGCCGGGTCTGTGGGGGAGGCGAGGGTGCGGGCCCCGTGCGGGTCTCGGGGGAGGGACGTGAGGGAGACGACGGGAACGTCACGTTTACAGAGGAGAGGCGTCACCCTTGTCACAGGTCCGTTCACTGCGTTCGCAGTAATCCCCGCATAGCGGGGATTACTGCGAACGCACCGGGGTCGGCGGCGTGGAGGTGTGACGTCTCCCCCCGGAAGCGCACGGATCCTGCGCACTTCTCGCCGGAAGCCTCACGTCCTGGGCGTCTCGCGGCGGCCACAGCCTGCCCGGGTCGCCACGAGACGCCCAGGACGTCGGTCCCCAATCGACCGGGCCCCGAATCGCGCCGTCCCTCGCCGCACCGTCCCCGAATCCCCCAGTCCCCGGCCGCCCCCGCCCCAAACCCTCACCCCATCAGCCGATGCACCGCCGCCCGGCGCACCGACTGGGGCACTTCGATCGAGCCTTCCGGCCCGATGCCGCACTTCGCCTCTTCCTTCTTGCTCGTGCCGCAGAGGACGTTGGCGGCGCCGGTGCCGCCGATCGCCGCCGCCATGACCAACTGCGGCATGGTGAAGAAGCCCATGTCGGAGACGAAGGCTTTCGGCGCGTCCCAACCGATGATCGGGCCGTGGATGAAGTTGTAGGGGATGCGGGTGATGCTGGTGAGGCGGTCCTTGATCCCGTTGATGACTTCCTGCTGGGCGTTCTCCCGGTCGAGGTCGGAGTAGCCGAAGGTGTAGGCGCTCTTCCCCTTGCCCGGGCATTCGCTCGGCTCGCGGATCCGCGAGTAGGCGAGCGCCTGCTCGCCGTTCAGCGTGTTCTCGCCCTTCCCCAGCCGCAAGGTGATGCCGCCCTGCCCGTGGCCGGCGCCCCCCGCGATGTCGGCGCAGAGCTTGTGCTTGAGGTTGACCTGCACGCCGCCGACCGCGTCGACTAGGTTTTCGAGCCCGGTGAAGTTGATGATCGCGACGTGGTCGATCTTGATGTTGAGGAACTTTTCGACCGTCTTGATCTGCAGCGCGGCGCCGCCGAAGGCGAAGGCGGCGTTGATTTTCTGCGGCTGCTCGCCGGGGATTTCGGCGTAGGAGTCACGCGGGATCGACAATTTGTTAAAGGTGCCGCCGCCCGCCCGGATCACCATCAGCGTGTCGGCGCGGTATTCGCCGTCCGAGCAGGGGGCGTGCGGCGCTTCTCCCTTTTCCTGCTGTTCGAAGCACTTCTGCTTGTGCGGCGCGGTCGGTTCCTTGGTGTTGACCGGGCGCGCGTCGGTGCCCATCACGAGGATGTTCTGGGCGCTCGGCAGGATGAACGGGTTGCCGTGCAGGGCGTCCTTGGCTTCGCCCGCGAGCTTGAAGGACTGGAGCTGGGCGGAGACCGCGAAGGCGAGCAGGCTGACGACGATCCAGCCGACGATCGCGATACCCAGCCAGAAGGCGATCCGCCGCGCCGGCGGCTTGCGGCGCCCGGACCGGGCCCCGCGTTCCTCGCGTCGCTTCCAGGGCAGCTTGAGCGGGGGCAGGTGCGGGCCTTCGCGGTGGCCGCCGCCGTAGTTCGTGCGTCCCGGTTCGTCGGGGCCGCCCGGCCCTCCCGGACCCGGCGCGCCTCCACGACCGCCGCCCGCGCCCGCCGGGTCATCCGATTTCGGGATATCCCCGCCGCGCAGGCGCGAGAAGATCCCGCGTCGGGAGCGGTAAACGCGGTATTCCGGCTGCCCGGAGGGCTGCTCAGGCGGCTCAGGCGGCCGTTTATCGCCGTCGTTCGGCAGGTCGTCAGGCATCTGGTCAGGAAATGGGGTTCGAAACCGTAATCGAGGTTCCTAAGCAACAACGAACTTCGCCGGATGACTCGATCCGCCTGCAAAGCGGCCGGGAAGCGCGTTGCGTCGCGGCGCGCCGTTGCGGCGCGCGGACGACCGGACGACTAGCCTAGGCCGCCATGAGCGACGCCGAGACGATCGGGGTCGACCTCGGCGGGACGAAGATGCAGATCGGCGTCCTCTCCGGAGTCGAGACCCTCTGGGAGAGCCGTGAGACCTCGCGCGGTCAGGACCAGGACGAACTGGTCGAGCTGCTGGTCCGCGAGGTGAACGAAGCTCGCGCGGCGCGCCCCGACGCGGTCGCCGTCGGCCTCGGCATCCCGGCGACGATCAACCAGGAGCGCGGCGAAGCGGTCTCCGCGGTCAACCTGCCGCTGCTCGAACTGCCGATCCGCGACGTCGTCTCCGAACGGGTCGGCCTACCGGTCTTCCTCGACAACGACGGCAACGTCGCCGCCTACGCCGAGTACCTCTACGGCGCCGCCCGTGACAAGCCGACCACCGTCCTGCTGACGATCGGCACCGGGATCGGCGGCGGGCTGATCCTCGGCGGCCAGATCTTCCGCGGCGCCACCGGGGCGGGGGCCGAGCTCGGCCACGTCGTCATCCAGGCCGACGGCCCGCCCTGTCAGGGCAACTGCCCGAACCATGGCTGCGTCGAGTCGCTCGCCTCGGGGACGGCGCTTGGCCGCGAGGGCAGGGCGGCCGCCGAATCGGCCCCCGAATCGGCGCTCGGCAAGCTGCTCGCCGACGGCAAGGAAGTCGACGGGCTGGCGGTCACCGAAGCGGCGCTCGCCGGCGACGAGACCGCGATCGGGGTCTTCGACCTGATCGGCAGCCGGCTCGGCGTCGCCTGCGCCAGCTTCGCCAACATCTTCGAGCCCGAAGTGATCGTGATCGGCGGCGGCGTGATCAAGGCGGGCGACCTGCTCCTCGACCCGGCCCGCAAGGAAGTCCGCGAGCGCGCCCTGCGGCCGATGAGCGAGACCCCGATCGTCGGTGCGACGCTCGGCAACGACGCCGGGATGATCGGTGCGGCGGCGCTGGCCCGCACCGAGCTCGAGAAAAAAGGCTGATGCCGGGCGCGCTCGTCGTCTGCCCGACGCCGATCGGCAATCTCGATGACGTCAGCCCGCGAATTCGCGAGGCGCTCGTCTCCGCCGACTTCATCGCCTGCGAGGACACCCGCCGCACCGGCAAGCTGCTCGAGCACCTGGCGATCCGCCCGGCGCCGCGGCTGATCTCCAACCACGAGGGCAATGAAGGGGCGCGCGCGGTCGAGCTGACCCAGCAGATCGAGCGCGGCTACCTGGTGGCGCTGGTCTCCGACGCGGGGATGCCGGGGATCTCCGACCCGGGCTTCAAGCTGATCCGCCGCTGCATCGACCGGGACCTCGAGGTGAAGGTGCTGCCCGGTCCCTCGGTGGTGCCGGTGGCGCTGGTCGCCTCCGGGCTGCCGACCGACCGTTGGCGCTTCGAGGGCTTCCTGCCGCGGCGGGCGGGGGAGATGGAGCGCGTGCTGCGCTCGACCGAGACCGTCGTCTGCTTCGAGTCGCCGCGGCGGGTGGGGGAGAGCCTCTCGGCCCTGGCGGCGATCGCCCCCGACCGCGAGGCGGCGATCTGTCGCGAGCTGACCAAGGTCCACGAGGAAGTCGCCCGGGGGACGCTGGGCGAGCTGGCGCGGCGCTTCCGCGGCGACGTGCGCGGGGAGATCGTCCTCGTGATCGGCCCGGCCGCGAGCGCCGAGCACGGCCAAGACGTCGGCTTCGCCGTCGACGCCCTCCGCCACCTGGTCCAGTCCGGCGCCCGCCCCCGCGCCGCCGCCTCGGTCGTCGCCGCCCTCACCGGAACGCGCGCGAACGACCTCTACAAAGCCCTAACCGGCCGCGAGGCGCGGCGCTGAGGGCGAGCAACCGCGTCGACTAGGGTCCGCCGCCGTGCGCAGGTTCCCGCTCATCGCGCTGCTGGTCACGGCTGCCCTCTTCCTCGTCGCCTGTGGCGGCGGGTCGTCGAGCAGCTCGGGCTCGGGAAGCTCGAGCACCTCCGCCGCCGCCGTCGGCAAAGCCGAAGCGGGTGGGAGCGAAGCCGCCAATAGCCCCGAGAAGGTCTGGGCGAAGGAAGTCGAAGGCGTGATGCGGGACTTCGAAAACGCCTCCGCGCACTCGGTCGAATCGATCCACACCTCGTCCTCGCAGCAGCTGCTCGAACCGGTGTACGCGCGGTACTCCGACGAACTGGCCAAGCTCGGCAAGCAGCTCGAAGCCACCGACCCGCCCGCCACCTGCCGACAGGTCCACGCGCGGATGGGCATCCTCGCCCGCAAGGTCAGCGACGTGATGGGCGTCCTCGGGGCACAGGCCGAACTGAGCCCGGAAGAATTCTTCGCGCTGGCCTACCAGCAGGGGTACAAATTCTCCCGCGTCGGCCGCGAGTTGACGAACCTCACGATCCACCCGCACTGCTGACGGCAATACACAGGTAAGCCGGAGTAATGGGATACTGCCGCCCATGCGGCGGCTCGTCTTCGTCCCGGTCCTTCTCCTCGCGCTGTTCCTCGCCGCCTGTGGTGGTGGCGGGTCGAGCTCCGAAGAAGCAGCCGAAATCGCCTGGGGCAAGGAAGCCGACGCGCTGATCACCCACTTCCGGACGACCGGCGCCCCCGGCGTCAACGAAGCAGCCGAAGCCGCGCCGACGCATCAGCAAGGCGAAGAAATCTTCTACCGCGGTCTGGGCAAGAAGTTCGACCAGCTCGGGACGGAACTCGAAGCCACCGACGCCCCCGACGCCTGTGTCGACTCCCGGCAGTCAGCGGCCCAGATGGCGCAGAAGATCGGCGCCTACTTCGCCGAAATGGCTGAACAGGGAGACCTGACCGCCGCCGAATACCGCGCCCTCAAAGTGACGACCGGCAAGCGGATGGCCGGAACGCTCGCCCGGTTCGAAAAACTCGAACTCGACCACTGCTGAGCGCCGCCGCGCCCTCGATCCGCGCCATCGCCGAACGCGGTGCGTTGTCGGTCAAGGTGCGGTGTAGGCCCAGGTACCGCGCAGCAGGCCGTTGAATCGGTTGCTCCGCCAGGTCATGACCCCGCTCAGCGGTCCGGCGTAAATCGACCCCGGCATCGTCGAGATGAAGGATTCGAAGGTCATGCCTTCGTTGAACGATTGGTAGACGCACATGTAGCTCGGGGCCGCCTGACCCGGACCCGGGCATTCAGGGGTGGTCGGTCCCCCTTCCGGAATTACTTTGATGTGACCGGCTTGGAGCGATTCCGGCAGATGCGGCCAGAACTGGACCAGCACCGTGCCGGCTTCGCCGGCGCCGGCGGCGGCGATGTAGTCGCCCGCCTCGGTCTGTCCTGACTGCAGGACGGAGTTCGCGGTCAGGTACTGGCCGGCCGGCTGGCCGCCGAGGGCTTCGGCGTCTTTGGCGGTGTCGGCGCTCCCGGCGGTGTCGGCCGAGTCGGCGTCGGTCGCGGAGTCGGCTTTCGTCGCCGTGGTCGCGGTCGCGGCCGTGACCGCCCGATCGGCGGTTTCGGCGTGCTTGACGTTTGCCGGCGTCGAAGTGGGCGCCGGCGTCGTTCCGCCCGCCGGTGCGAGCCGTTCCCGGACTCCCTGCGCCAGCTTCACCGCGGTCACCGCATCATCGGCGACCTTGCCGGTGCGGACCGCTTCGGCCTGAATTTGGTCGGTCCCGACGCTGCCTTTCGGCAGGGTGGTGGCGGCGTAGCTGACGCCGCCGAGGGCGGCGAAAAGGGCGATCGTGGCGACGACGTTGGCGTAGGTGAACCGCGGGCGGCGCAGCTTCATGGCGAATTCCTCCTTGGGTCGCGGGCGGACATCCCATCGACCGACCGCGACCAGTCCTGATCCGCGACCGAGAAATTGCGCGAGCCGCATGCTCGGGCTAGGCCGGTGGCGTGGTCCTCATTGCCGGTCCCGCTTCTCGGATAGCGTCCCCTGTCCATGAGCGACGGCAGCTTCTACGTCACCACCGCGACGTTGAAGTTATTTGCCGAGGCGTGGAATGTGCCGGTGAGACCGGCAGGCACCGGCCAAGGGACCGTCGGAGAGCGGCGCAAGCCGCGTCAACGGCAGCTGGCCTCGTTCCCTTTCCTCGGGGTTGCGGCCGCGATCGCGGCCGATCTCTGACCTTCGAACTCGGCCCTGGAAGGATGAGACGGAGGGTGGCGAACCCAGCCGTGATGCCACGGTCCCACGCCACCAGACACCAACTGGTGTATCGTGGTGTGGATGACGAGGACGAACATCGAGATCGATGACCTCTTGGTCGACCGGGCCATGCGCCTGTACCGGCTGCCCAGCAAGCGCGAGGCCGTCGACCTGGCCCTGCGCAGGTTGGTCGGCGAGCCGATGGGCCGTGAAGAGGCCCTGGCGATGGAGGGTTCGGGCTGGGCCGGAGATCTTGAGGAGATCCGCTCGCCCGACGAAATCCCCACGCGGTGATCCTGCTCGACAGCTCCGCCTGGGTGGAGTTTCTGCGTGCGACCGGCAGTCCCGCCCACCTGCGGGTACGCTCGGGCCTTGTGGATGAGGCCGACTTGGCGTGCACCGACGTGGTCGTCATGGAGATCCTCGCCGGCGCCCGCGACGGCGCCGACCGCGACCAGCTCAGACGTCTTCTCTACGGGCTGCGATTTCTCCCGGTCGAGGGTCCGGCCGACTACGAGGCGGCCGCCGAGCTCTACCGGGCCTGTCGGCGGGCCGGTGAGACGCCGCGCAAGCTCACCGACTGCCTGATCGCCGCCGTCGCGATCCGCAACGACGCGGAGCTGCTCTGCCAGGACGCGGACTTTCTCACCATCGCGCGCCACGCGCCGCTGCGACTTGCCGAGGTTTAGCCGGGCCCGACCGCCCGGTCAGGACGCGCTCCGACGGCGCGCGCCCTCTACTTTCACGGGCTGGAGAGGGGGCAGGCGCGGTCGCCAACGAACCCCATTGCGCGTAGCTCTGCCTGTCGACGAGGCGCCCCGGATTTGAAACGCGGAGGACTTTGTATGCGGGCACGTTGTCGCTGCAAATAGGCAGTTTGAAGGCCTCTCAGATGCTCTGGGATTCGCTCAAGATGGAGCTACGGACGGAGCTGCGGTCTGATCTCGATGCTGTGGGCAGCGCTCGCCTGGGTCGACAAGGACATCTAGTCGACTGTTAGGCGTCAGACGGCGTGGGGCGTGATCCGGCTCACGGGAGGGCGTCACTTTCGGACTTCCCCACCCGTATCGCCCGAGCCGTGACCGCTCTCACAGCTTCGGCGACGAGGGCGGTAGTCAACTGCTCTACCGATGAGTCAAGTGCTTGATATATTCACTCAAGCATCTATCATGGCAAGTGTGAGCAGAGTCGACATTGATGAGTTGGCGCAACGCCGTGCGATCGAGGACGAGCTCCTGACCCTCGGTTCCGAGCGGGAAACGCTCGCCTACCAGGAGAGCTGGAACCGCGAGCGGATACGCGGACTCCTCGGGCCTGCGCGCGAGGCAGGAATAACGATCCGTGACGTGGCGCGCCTGAGCGGACTGAGCACGCAAACCCTCCACACCTGGATGCACGACCTGATGCGCCCGATCCCCGAGATACACCTTGGGGCGGCGGGTCCGCCACCGTCGAGTCTGGAGCAGGCGGCGCTGAGGACGATGGGCGAGGATCCGGGTCGGGACTGGACGCCGGAAGAGATCCGCGGCGCGATTCAGGAGGGATGGCCGAACGGCGCCCTCGATCAAGTGCGCGAGGCGATGGAGCGCCTTGCCCGTGGGCACATGATCTGGGACGGTGACAACGGCTATCGGGTCACCCCACCAGTAGGGCGAACCGATGCATAGGTGGCACTTCGTCCCATCTGTTCCAGCCGTGGCCGAGCGGGGCCGCCCTCCGCGACGTGCCAACTCATGCTCGATTACCGCTAACCACGTTCTGGTTCATCCTCGCGGCCGAGAAAAGCGGGTGGATTCGTCGGGGGGTTCAATGCCTCCGCCGGGAACTGATCGAATCCGAACTCGTCATCTTTCGGAAGGATCAGCGGATGGTTGTCGGCGGCATCCATCACCGAATCCCAGATTGGTCCGACGATCGCCAGCAAAGTCTCCGCACCGTTGAACCACATCCCCATGTCGTCGTCGGTCAACGTGTTACCGAGCTTCCAGATGCCGCTGCCGGTGTCTCCGAACCGATGGAAGGAGCCTTCCATCGCCCGCCCGTTTGGATGCGTGTAGTCCGAGACGGCCGAATAGAAGAATTTGATTCCCGTCGCCAAGTCCTCGGCGGTCTCGCCCTCGGGGTCTTCGCGCCTCAGCTGTTCCGCCATCTCTCCGGCAAGCGCCCTGATCACGGAGGACACGGGGTACGGCTTGATCTCGCCGCCCACTCCCACGTCCGCCGAGAGTCCGAGCCGAAAGAGCATCACCTTTGCTGCTCTTCCCTTCCGCTCGCCCTTCCGCAACAGCGGCAAGAAATGCCGATGCGTATAGGCCGTCATCCCTGCCGCCTCATACATGGTCCGAAGGATCGGCGCGAGGAGGTGGCGATTCTGATTGTTGAGCGCGAGCGCGATGCCGTCGCCGAGGTTGTACAGGCGAGCCGCGACGTTGGCGGACTGAGAGGCGACCAGACGGCGAGCAGTCCAGATTCCGGTCGCGGAGAACTCGTCCTGCTCGGCGCTGGCGATCGCGACCGCGGACCGGAAGCGGGCGGCCCAGGCGTCGAGGCCTGCGTCGAAGTCGTCGAAGCTCTGCTCCCACTCGGGGAAAGGAATGAGGAGTTCGCGATCGATTCGCCCCGTACGACGTCCCTTTCCTCGCCTCCACCGGTCGAACACCCGGGCATCGTAGGACGACGACGACGAACTGATTGCAGGAACGTCGATACGCCTGACGTCGCGTAACCGAGATCACTCACAGGGCAGGCCCCCCAACCGGACCTTCTCCGGTGACCACGACGCTGGCTAACCCTTGGCGCTGAGGGGCCGTCCTGTCGCAGGCGCATGGACTGCCGCCCCCGGAGTCCGTTGGCAAGCTGGGGCGGCTAGGTCACTACGGGATCAGGTCCCCTTGCTGACCGCGACCGGCGCGGCCTTGGCGATGCCGAACATCTGCATCCGATTCACCCCCTCCCGGACGATCCCAGTGAATTGACAGGGCGGGTGATAGTCGGCTGACACGAATTCGGCAACACTTTGGTACAGGTCGTTGTGTCATTTTGTCGCTCGCTCCGCGCGTTGGTTTAATACGCTCCCTCGGTAGATCGAATTCGATCAATCGAGAGGAACGGTGCATGATGGAGGACGGGCAGGGGCGGCACGAATCGCACTCGTTCGATGTCTTGCGCCATCCCGTCCGGGTCCGCATCATCGAAGCGTGTACCGACTGGGGGCCGCTGAGCCCAATCGAAATCGTCAATCGCGGCCTGTGCTCGGACCTCGCCAGCGTTAAGGGCAAGACGCCTAAGCAGCAGCTCTCGCACATCGCTTACCACTGCCGCAAACTGACGGAGGCTGGGCTACTCACCCTCATAGCGGAGGAGCCGAAACGAGGGGCGACCGAGCACTTTTACCGGGCCAACTCCGAGGCGTTCTTCTCAGACGACGAATGGGCCGCCCTGGACCCGAAGGAGCGGGCCGAGATAAGCCGTGTCATGTGGCAGCGCTACATGGCGCAGGTCGAGGGGGCGATGAGGGCTGGGACCTTCGATGAGCGGTCCGACCGCTGGTTGGCGTGGGGTCCCGTCGAGCTGGACGAGCGTGGCTGGAAGGAAATGATGGTCGCGCTGGCCGGGGCGTTCGCCGAAATCGACCAGATCCGGCGAGAGGCCCACGGCCGCCTCAAGGATTCTGTGGACGACCCTATCCGTGCGACCTATGGTCTCTTTGGATTCCAATCGCCAGCGCGGTGACACCCGACGACCAGGTGATGTGGCTGGCCATCGGGTGCCTCCTCGGGGCCGAAAAGTGCAAGGTCCCCGTCGCATCGGTCACACGCGAGTTGGGCAGACCGCAAGGAGCACACCCCCTAAAGGGACGAGGGTGGATGCGACGACCCGCCCCGCTCGCGGGATCGACTCAACCAGGCCCGGAGCCCTTGCGCAATGACAGAACTTTGGAGCAGCCCGGTAGTTCCAAACTTTTGGTTATTGACTCGGGAACGAACGTGGTTTTCAATCATCGCGCGCTCGGGTCGGCAAGGACGGTGCTCGTCCGGTTCGGACCGAGCGTGGTACGACCGAGCGTCCGGCGGGGGACTTGTCCCGAAAGCGATGTTCCTCGCCGGGCGTCAGCTTTCCCGGCGGCCAACTTACGACTTGCATGAACGGGGACTTAAGCGATGGCACGCTATGAGATCGGCGACTACGCCCGCCTCGCCACCTTCAGCAAGGTGATCGCGCACGACCTAAGGGTACGCCTGCTGATCGAGTACGACGATCAGCCACGTAGCCCGTACACCATGGCTCTGGTCGTCGGGGAGCGTGTCAGTGCCGTCCGTTACCACACGACCGAGCTACGGAAATGCGGCGCCTTGGAGAGGATCGAAAGCAGGGCTTCTGGGAACGGAGCCAAGGATGTTCACGCGATCACCGACCTTGGTAGCGAAATCCTGATGTTCGCCGAAGTCGCCGGACGGGAGCGCGATGAGTAATGCCGGGTAGTCGGTGGGATACCTTCGCGGGCCAAGAGCTTCGATTCCTAGCCGAGGCGGTGGAGGCGGCCTACTTCTCCTCTGTCCGGGTAGACGTTCCACTCTGGCTTGAACTTCTCGCCGTGATGGATGCGCGCGATGTCGGTACCGAGCAGGACCGCCTGGAAATGCGGGGAAGTGTCGAGGAGGCCCGACGGCCGCTTTCACAGCGGATCACTTGGGTTGACCGACCTTTGCCTCCCGGCTCCGTTCGTTAGGGGAGGTGATCGTGGGTCGGCAAGGCGACAAGCTGACCGCCGAGGAGGCACAGCAGGACGGGGTAATGGAATCCGTGCTCCAGGCGCCCGCCATCGGGGTCCCGGTCGCGAACCTCCCCGCCGATGTCGTCGCCGAGTTGATCTGCGTCGGCCTCCTGGTCGAGGAGGGCGGCATGGTGAAACCGACGCCCGCCGCGCTCCACTTCGCCAAACTGATCAACCCGTAGCGAACCGGAGGCGACCGCACGCCTGCGTCCGCAAGCGGGCGCGGCAGTCAGTACAGGTTCAAACTTCCGTGTCCGAGAATGCGGGCGGTTATCTTGCCGGGTTGTTCAAAGTCGGCGTAGGAGGCGGTCACGCCGATGTAGCAATCGTCGGGGTGCCCGAACGGCAGCGGGACCCGGCGGGACAGCGACCCGCTCTGAGACTTCAGCTTGTGCTGCACCCGGCGATTCGACCGGCCCCTCTCGCATTGCAGATCGACGCTGACTTGGACCGCAGCTCGCGCATCGGCGGTGACTTCGACTCGCACATGGCTCGGGGAATAGAGCCAACCCCCGGCCTGCGCGGTCGGGATGCTGGTGGAGTCGCTTCCTTCGGCGACGAGGATGGCAGCGGCCGATTGCGGAAGCGTCAGGCACAACACCGCCACGACTCCAAGGGCGAGAGACTTCATGGCCGGGACCTTAAGGCTGGACATCCGAGGGGACGATGTGACCACCTGCGAACTGACGCACCAGGTTCAGGCAGATGGAGAACGCCGCGTCCGCCTCCTCCTGCGACACGTTTAGGGGGGCGTCCTCGTCATCGGTGCCGTGGCGGTCGAATTGCCCGGTCCAAACAGCTTCCATCTGGGCGCGCACCCCGTCGACAGTTCCCAGGGTCGTTGACCACTTCGCGGGCTTGTCTCGCATTGCGGCGATCATCAAGCCCATGGTGGCCCGATCATCCTTGGGGAGAACGACCGGTTTGGCGACCGCCTCAACTGCCTTGACGGCCTCGCGGTAGGCGCCGGATGGGTCGGGTCCTCGACCCATCAGCTTCGACCAGGCGGCAGACAGGTGGCCATGTGCCCGCGTAGCATCGGAAGCGGTCTGCTCCAGAACCTCAACCACAGGCCCGACTACCCGACGGATCAACTGGTGGGACATGTACTCGACCGTTACAACCTCCCAGGCGGAGCCGCCCTGATTGAGGAGCTGTCCTAGTTCATCCACCCACTCCTGAGACTGGTGCCCGGCCGAGAAATACCTGTGGTTGTGGACCATCCAGTCAAGAACGTCCAGGGCGAACTCGTCGTCGTCGCGCATTCTTTTGATGAGGTCATTGCGCGCGGAAACCTGACCGCCGAGTGGTCTTTCAAGTCGGAAGTCGAGCTGAAGCGCGCGCAACGCTTCGTCCTGTTCATATCCGCCTGCAAGAAAGGCGTCGTTCACCCATTCGAGCACGGGTCCCTTGAGCCACGGCGGCAGCCCCTCGCTCGGCTCATCAAAGCGTGGGTCAGGGCCGCCTCCTCGCATCGACAAAGGGCGCCAAGTCATGGGCCGGTCAGGGTACTGGGACGTCCGGCTGCGAGGGTCGCGTGCGGGACTCTCCTACCCCTGGGGGGGTACCTATGCCGCTGGGAGGCGACGCCGCGCTGGGGGCAGATTTTCCTGGCCACGGGACGTCCCAGATCAAAAAAACGCCCCTGATCCCGCTTCACGGGCCGCCCTGGTCGGCCTCACCGCCGCACTAATTCCACCCGCTGCCCCGCCCCGCGCGGGGAGGAGGAGCTATGCCTACCGACACGCTGCCGGTGGCCCCTGGTCACCTGACGAAAGACGCCCGCGCCCTCTGGCGCGAACTGGTCGAGGAGTACGACTTTGAGCCGGTCGAGCTGGCGACGTTGACCCTCGCCCTGGAGGCGTACGACCACGCCGCCACCGCCCGCCGTCGTTTGAAGCGTGACGGTCGAATCGTGGTCGACCGCTTCGGCCAGCCGAAAGCCCACCCGGCCGCCACCATCCACAAGGACGCCCTGGCGACCTGGGCGCGTCTGATGGCCCAGCTTCGTCTCCCCGCCGACGAGGACGACGGTTCGACCGGGCGCAACCTTCGCGGTCAATTCACCGGGAAAGGGGGGCGCAGTGGCCGCGCGTAAGGGACCCCGCCGCCGCCCGCCCGCGCCGCCCGTCAGCATCACGGACGGCGGGCCTGCCGCCGTCGGTGGTCAAGGCGATCGAGCGTGGCCGGACCACCGAGGAGGAGTACCTAGAGAGGGAGTGTGAGCGCCAACATCGAACCCGCGCCGAAATGGTCCGACGAGTGCCGCCCGAGGTCGAGGCCGAAGGCGCAGGCGCAGTCGAGGTGTGGACCGATGAATGGTTGGCGAAAGACCTTCGCTGGGTGCTGCGGACCTCCCGCAAACGAGGACCGCGCGAACCACTGGACTACGCCGAAATGCACAATCTCGGCCGCATCTAGTCCTCACCGAATTTGACCCCCGACCCGCTCCTTACTCCGGGGGTCACGGCAGCGCCGACGCCTCTTAGTCGCGCGCGCCCACCCGCTCGCCGGTCTTTCTATTGCTGGCGAGCGGGTCAACTTCCCGGCGGTTTCGCCGCCGACACCTTGCCCGTCCTGGAGAGGTCAGGGCAGGACCGCCGCTGCGCCGTGTTCCCCGCGTGGCGGCCACACGCGCGTGCCGGGTCCGTGGCCTTTGGGTTGGGGGCTACCGGACCGGCACGGCGCGGGGCGACCAACCCCCACCGACCCGAGGAGAACATATGAGCATCAACCGCCCCGCTGGCCCAGTCCTCTGGCCTCTGACCGAACCGTCGACCGACGCCGGAAAAGAGGCCAAACAGCTTCACGCCGCCTGGGTCGAGAAGTTCGGTTGGGTTGAAAAGGTGGAGGCCGACTACGCGAAGGCCAGCGCCGCCAGACGTGAGGCCGAGGCCGCGCTCGGTCAAGCCCGAAGCCCCAAAGCGCAGGGGCAGGCAGAGGCGGCCTACAACAAAGCCAAAGAGGCGCTGGAGGGACCCTGGGTCGCCCGCCTGGAGGGACCGGCGCGGGCCTCCGAAGACGCTCGGGCCGCGTTCCTGGAGCACGTTGACGACAGCCTGGAGGAGTTGCTTAGCGAGCCGCAGCTTGCCGAGGCAGCCGAGGTTGCCCGAGAGCAGATGCTTGGGACGGTCGAGGCCCTGGTCTCCCAGGTCGAGAGATGGGACGCTGCCCACCGGGACTACTTCGACGTGTTGCGGCTGGCGGAGCGGATCGAGCCCAACGCAACCCTGCCCCGCCTGCCCGATTCACTCCGGGAACTGGCAAGAAATGCCGAAGGCGTGCTGGAACAGCCCGGTCTTATCGAGGTGCCCGCACCGATCGAAAGGAAGATCAACCAGCGCGCCGTCGATCGCGGCGAAGCCGAATGGGCCGATGTCGGCAACGGTGTCGAATTCAGGCCGCTCTAGCCGCACCTTCGCCATGCGAAAGGCCCCGCCATGTGCGGGGCCTTTCGTCGTTCTGCGGCGAACAGTTAGCCGCTCGCGCTCGTCGCTATGTCGCCGAAGGGGATCAGTCCAGGAGGGCGCGCAACTCCGCCTGGTCGCATTCCCACCGGCCGCCCTCGGGGAGTTCGACCCGGAAGGTCTCGCCGTCCGCCGCGACCTCGGCATTGACGGTCTCGGGGACAATGTCGCCGGTTGCCAGCTCCGTCGCGATGGTCCGCTGAAACTCAATCGTCGTCCTGGTCCTCATTTGGTGCTGCTCCCTTCGGGTCTGTTGGTTTGGCGTTGTAAGTAGGCTCGGCGTCGATGACGAAGGGCGCAAACAATTGGTACGTCACCACCCCGATCTACTACGTCAACGCGGAGCCGCACCTCGGGCACGCCTACTCGACCCTGGCCGCGGACATCATCGCCCGCCACCATCGGCAGCGGGGGGAGGACGTGTTCTTCCTCACCGGGACCGACGAGCATGGGGAGCCGATCGAGAACGCGGCGGCGGCAGAGGGGATCTCGCCGGAAGAGCTGGTCGATCGGAACGCGGCCAAGTTCGAGGAGCTCGGACCGATCATCGGGGCCACCAACGACTTCTTCATCCGCACCTCCGACCCGCGCCACGAAGCGGTGGTCGCCGAGATCATGCAGCGGGTCTACGACAACGGCTGGGTGCGCAAGGGCTCCTACGAAGGCTGGTACTGCCCCCGCTGCGCCGACTTCAAAACCGAGCGCGAGGTGGCGGCGGGGAACACCTGCCCGATCCACGAGATCCCGCTCGACTGGGTCGAGGAGGAGAACTGGTTCTTCGAGCTCTCCAAATTCCAGGGCAAGCTGGAAGCGCTTTACGAGGGGCAGCCGGACTTCGTCGTCCCCGACTTTCGCCGCAACGAGGCGGTCGCCTTCATCAAAGGGGGGCTGGAGGACGTGTCGCTCTCGCGACCGACCCTGAAATGGGGCCTGCCGCTCCCCTGGGACCCCGAGCAGCGGATGTACGTCTGGTTCGACGCCCTCCTCAACTACGTCACCGCGCTCCGCTTCGCCCGCCCCGGCGAGGACCTCAGCGAGCGCTTCTGGCCCGCCGACCTGCACGTGATGGCGAAGGACATCCTCAAGTTCCACGCGGTGATCTGGCCGGCGCTCTGCATGGCAGCCGGGCTCGAGCCGCCGCGCCGCATGGTCATCCATGGCTTCCTCCTGATGGGGGAGAAAAAGATGTCGAAGAGCCTCGGCAACGTGCTCGACCCGTTCGAGGTGATCGAGCGCTTCGGTGCCGACGCGCTGCGCTTCTACCTCTTCCGCGAGGTCAGCTTCGGCCAGGACGGCTCGATCTCCACCGCCGGCTTCGAGAGCCGCTACGAGACCGAGCTCGCCAACGACTACGGCAACCTCGCCAGCCGCACGCTGGCGATGGTCGCGCGCTACCGCGACGGGACGGTGCCCGAGGCGCAGGTCGACGCGGTGCTGATGGAGGACTTCGAAGGCGCCCCCGGTCGCCTCGCCGGGCTGATCGACAAGGCCGAGCTGAGCCAGGCGCTGGAGGTGGCGTGGACGCTGGTCCGGCGCCTCAACCGCTACGTCGAGGAGACGGCGCCCTGGGTGCTGGCCAAGGACGAGGCCGACCCGGAGCGCCTCGACGAAGTGCTCTACAACCTGGTCGAGGGCCTGCGCGTCGTCACCTTGATGCTGGTGCCCTACCTGCCCGCGACCGCGGAGATGCTGCTGGCGACGCTGGGCGAGGAGGGGCGCGGCCTCGCCGAGCTGGGCTCGCGCGGCGGCGGCCAGTCGGTCGAGCGCATCCAGCCGCTCTTCCCGAAGATCGAGACGCCCGCCTAGCGGAAACGACAAAGGGACCTTCGTCCCAAAAACTGATGTTGCTTCAGCTCGGCGGTGGTGGGAGGGTCCCACGCATGGGAGTGGGGAAATCCGGGAGCCGGATCGGCACGCTCGTCCTCGCGCTGCTCGCCGCGGCGGCGCTCTGCGCGGCGGTGATCGTCGGCGAGGCGGGCGGCGCCACGCTGGTCGGCAAGGACGGCCGCGTCTACGCCTGTTACAAGGCGAAGGGGAAACACAAGGGCGCGGTACGCCTGGTCGCCAAGAGCGCGCATTGCCGCAAGGGCGAGAAGAAGGTCTCCTGGAGCGTCGCCGGCCCGTCCGGGGAAAACGGCAGCAACGGCGAAAACGGCGCGGGCGGCGAAGGCGGGGCGGGCGGCGAAAAAGGCTCGACCGGCACGCAGGGCCTCGAAAAACAGGTCCAGCAGCTGACCAACAAAGTGACCTCGCTGGAATCGGTGCTGAAAGGGATCACCAACACCGAACTGCTCGGGGCGCTGTCGAAACTGCAGGGGATCTCGGGAACGCAGCTGCAGGAAGCTGTGGCCTCGGTCGCCAACGTGAAAGCGCTGTGCACGCAGGCGAGCGTCCTGACCACGCAGGCCAACGCACTCGGAAGCGCGCTCGGTGGCCTCAAACTCGGCGGGCTGATCCCGCTCGGTTTGGAACTCCTGGCCCCGGCCGTTCCCAAAGCGCTCGAACCCTTCGGCTGCTGACCCTTCCGCTGTTCTTTATGGCCGCCAGGCCGCCATAAGGAACAGCGGAAGAGAGGCGCCAATAGGCTGGGGCGGGTGATCGACTCCCACACCCACCTCTTCCTCTGCGAGAAGCCGATCGCCGAGCTGCTCGAGGCGGCGGCGACCGCGGGGGTGAACCGGATGCTGAACGTCGGGCTCGGCGAGACCACCAACGCCCAGGTCATCGCCCAGGCGGAAGCGAACGAGGCGTTGTTCGCCAGCGTCGGCCGTCACCCCAACGACGCGGGCGGGTTCGACGACGCGGCTCAGGCGGCGCTGGCCGAGCTCGGCGCCCACGAGATGGTGCGGGCGATCGGCGAGACCGGGCTCGACTTCTACCGCGACACCGCCTCGCCCGACGACCAGCGGCGCGCCTTCGCCGCCCAGATCGAGGTGGCGATCGACCTCGGCCTGCCGATCATCATCCACGCCCGCGACAAAGACGACGAGAGCGCCGCGATCGACGAGATCTTCGACACGCTCGACCGGCGCGCCGCCGGCCACACCGTGATCCTGCACTGCTTCTCGGCGCCGCAGAAGGTTGGCGAAGCGGCCGAACGGGGCTGGTACGTCTCGTTCGCCGGCAACGTCACCTACCCGCGCTCGGCCGACCTTCGCTTCGCCGCCGCCAAGGTCCCCGAGGACCGCATCCTGGTCGAGACCGACGCCCCCTACCTGACCCCGCAGGCGCGCCGCAAAGAACGCAACGAGCCCGCCAACGTGGTCCTCACCGCCGCGGCGGTCGCGGCCGAGCGCGGGGTCTCCCTGGCCGAGCTGGAGCGCACGGTCGAGGCCAACGCCCGGGCGCTCTTCGGCTGGTAGCCGGCCGTGGTCAGGCTCGGCCAGAACTTCCTCGCCGACCCGAACCTGCTCGACGCGATCGTCCGCGACTCGGGGGTCGGGGCCGACGACGTGGTGCTCGAGGTCGGGGCGGGGGAGGGGGTCCTGAGCGAGCGACTGGCGCCGCGGGTGGCCCACCTGCACACGGTCGAGATCGATCGCGGACTGGAGGAGGCGCTCGCCCCGATCGCCGCGCTCCCCAACGTCACCCTGCACTGGGGCGACGCGGTGAAGCTCGACTTCGCGACCTTCGACCCGGCGCCGAACGCGATGGTCGCCAACCTGCCCTACTCGGTGGCGACGCCGGTGATCCTGAAGACGATCGCCGAGCTGCCGAGCCTCCAGACCTGGACCGTGATGGTGCAGCTGGAGATCGCCGAACGGTTGCGTGCGGCCCCCGGCAACAAGACCTTCGGGGCGCCGAGCGCGGTCGCCCAGCTCGCCTGCGCGGTCGAACTGGTGCGCAAGGTCGACCCCGCCGTCTTCAAGCCCCGCCCGCGGGTCGACTCGGCGATCCTCCGCCTGCGGCGCACCGGCCCCGGCGCCGACCGGGCGACCCGGGACCTGATCCGATCCGCCTTCGCCCACCGCCGCAAAACGCTCGCCCGCTCGCTCGAGATCGCCGGCCTGCGTGGCGTCCCGGCTCCGCGCGCCGCCGCCCGCGCCGGGCTGGCGGAGCTGGGCTTGCCCGAGGACGCGCGCGCCGAGAGCCTGGCGCCCGCGCAATTCGCCGCTCTGTCGGCGATTCTGCATCGGTAGCGATGCTCGTCCACGCCCCCGCCAAGCTGAACCTCGGCCTCTACCTCGGCCGCGCCCGGCCCGACGGCCTGCACGAACTGTGCTCGCTGTTCGAGCCGCTGGCGCTCGCCGACCTGATCCGGATCGAGGAGGCCGAGCGCGACGAGGTGATCTGCGCCGGGGTCGAGGGCGAGAATCTGGCGGCGCGGGCGCTGGCGAAGCTGCGCGAGCGGGGCTGGGACGGCCCGCCGCTGCGGATCGAGATCGAGAAGCGCACCCCGGTCGCCGCCGGCCTCGGCGGCGGCTCCGCCGACGCCGCCGCGGTCCTCCGCTACGCGGCCACAAGCGCCGGTGCCCCGGACGCGTCCGCGATCCCTCGCGCCCCCGGTGGCGTTCGCACTTTTCCCCGGATACCGGGGAAAAGTGCGAACGCCAGTGCGGGGGGGCTCGGTGATCTGGCGGCGATCGCGGCGGAACTGGGGGCGGACGTGCCTTCGCAGCTGCGGCCGGCGCTGGCGCTGGTGCGGGGGGCGGGGGAGAGGGTCGAGCCGCTCCCGGCTCCCGCCGAGCACGCCGCGCTGCTGCTCCCGGGTGGCGGCGGGCTCTCGACCAAGGAGGTCTTCGACGAGGCGGATCGGCTCGGGCTCGGCCGCGACGAGGCGGCGCTCGACCGCATCGCCGCCGAGCTGCGCGCCGCCGCCGGGGCGGGCGCCTCGCCCCTCACCTACGCCGAGCGCCTCGTCAACGACCTCGAGCCCGCCGCCCGCAGCCTCCGCCCCGACATCGGCGACGCCCTCGACGCGCTCCGCCGCGCCGGCGCCCCCGCCGTATTCCTCAGCGGCTCCGGCCCGACCGCCGTCGGCTTGTTCAGCTCTCTAGCCGAAGCCGAGCGCGCCGCCGCGTCCCTTGACCGTGACGACGCGATCGTCAGTCTGGCCGGAAGCGCCCCACAGGCGGGAGCGCCGTGATGTCCTCGGGACACTCAGCGCCGAAGGCGCGTCCCGAGGGCGTCACGGCGCTCCCGCCCCTTGGAGCCCCCCGATGAACCTCCCGGGCACCCAGACCCAGCGCAAGTGGGCCTCCCGCATCGCCATCGTCGCCGCGATCGGCGTCGCCTACTACCTCTTCACCCAGGTCCTCGACCTGGAGAAGATCCTCGAGGACGTCGCCAACGCGCTCGGCGCCTGGACCTACGCGCTGGTCGGCTTCTTCGCCTTCGCCGAGACCGGCGCCTTCATCGGCCTCGTCGCCCCCGGCGAGACCGTGATGCTGCTCGGTGGCGCCGTCGCCGGCCAGGGCTCGATCGACCTCTACGTGACGATCGCCCTCGCCTGGTTCTGCGCCTGCGCCGGCGACGTCACCAGCTTCTTCCTCGGCCGCCGGCTCGGCCGCGACTTCCTGCTCAGGCACGGACCCCGGTTCGGCTTCTCCCACGAGCGCCTCGAGCAGGTCGAGGGCTTCTTCTCCCGCCACGGCGGCAAAACGATCTTCCTCGGCCGCTTCGTCGGCTTCGTCCGCGCCTTCGCCCCCTTCATCGCCGGCAGCTCCGGCATGCGCTTCCGCATGTTCTTCCCCTACAGCGTGCTCGGCTGCGGGATCTGGATCAGCGCCACCGTCGTCATCGGCTACATCTTCTCGCGCTCGATCGACACCGCGATCAAGTACGCCGGCAAAGGCGCGGTCCTGCTCGGGGCGCTGATCGTCGTCGTGGTCGGGGTGATCTGGGCGACCCGCTTCCTGCGCGTGCCGGAGAACCGCCGCGAGGCGGTCCGCTGGATGGACGACCACGCGGCGACCCGCTGGATCACCGCCTTCGCCCGGCGCCACGAGACCGGCCTGCGGCTGATCGGCGACCGGCTCACCCCGGGCGGCAAATTCGGCCTCGAAGTCACCTCGCTGCTGGCGGTCCTCGCCGTCGCCGTCTTCGTCCTGGTCGCCTACATCGTCGTGGTCGGCCGCGAACCCGGCCCGACGCCCGGCGACGAAACCGCGATCGAAATCGCCGAAGCCCTCCGCGGCGGCTTCCTGACCGACCTCTCCAAGGTCATCACCTTCCTCGGCTCGGGCCTCTTCGTCTGGCCGCTGACCGCGATCTGCGCCGCGGCGCTCGCCTGGCGGCGGCGCTGGACCGAGGTCTGCGTCCTGATCGCCGGGATGGTCCTGATCCAGGTCGGCTTCAGCGAGATCAAGGCGGCGGTCGGTCGGCCGCGCCCGCCCGAACCGCTGGTCGGCACCCACGGCTCCTCGTTCCCCAGCGGCCACGCCGCCCACTCGGTGATCTACGTCTGGCTGGCGACGACGATCGTCGTGCGCCTGCGGCCGGGGATGGCGCGGGCGACGCTGGTCGTCGTCGCCGGGATCGTCCTCACCGCGCTGGTCGGCCTCTCCCGTGTCTACCTCAACGTCCACTACCTCTCAGACGTCAGCGCCGGCTGGGCGCTCGGCGCCGCCTGTTTCTCGATCTGCGCCGCGATCGGCCTCGTCGTCAGCCAATTGCGCCACAATCCCCAGCAGTGATCCCCTTCGCCCTTGCCAAGATCGGGCATCAGTACGTGCTCTTCGGGATCGCCGCGGTGATCTGCCTGATCACCTTCGTCGGCCTCATCCTCAGCCCCGCGCTCAGCGGTGCCGGGCGGTTGTGGGAAAAGACCGCCGCCGGGGTGCTCTCGCTGTTCGTGCTGGCGGCGCTGATCGTCGGCGGCGTCGTGATCGGCCTCGTGATCGTCAAATACTGGCCCGAAATCCACGAATTCATCACCTGAGGACGCACCTCGGGATAATCCCCCGGTGACTGCATCCTCAAAAGAGGCAGAAACCCGCGTGGCTCCTGAAGATCCGACGCTGCTCGACGCGCTCTCCGAAGCGGTCGAATCCGGTGCCGGGCTGCCCGCGGTGGCCCGTGCCGCGGCCCGGCTGCTCGACGCCAGCGTCGCCATGATCGACCGCTCGAGCGCCGTCCTCGCGGTCGCTGGCGCCTCCCCCGATCAGGAGGAACGCCTGCTCTCCGGCGGCGATGGGGTGACGATCGTCGAGCTGCGGGTCGCCGACACCGCGGTCGGTGAGCTCCGCTACCGCGCCAAAGCGCCGCCCGCGCCCTCGATCGCCCGCATGGTCACCACGCTCCTCGCCCTCGAGCTGGAGCGCTCGCGCGCCCCCGAGTGGGCGAGCGAGGAGGTGGCGAGCGCCTTCGTCGCCGACGTCCTCTCGCGCAAGGTGACCGACCGCGGCGACATCGTCGCCCGCGGCGCCGAGCTGGGCGCCGACCTCGACCGCGGCGCCGGCGTCCTCGTCCTCCGCGCCGCCCCCCGCTCGGCGCAGACGGGGGAGTGGCGCGGCCGCGTCCTCACCCTCGCGCTGCGCGCCCTGCGCTCGCTCGCCCCCGGCGCCCTGGCGACAACCGAGGACGCCGAGCCTGCCGCCGAAGTCGCGGTGATCGTCCCCGCCGAGGACGACGAGCGCCTCGCCCGCGCCGCCGCCGGCCTCGCCCGCGAGCTCTTCGACAGCCTCACCGGCTTCCACGTCACGATCGGCCGCAGCCGTCGCAGCGCCGACCCGGTCGACCTCTACCGGGCGGGCTCGGAGGCGCGCCTCGCGGTCAACGTCGGCGAGGCCGAGGGCCGGCCGCTGCTTGCCTTCGAGGACACCGGCGCCTACCGCCTGCTGCTGCCGGCGATGAGCGACGACCCGGCCGAGCTCGAACGCTTCTACGCTGAGACGATCCAGCCGCTCGCCCAGTACGACGAGCAGTACGAGACCGAGCTGGTCGCCACGGTCGAGGCCTACCTCGACAACGACGGCAACGTCGCCGCCACCGCCAAACAGCTCTTCACCCACCGCCACACGGTCCGCTACCGGCTGGAGCGGGTGCGTGAGCTGTGCGGGCACGACGTCTCCTCGACCGAGGGCCGCGAGAAGCTCGGCCTCGGCCTCAAAGCGATGCGCGTCCTCGGGATCGCCTCCCCGCGCGGCCCGGCCCTGGAGCCCGGCGCCGGCGGCGGCAAGGTCGCCCGCCCCGGCGAAGACTGACCCCGCCCCGGCGGCGTTCGCACTTATCCCCGGTATCCGGGGAAAACTGCGAACGCTGGCCCGCGCGCCCGGCGGCGTTCGCACTTATCCCCGCTATGCGGTGATTACTGCGAACGCACCGGCTGGCGCTAGGCTGCGACCCCCTATCCGGGGTGGTGTATTTGGCCAGCACGCCAGGTTTTGGTCCTGGAAGAGAGGGTTCGAGTCCTTCCCCCGGAATAGAGTCCTCGTCCATGGAGTACGGAGGAGCATCACTCGACCCCGAGGTGCGCGAAGGCCTGGCCCAGGCCTGGCGGACGCTCCGCACGCTCGGCATCGTGGCGATCTGCATCGGGGTGGTCGCGATCATCCTGCCGGAGATCTTCGCCCTCGGTGCCTCGATCTTCATCGGCATCATCCTGGTCATCGTCAGCGCCGTGCTCGCCGCCGCGGCCTTCGCCGCCCACGGCGTCGGCAGCTTCCTCGCCCGGCTGGCCTGGGCCCTCCTCACCTTCCTCGTCGGCCTCTGGCTGATCATCGAACCCCACAACGGCAGCCTCACGCTGACGCTCGTCCTGGGGATCTACTTCCTGATCATGGGACTGACCCGGGTGATCGTCGCCTTCATCGGCCGCGGTACCCCGAACGCGGGCTGGGTCGGCCTCAGCGGCATCTGCGGCCTGATCATCGGCATCCTCGTCCTAGTCAAGTTCCCCTCCAGCGCCGATTGGGCGATTGGCCTGCTGGTCGGCATCGACTTGATCTTCGCCGGCTGGACGCTGATCTCGATCGCCTCGGTCGGCAAAGAACTTTCCCGCCCCTCCTGATCGCGACGCCGGCGATCCGGCCCGCATATTCTGGGAGGCAGTGGCTCCACCCCTGGTCTTGGTCATGGCGGCCGGCGAGGGAACGCGGATGCGTTCCTCGACGCCGAAGATGCTGCACCCCGTCTGCGGGCGGCCGATGGTCGCCTGGCCGATCCTTGCCGCCCGTGAGGCCGGGGCGGGCCGGGTGGCGGCGATCGTCTCCCCGGGCCGCGACATCTCGGCCGGGCTCCCCGAGGGGGTCGAGACGGTCGAGCAGCCCCGGCCCGACGGCACGGGCGGGGCGATCCGCGCTGCGCTGCCGCTGATCGAGGAGGCCGAGACCGTCCTCGTCCTCTCCGGCGACGTGCCGCTGATCTCCACCGACACGATCGCGGCGCTCCTCGCCGCCCACGAATCATCGGACGCGGCGGCGACGATGCTGACGATCGAGCTCGACGATCCCGGCAGCTACGGCCGCGTCGTCCGCCTCGAGGACGGCTCGGTCGAGAAGGTGGTGGAGGCGAAAGCCGCCGGCGACGCCGACGCCTCCCAGCTGGCGATCCGCGAGATCAACGCCGGCACCTACGCCTTCGACGCGGCGCCGCTCGCCGTCGCCCTCGCCGGGCTCTCCAACGACAACGCCCAGGGCGAGTACTACCTCCCCGACGTCTTCCCGGCGCTGCGCGCCGAGGGTCTCACGGTTGCCGGCCACCTCGCCGACGACCTCGCGGTGACGATGGGGGTCAACAACCGGGTCGACCTCGCCGCGGTCGAGGCCGAGGCCCGTCGCCGCCTGCTCGAGGCCCACATGCTGGCCGGGGTGACCGTCGTCGATCCCGCCTCGACCTGGGTCGACGCCGGGGTCGAGATCGGCAAGGACGCCCGGATCGAGCCCGGCACCAGCCTGCTCGGCGCGACCAAGGTCGGCGCGAACACGGTCGTCGGCCCGCACACGACCGTCATCGACTGCGAGGTCGGCGTCGAGGCCGCCGTCGTCCGCTCCCACGTCGAAGGCTCGAAGATCGGCGACGGCGCCGCCGTCGGCCCCTTCGCCTACCTGCGCCCCGGCACCGTGATGGACGCGGGCTCGAAGGCGGGCGCCTCGGTCGAGATCAAGAACTCCCATATCGGCAAGGGGGCCAAGGTCCCCCATCTGTCCTATGTCGGCGACGCCGACATCGGCGCGGGCGCCAACCTCGGGGCCGGCACGATCACCGCTAATTACGACGGTTTCCAGAAGAACCGGACGACCGTCGGGCGCGATGTGCGGATCGGCGTCGACACGATGCTGATCGCCCCGGTGGAGGTCGGCGACTCCGCTTACACTGGCGCCGGCGCGGTGATCAAGGACGATGTCCCGGAAGGGGCTCTTGCCGTCTCGGAGAACGCGCAACGCAATATCGACGGCTACGCGGCAGAAAAGGCGGCGAAGATGCGAGAGGAGCAGGATTCTTGAGCACGCTCGAGGAGGGGCCGATGGCCTCGACGGCGATCACCCACGCCTACGAGAAGCGGATGATGGTCTTCGGCGGGCGCAGCTCCGGCGAGCTGGCCTCCAAGATCGCCTCCAAACTGGAAATCGACCTCGGCCAGGTGACGCTGAAGACCTTCGCCGACGGCGAGGTCTATTGCCGCTACGAGGAGTCGATCCGCGGCGCCGACGTCTTCATCGTGCAGTCGACCTGCGGCAACGAGCGCACCGGGATGACCCCGAACGACTCGCTGGTCGAGCTGTTGACGATGATCGACGCCGCCCAGGGCGCCTCCGCCCACCGGATCATCGCCGTGATGCCCTGGTACGGGTACGCCCGCCAGGACAAGAAGTCGGCCCCGCGCGAGCCGATCACCGCCCGGATCGTCGCCAAGACGTTGGAGGCGGTCGGCGTCGACCGGGTCCTCACGATGGACCTCCACGCGGGCCAGGTGCAGGGCTTCTTCCACGTCCCGGTCGACCACATGACGGCGATGCCGATGTTGACCCAGTGGTTCATCGACCAGGAAATGACCGATGACCTGGTGATCGTCTCCCCGGACGCCGGCCGGGTGAAGACGGCGCGCAACTTCGCTCGCCGGGTCGGCACCCAGTGGGCGGTGATGGAGAAGGAGCGGCCCGCCCAGGCGGTCGCCGAGATCGGCTACGTGGTCGGCGACGTGAAGGGCAAGACCGCGGTCCTGGTCGACGACATGATCGCCACCGCCGGCACCCTCTGCGCCGCCGCCCAGACCGTGCTCGACGAGGGCGCCGCGCGGGTGATCTCCTGCGCCACCCACGGTGTCTTCTCCGGCCCCGCCTACGAGCGCCTCGCCTACGAGAAATCCGGGATCGAGAAGATCGTCGTCAGCGACACGCTGCCGCTGCGCCCCGGCGCCCCGGACAACATCAAAGTGCTCTCCACGGCCGGCACCTTCGCCGACTCGATCCGCCGCATCTTCACCGACGACTCGGTCTCCGAGATCTTCGCCGGCGAGAACCAGCTCTTCTGATGCCGGGCGGCCTGCGGCTGGTCGGCCACAAGGGCGCCGACCTGATCGCGCCGGGCAACACCGTCGAGAGCTTCCGCGCCGCGGTAGAGGCCGAGGTCGACACGATCGAGATCGACGTGCTCTGGACCC
>DATEDJ010000045.1:0-24347 GCA_035281725.1 Solirubrobacterales bacterium
GGCGCACCCGGTTCGGCGGGCGGCGGGCGCGGGGGCGCTCGCCCTCGCCGTCGCAGTGCCGCACGCGGGCCCGGCGCTGGCGCCGATCGTGCCCGCGGTCGGCCGGCGCCTGCCGGTGGTGCTGCGCGACGAGGAGCTCGACGGCGTCGCCCACACCTTCGACGACGGGCCGCACCCGCAGGGGACCCCGGCGGTGCTGGAGATCCTCCGCGCGGCGGACGCGCAGGCGACCTTCTTCCTCGCCGGCGAGCAGGTCGAGCGGCGGCCGGCGCTGGTGGCGGAGATCGTCGCCGCCGGCCACCGGGTCGAGCTGCACTGCCACCGCCACCGCAACCAGCTGCGGCTGACCCCGACGATGCTGCTCGACGACGCCGAGCGGGGGAGGGCGGCGATCGAGGAGGCGAGCGGCCAGGCGATCGCCGATTATCGGCCGCCATACGGGATCTTCAGCGGCGCGGGGCTGGCGGCGATCCGGTCGCGCGGCTGGCGGCCGGTGCTCTGGTCGCGGTGGGGACGGGACTGGACGCGGCGGGCGACCGCGGAGTCGATCACCCGCAAGGCGACCGACGGGATCCGCCCCGGGGACATCGTCCTCTTGCACGACGCCGACTTCTACAGCGCGCGGAACTCTTGGGAGCGCACCGCGTCAGCTCTACCGAGGATTCTCGAGGAGCTCGCGAGGCGAGGCCTGAAGTCGAGCGTGCTCCGCCGCTGAACCGGCGGAGCGATGGTCCACTCGTCGCAGCCGGCGAAGGCTTCGTCGAGCTGCCTGGCCATCGTGCTCCGCGGCCGGTTCTGGTCGAAGATCTGCTTTGACATGGCTCTCCGTCCTGAATAGGGGGGTTTCATAAAGGTTCACCCTCCAGTCGGACGAAAAAGTGCCACTTTGCGGATTTTGCGAACGGTTGTTCGCGAAGGCGTTACGGCGAAGGCGCAAAGTCGGCGATCTCAGCCGCAAGCCGAGCGGGCTGATCGAACGGCACGAAGGTCGCCGAGTCAGGTATCTCCACGAGTTTCGCGCCCCCGACTTCGCCCGCCAGACGTTCGGCGTAGCGGATCGGGAAGAAGCGATCCCCGGGTGCCCAGGCGAGCAGCAGGGGGAACCCGGAGTCGCGCAGGCTATCCGCGGCGGCGAGCGTATGGCGTTGGTCCATGCCGACCGCGACCTTGGTGACGTCGCGCATCACGCCCTTGTCGCCCCTCGGCGCGGCGGCCCAGGACTCGACCAGGCCGGCCGGCGGCTTCGTCTTGGCGAAGGGACGGAAGGCGGCACGGGCGAACGCGGGGATCCGCGTCGGCGCGCCGAGCATCCGCATCCCGCCGGGCAACTTCGCCAGCCGCGGCAGCGCCTTGAAGATCCCCGGCGGGAAGTTCTCGTGGGTGTCGCAGTTGGTGAGGACGAGGCGGCCGATCCGGTCCGGGCGACGGGCGACCAGCACCTGGCACATCGCCCCGCCGGAGTCGTTGCCGACCAAGGTGACGTCGTTCAGGTCGAGCGCCTCGAGGAAGCTTTCGATGATCGTCGCGATCCCGGGAGGGGTGAGATCGGCATCGGGCTCCATCGCCACCCGCTGCGCTCCCATCGGCCAATCAGGGGCGATACAACGGAAACCGTCGGAAAGCGCGTCGACGACTCCATCCCAGAGTCGGCCGTCGACCAGGAAGCCGTGGACGAAGACGATCACCGGCCCCGATCCCGCCTCCCGGTAGCGGATAGTTCCCTGCGGAAGTCGAACTTCGCTCATGCGGCGTAACATACATACACCATGAATGAAAGTCAAAGAAGAAATGAGGGCACTGACGAAACGGGTCCTCATGCATCGCGACGCACTCAGGCAGAGCGGGCGGAGACGACGCGCAAGGCGCTGATCGCCGCCGGGCGTGAGCTCTTCGCCGAGCGCGGCTATGAGGACGTCGGCGCCGAGGAGATCGTCCGCGCCGCCGGGCTCACCCGGGGGGCGCTCTACCACCACTTCCCGAGCGGCAAGCCCGCCCTGCTGGAGGCGATCTACGAACGGCTGGAGGCGGAGTCGACCGAGCGGGTCGCCCACGTCGTCCTCGATTCCAAGATGGAAAGCCCGCTGGCGGCGATGAAGGCGGGGGTCGCCGCCTTCCTCGACGAGTGCGCCGAGCCCGGCTTCCAGCAGATCGTCCTCCACGACGCCCCGGCGGTGCTCGGCTGGGAACGCTGGCGGGACATCGCCGCCGCCAACGGCCTCGGCCTGATCGAGGCGAGCCTGATCGCCGCGATCGAGGCGGGGGAGATCCGGCCGCTGCCGGTGAAGCCGACCGCCCACCTCCTGCTCGGCGCCCTCGACGAGGCGGCGATGCTGCTCGCCCGCTCTTCCGATCCAGCCGGCCGAGCCGAGATCACCTCGGTGCTGCTGATGCTGATCGACAGCTTCGCCGCGCCGCTTCCGTGAGGGGCGGGTAAGGGACGGCAAGGGACCCGGCCCTCTCGGCGGCGGCCCGGGCGGGCTGTGGCCGCCGCCGAGAGGGCCGGGTTCGTGGGGAGAGGCGAGGGCGCGGGGTCGGTGCGGGTCTCGGCGGAGAGACGTGAGGGAGACGACGGGAACGTCACGTCCGCCCAGGAGAGGCGTCACGTCCATCACAGGTCCGTTCAGTGCGTTCGGAGGTGGATGTGCGGCGCATCTCCCCGGAAGCGCACGGACCCTGTGCACTTCTCGCCGGAAGCCTCCCGGGGTAGCCGTCCCCAACATGCTGGCCCTCGGCCGCTTGCCCACTGCTCTAAACTCTTAGGAGTGAAAGCTTCAATCCACCCCGATTACGCCCTTGCCAACGTGCACTGCTCGTGTGGCAACCAGTTCTACACGCGGTCGACCAAAGACGACCTGCACGTCGAGCTCTGCTCTGAGTGCCACCCGTTCTACACCGGCAAACAGAAGCTGGTCGACACCGGTGGTCGCGTCGAGCGGTTCCAGCGTCGCCAGGCCAAACACCGGGCCGGCAGGCGGTAGCAACCGTGAGCCCGATCGCGGGCTCCGCACAACAGGCGTCGAAAAACTCCCCCTCCAACGGCAGCACCGGAGGGGACCCGCTGCGCATGCCCGACGGCAGGCTGGTCGCCAAGCGCGACGCGCCGGTCGGCGGGCAGGCGGTGCTCGAGGGAGTGATGATGCGCGGCGTCTCGACCTGGGCCGTCGCCGTCCGCACGCCAGAGGGCCAGATCGAGATCGAGTCCGAACCGCTCACCCCGTGGGCGAAGCGCAACCGCCTCTGGCGGGTGCCGGTCGTCCGTGGCGTCGTCGCCCTCGCCGAATCGATGAAGATCGGCTTCCGCGCCCTGGCGATCTCCGCCAACGCCCAGATCGAGGACGACGAGGACGGCGAGCCGGAAGAGATCGGCGGCTGGGTCTGGGGCCTGACGATCGCCTTCTCGCTGATCCTCGCGATCGGCCTCTTCTTCGTCGTCCCGGTCGGGCTGACCAGCCTGATCAAGGACCAGCTCGGCTCGCCCTTCCTCTTCTGGCTGGTCGAGGGCCTGCTGCGCACCGCCATCTTCATCGGCTACATCTGGGCGATCTCGCGAATGCCCGATCTGCGGCGCACCTTCGAGTACCACGGGGCCGAGCACAAGACGATCTCCTGTTACGAGGCCGAAGACGAGCTGACCCCAGAGCGGGCGAAGCTCTACTCGCGCCTCCACCCGCGCTGCGGCACCAGCTTCCTGCTGATCGTGATGGTGCTGGCGATCTTCATCTTCGCCCCGCTCGGCCTGCCCGCCTGGTACTGGCTGGTGATCTCGCGGATCGTCGGCATCCCGGTGATCGCCGGGCTGTCCTACGAGGTGATCAAGTGGGCGGGCAAGAACCGGCGCAAAGCCTGGGTCCGGGCGGTGATGTGGCCGGGGCTGATGCTGCAGAACCTGACCACGCGCGAGCCGGATCTCGACCAGCTGGCCGTCGCGATCGCTTCCTTGAACGCCGTCCTTGCGCGAGAGAGTCCCGAGGACCTTCACTCCGATCAGACCATCGAGATCGTTGCTTAGCTGAGCGGGGGCGCGGCCGAGATGGCCCCTTCACTCACAACAGCAGGGAGGTTCGTTCAGGGGCCATCTCGCCCGCGCTTCTAAACTCGGGCAGATGATCGAGCAGCTGGTCGAACAGATACGTGCGCGCTTCGCCGAGCTTGAGGGGCTGATGTCGGATCCCGCAGTGATTGCGGATCGCGAGCGCTATGCAGAAGTCGGGCGCGAGTACCGGCAATTGAAAGATGCGCGCGACCTCGCCGAGGAGTACTCGATGCTGAAGGACGACCTCGAGGGCGCCAGGGAGCTGCTCGCCGAAGGCGAGGATGAGGAGCTGCGCGCCGTTGTCGACGAGGCGCCGGCGCGCATCGAGGCCCTGGAAGAGGAGATCCGGCTGGCGATGGTCGAGCGCGACCCGAACGACGAGAAGAACGTGATCGTCGAGATTCGCGCGGGCACCGGCGGCGACGAGGCGGCGCTGTTCGCCGGCGACCTCTACAAAATGCTGACCCGCTACGCCGAGCTGCGCGGCTTCTCCACCGACGTCCTCTCGCAGTCCGCCTCCGAGGCGGGCGGGTTCAAGGAGGTCACCTTCGAAGTGCGCGGTGAGGGCGCCTACTCGGTCTTCAAGTTCGAGGGCGGCACCCACCGCGTCCAGCGCGTGCCGGAGACCGAGAGCCAGGGTCGCATCCACACCTCGACCGCGACGATCGCGGTGCTCCCGGAGGCGGAGGAGGTCGACGTCCAGGTCGACCCGAACGATCTCCAGATCGACGTCTACCGCTCCTCCGGGCCGGGCGGTCAGTCGGTCAACACGACCGACTCGGCGGTGCGGATCACCCACAAACCGACCGGGATCGTGGTCTCGATGCAGGACGAGAAGTCCCAGCTGCAGAACCGCGACAAGGCGATGCGGGTGCTGCGCGCGCGCCTGCTGGAGAAACAGATCGCCGAACAGCAGGCGCAGATCGCCTCCGAGCGCAAGGCCCAGGTCGGCAGCGGCGAGCGGGCGGAGAAGGTACGCACCTACAACTTCCCCCAGGGCCGGGTCACCGACCACCGGATCAAGCACACCTCGCATAACCTCGAAGGCGTGCTCGGCGGGGGGCTGGAGGAATTCACCAACGCCCTCTCGGCGGAGGAGAAACGGCGGCGCCTGGAGGACGCTGCGGAAGGGTGAGCGCCGCGGCGGGCACGACCTCGGGCGCCGGTGTCACCGGCGAAGCGCTGGCGGCCGCGACCGACGCGCTGGCTGCCGCCGCGGTGCCGGAGGCGCGCCTCGACGCCGAACTGTTGCTAGCCCACGCGAGCGGGCGGGGGAGGGCGAGCCTGATCGCCGACCCTGGGGCAGAGCTTCCGCCTGCGGTTGGTCGGCTCTACGGCGAACTGGTGCGGCGGCGGCTGCGGCGCGAGCCGCTCGCCTACATCGTCGGGACGAAAGGGTTCCGCCGGCTCGAGCTTGCCGTCGACAGCCGCGTCCTGGTGCCGCGACCGGAGACCGAGCTGCTGGTGGAAGTGGCGCTGGAGCGGCGGCCGGGCCGGGTGCTCGACGTCGGCACGGGCTCGGGGGCGATTGCGCTCGCCGTCGCCGACGAGTTGCCTGCGGCGGAGGTCGTCGCCACCGACACCTCGCCGGGGGCGCTCGCGGTCGCGCGGGCCAACGCCGAGCGGCTCGGCCTCGCCGGCCGGGTCCGCTTCGAGGAGGGGACCGTGCCGGAGGGCGCCCACTTCGATCTCGTCCTCGCCAACCTTCCCTACGTCGCCGAACGCGACTGGGCCGGGCTCGAGCCCGAGGTCACCCAATGGGAGCCGCGCGAGGCGCTGCTCGCCGGCGAGGACGGGCTCGACGCCTACCGCGCCCTCCTGGCCCCGATGGACGCGGGCCCGGCGGAGTGCCTGCGACCGACCTTCTCAGATCGGGCGACGCCGCTCGAAACCGCCGCGGCGATCGCGGTCGAGATTGGCGTCGGCCAGGCGGTCGAGGTCGCCGAACTGCTCCGCGACGCCGGTTTCGATGAGATCGAGGTGCGCGAGGATCTTGCGGGCGTCGAGCGGGTAGTGGTGGGGGCCCTATGAGCACCGGAACCCCGCAGATCGTGCCGCTGGAGAGCGGCGGCGCCGCTGCGGCCCGCACGGCGCTGGAGCGGACGATCGCCGCGGGCGGCGTCGCCGTCTTCCCCTCCGACGGCGTCTATGGCCTTGCCTGCGACCCGCTGGACGCCGGCGCAATCGCACGCATCCACCGGATGAAGGGCCGCGACGATGGGAAACCGGCCGCGGTCATGTACTTCTCGCCGCTGGCGATGCGGGAGCTCGTCTCCGACCTTGGCCCGCGCGCGGCCGCCGCAGTCAGCGCGCTGCTGCCCGGCCCCGTCACCCTCGTCGTCAAGAACGCCGGCCACCGTTACCCGCTCGCCTGCCGTGAGGACGTCGAAAGGCTCGGCGTCCGCCTCCTCGCCGGACCGCTGGCGGGGGCGATGTGCCCGGTCTTCCAGACCTCGGCCAATCTCAGCGGCAAACCGGCCCCGGCCGCCTTTGACGAGGTGCCCGACGCGATCCTCGCTGCGGTCGACCTGGCGATCGACGGCGGCACGCTCGGCGGCCTGCCCTCGACCGTGGTCGACATCGCCACGATCGACGAAGGAGGTCACTGGGAGGTCCTCCGCCAGGGAGCGATCTCCGAAGGCGACCTGGCCAGCCGGCTCGCCCGCGTCGGCCTGGACTAATCGACCAGGCGGCCGCGCCTCGCGGTGCGTCCGCTCAGCAACCCCGACCCGTAAATGGCAGCAGCACCCGCCGGTGAGAGGAGTTGTCGTGCTCGTCGGACTCGAACAGGTGGTGCTTGGGGTCGACCGTCATCGTGAAATCGAAGCAGCCGTGCAGGCCGGTCACGTCGATGTATTGCTTGTCGTAGTCGGCCGGGTAGATGTCCGACCAGCCGACCGAGGTGCCGAGCCGGTCGCGCTTGATCCGCCGGTCCTGGTTGCAGCCGGGATAGACAGCGTGGGAGGGCGACCGCCTGCCGGGCCGGGTGCGCTCGAGGTCGCGCAGGCAGTAGTTCAGCTTCGGGCTGGTCCGCACGACTTCGCCGCGGCTCCCGTCGGGCAGGATCGGCCGCAGCTCGAAGCGGGCCAGCTGGTGGACCTTCCAGTAGGAGCCGCCGAAGTAGGCGCCGACGTCGGTGAAGTGGAGGCCGGCGTCGGTGCGCACGGTGATGTGGCCGCCGCCGACCTTGTAGATCCGCTGCGTCACCTTCATCGACTTCGGCCCGTCGCGCTGTCCGTGCAGCTCGATCGGCCCGCGGCCGCGGCTGCGCACGTCGGAGGTCGCGTGCAGCAGCACCTTGCCTCCGTACGTCGAGACGTATATCTCGCTCGGCGGCCCGATCCGCAGGTCGGGGCAGAGGAGGGCTTTCGCCCGCGGACCTTCGCAGGGGTTCTGCGCCGGCGGGTGCCAGCCGCCCGGGGTCAAGGCGAGGGCCGACGCCAAGACCGAAAGGGCCGCTTTCACGCCCGCAGACTATCCCGACCCATTGCTATCGTCGGCACAAGCGATGGCCGACCTTCCCGAGAACTTCCAGACCGCGCCTCTGAGTGAGGTCGATCCCGAGATCGCCACCGTCCTCGAGCGCGAGCTCCGCCGCCAGCAGCGGACGCTGGAGATGATCGCCTCGGAGAACTTCGTCCCCCAGGCCGTGCTCGACGCCGCCGGGTCGGTGCTCACCAACAAGTACGCCGAGGGGTATCCCGGCCGCCGCTACTACGGCGGCTGCGAGGAGGTCGACGTCGCCGAGCAGCTGGCGATCGATCGCGCCAAGGAGCTTTTCGGCGCCGACCACGCGAACGTCCAGCCGCACGCCGGCGCCCAGGCCAACAACGCCGTCTACTTCGCGCTGCTCGAACCGGGGGACACCTTCCTCGGCATGGCCCTCGACCACGGCGGTCACCTCAGCCACGGGATGAAGATCAACGTCTCCGGCAAGCTCTACAACCCGGTCGCCTACCACGTGCGCCGCGAGGACTGCCTGGTCGACATGGACGAGGTCGCGAGCCTCGCCGCCGAGCACAAGCCGAAGATGATCGTCGCTGGCTGGTCCGCCTACCCGCGCCAGCTCGACTTCGCCGCCTTCCGCGAGATCGCCGACTCGGTGGGCGCGCTGCTGATGGTCGACATGGCCCACTTCGCCGGGCTCGTCGCCGCCAACGAGCACCCCAGCCCGGTGCCCCACGCTGACGTCGTCACCACCACCGTCCATAAGACGTTGGCGGGCCCGCGCAGCGGGATGATCCTCTGCAAGGAGGAGCACGCGAAAGCGATCGACAAAGCGATCTTCCCCGGCCAGCAGGGCGGCCCCCTGATGCACACGATCGCCGCCAAGGCGGTGGCGATGAAGATCGCCGCCTCGGCGCCCTTCGCTGAGCGCCAGCGGCAGACGGTCGCCAACGCCCGCGCCTTCGCCACCGGGCTGGAAGCGAACGGGATCCCGGTCCTCATCGGCGGCACCGACGTCCACCTGGTGCTGGTCGACCTGACCCCGACCGGGCTCGACGGCCAGACCGCCGAGGACAGGCTCGAGGCGGTCGGCATCACCGTCAACCGCAACGCGATCCCCTTCGACGAGCGTCCCCCGATGAACCCCTCCGGCCTGCGGATCGGTACCCCGGCGCTGACCACGCGCGGGATGAAGGAGGAGGAGATGGAGGAGATCGCCGCCGTGATCGCCGCCGCCCTCGGCCCCGACTTCGAGTCGGAAAAGACGTCCCTGTCCGAGCGCACCGGCGCCCTGATGGACCGCCACCCGCTCTACCCCCAGCTCTCGCCGACGACTGTCTGAACCGCACTCGCGTGTGGATGAGGGCGGGGCGGCCCGGGACGGGAGGTTTCAGGGGGAGGACACGCTTCGGTGCGCGTCCCGGGAGGTCGATCCCGCGCTGCAAGCCTTGATGTTGCTATAGCCACATCAAGGCTTGCAGCGCATATCCGGGGCCGATGTGCGAGCCCGAAGGGGCACGTACCTGGGCCAAAAGGGCCCCGCTTCGTCACGGGCGCCCCTCGAAAGTCCGCACTCCCCACGAACCCGGCCCTCTCGGCGGCGGCCTCAGCCTGCCCGGGCCGCCGCCGAGAGGGCCGGGTCCCCTTCCGTCCCTCCCATCCTCCGGAACAGGAGCGAGTCGATCATCTAGGGTCGCGCCGATGAAGATCTGGGTCGATTGCACCGCCGCGGCGCACCCTCTGGTGCTGCGGCCGATCATCGAGCGGCTCGAGGAGCGGGGCGACGATGTCTTCATCACCGCTCGCGAGTACGGGCAGACGGTCGGGATCCTCGATCGGCTCGGGATGCACTACACGGTGGTCGGGGAGCACGGCGGGGCCTCGCGGTGGGGCAAGGTGCGGGCGCTCGAGTCGCGGTCCCGCGCCCTCACCAAGGTGGTCTGGGAGCAGCAGCCGGAACTGGCGCTCGCCCATGGCTCGGTCGACCTCGCGGTGGTCAGCTGGCTGCTGCGGATCGCCTCGGTGCAGATGCAGGACTACGAGTTCGCCAACCTGCAGCGCCAGATCGCGTTCCGCGCCGGCCGTCGCGTGTTGGCGCCCGAGGCGATCCCGGTCGACCGGCTGCGCAAGATCGGCGCGAAGCCGAGGAAGCTGGTCCGCTACCCGGGGCTGAAGGAGGAGTACTACCTCGCCGACTTCGTCCCCGACGAGGGGATCATCGACGACCTCGGGCTCGACCGGACCAAGGTGATCGTGATCGTCCGGCCGCCCCCCGAGACCTCCGAGTACCACGCGCCCAACGACATCTACGCCGGCACCGTCAGGCGGCTCGCCGACGCCGACGGCGAGGTGCAGGCGGTGATCATCCCGCGCACCGAGCAGCAGGGCGAGGCGGTGCGCGCCCTCGGTGCCCCCAACCTGCTGATCCCCGAGCGGGCGATCGACGCCCAGAGCCTGATCGCCTGCGCCGACCTGGTGGTCAGCGCCGGGGGGACGATGAACCGCGAGGCGGTCGCCCTCGGCACCCCGGTCTACACCACCTTCAGCGGCAAGATGGGCGGGGTCGACGAGGTGCTGATCCACGAAGGCCGGCTGCAGGTGCTGGAGGACCCGGCGGCGCTTCCGCTGGTCAAGCGGACCGGCCCGATCGGGGTGCGGAATCCGCGCAACCCCGACTTCCTGGTCGAGGCGGTGCTCGGCGCCGTCGCTCTTACCCCGTAACCTGAGCCGGTCCGGGCCGCCGGACGCCCTCGCACCTCGACAAGACGCGGGATCCCAGAAATTGGCCGCGACCACCGACGCCGCACTTGCCTTCATCGCCGCCGCGGCCATCGCCTGGCTGCTGGTGCCCTACGCCGAGCGGCTCGCCTTCCGGGTCGGGGCGATCGACTACCCGAAGGCGCGCAGTCTCCACGACAGGCCGATGCCGCGCCTCTCCGGCCTGGCGATCCTGGCCGGGGTCGAGGTGGCGGGGTGGATCTGGCTGCCGGGCGACGACGAGAGCCGCTGGATCCTGATCGGGGCCGTGGCGATCGCCGCGGTCGGCGTGCTCGACGACATCTACGACCTGCCCGCGCTGCCGAAGCTGGTCGGCCAGATCGGCGCGGCGCTGATCCCGGTGGTGGCCGGGGTGCGGGTGGAGAACCTGACCCTGCCCTTCCTCGGCGGCTTCGAACTGCACGGCTGGGGCTACCCGCTGACCGTGCTCGGGATCGTCGCCGTGGTCAACGTCATCAACTTCCTCGACGGGGTCGACGGGCTCGCCGCCGGGGTCTGCGTGATCGCCGCGGTCACCCTGGCGACGATCGCGCTCTCGCTCGAACGCAACTCGGCGGGCGTGCTGGCGGCGCTGACCGCGGGGGCCGCGCTCGGCTTCCTCCGCCACGGCTTCCCGCCCGCCTCCAGCTTCATGGGGGACACCGGCTCCAACCTGCTCGGCTACCTGCTGGCCACCGCCTCGGTGCAGGGAGCGCTGAAGACGAACGCGGTGATCGCCCTGGCGTTTCCGCTAATCGTGCTCGCCGTGCCGATCCTCGACACCGGCTTCGTGGTCGCCAAACGGCTCAAATACCGCCAGCCGATCTACCAGGCCGACAGCTGGCACTTCCACCACCGGATGGCCAACAAGGGGTTCAGCCAGCGGCGCACGGTCGCCTACCTCTACGCCTGGACGATCGTCATGTCGGCGCTCGCTCTCGCCCTGCGTTTCGTCCCCTACAGCGACAACCACGGCCACTTCGACGCGCTCTGGACCGCGGTGATGCTGGTCCTGATCGCCGCCGCGCTCGCCTACAGCGTCTACCTCGTCTACGTGCTCGAGATCCTCAAGCTGCGGCGCGGCAAGATCAACCCGGAAACGGGCGAGTTCGAAGCTCTTGAACTCGATTCAGATCCGCCCGAGCCGAAACCGACCGCAGGTAGTGGCAAGGGGCACTAACCCGCATCAGAAAGCCATTTGTCGGCCGATTCGTTTATAGTCGCGCCCGCGCTCGCCCCGCAGAGGCGAGAGTGTCTATGTCTCCTCCTAAGCATGTCGACCTACTTGTGCTGGCCGCAGCAGCGGTTGTGTTCGTCCTGGCCGATTTCCCGCTCCTGGGGTACGCCGCCGCAGCCGCCGCCTGGCTCGCTCAGCGCGGGATCCAGTGGCTCGCCCAGCGCCGCTCCGGCGAAGCGCTGAAAGCTGGCAATCGCCAGCGCGCGATGGGGATCATCGCCGCCACCACGCTCGGCCGGGTCTGGCTGATGGCGACGGTCGTGTTGCTCGTCGGCATCGTCCAGCGCACCGCCGGCCTCTCCTCCGCGATCCTGCTGGCGGCCCTCTTTACGATCTCGATGGGCTCCTCCGGCATCGCCTACCTCCTCGAACCAGAAGAAGGGCAAAGCGTCCAGCCGCGATGAAGACCAAAACCAAAGTCCTGATCGGCCTCGGCACGTACCTGGCGATCGCCATTGCCCTCCTTCTGATCTTCGGCAACGAGGGCAAGAACGAAGACTTCAAACCGCAGAACGAGTTCAAGCTTCCGGCCTGGATCCACCTGAAGATCGGGCCGCTCGACCTCTCGATCAACCGCGCGGTCCTCTACCTCTTCATCGCCAGCGTGCTGACGATCATGACGATGACCTACATCGCCAAACGGATGGCGCAGAAGCCGAACCGGGTCCAGACCGGGGTGGAGCTCTCCTACGAACTGGTCAAGAACAACATCCTCGGCGACAACCTGGAGCCCGGCGTCGCCAAGCGCTGGTTCCCCTTCATCGCCACCCTCTTCTTCTTCATCTGGTTCTCGAACATGATCGGCTTCATCCCGCTGCCGACCAACAGCGAGGAGACCTTCAACGTCTTCGGGCTCGAAATCCCGTCCTTCGCGATCTACGCGGCGACGGCCAACATCTCGATCCCGATCGTCCTCACGCTGGTCGTCTGGATCAGCTACCACGTCGAAGGGGTGCGGTCGAAGGGCTTCCTGCCCTACCTGAAGAGCTGGCTGCCGCCGGGCCTCGAGAACATGAGCCCGATCGGCCGCGGCGCGATCTTCGTGATCGAGGTGATCTCCCACTTCGTCCGGCTGATCAGCCTCTCCGTCCGTCTTTTCGCCAACATCCTCGCCGGCCACCTGCTGCTGCTCTTCATGGGCGGCGGGCTCGCGGTCCTGCTCGGGATCGCGGCGCTGGGCGCGGTCACCTTCCCGCTCGCCTTCGTCTTCTTCATCTTCGAGGTCGGGCTTGTCGCCACCTTGCAGGCATTCATCTTCTCGACCCTCAGCGCTATCTACATCGGCGGAGCCACCTCCGCGAGTCACTGACAAAGAAAAGGAGCACTGTCCTCAAATGGATCTGACCCCCGCCCTCGGGGCCGTCGAAGTCGGCGAAGGAATCAAGGCCGGCGGCAAAGCGATCGCCCTCGGCGTCGGCGCCGGCCTCGGTTCGATCGGTGCCGGTATCGGCGTCGGCTTCATCTTCGGTAAGGAGATCGAGTCGGTAGCCCGCCAGCCCGAGATGAAATCCGAGCTCGAATCGATTCGTTGGCTCGGCTTCGCGCTTACCGAGGCCGTCGCCTTCTACACGTTCATCTTCGGCCTGATCGCCTTCTTCCTCTCGTAGCGATGGCGCTGGCCGGCCAAATAGCCGCGATCCCGGTCGCGTCGAGCGAAGGCAGCTTCCTGGTCTCGCCCAGTGTCGGGCTGATGATCTGGACGATCGTGCTGTTCCTGATCACCATGTGGGTGCTCAGCAAGGTCGCCTTCCCGAAAATCCAGGAGGCCCTGGACAAGCGGGCGAAGACGATCGCCGAGTCGATCGACGCCGCCGAAAAGCAGCGCAAGGAATCGGACGAACTGCTCGAGGAGTACCGCGGCCGGCTGGCCGAGGCGCGCGAGCAGGCGGACGAGATCATGGCCCGGGCGCGCAAAGCCGCCGAGACGGCGGAGAACGAGGCGACCGCCGCGGGTCGCGAGAAACGCGACGAGCTCGTCGCCCAGGCGCAGCGCGACATCGAGGCCGAGACCCGGCGCTCGCTCGAGTCGATCCGCAAAGAGGTCGCCGACCTCACCGTCCTGGCGACCGAGAAAGTCACCCGCAAGACGCTCTCCCAGGAGGACCAGAAACGGCTCGTCGAGGAGGCCCTCGGCGAGGTCGACTTCTCGGCCCTCTCGGGCTCGGAGAACTAGGGGTACCTGGCACAAATGGCCGACGCCGCTCGTGTCTATGCCGAGGCCCTCTTCGAGGCGGGTCAGGACAAAGGCAACCTGAACGAGCTGCAGGAGCAACTCGGCCAGTTCGCCGAGACCGTCGATCGCGACCGCAATCTGCAGGTGTTCCTGTTCAGCCCTTACCTCAGCTCGAACGACAAGAAAGAGGGCCTCGGACGCGCCGTGACGGGCGCCGAGCCGGCGTTCTCCAACTTCCTCGAGCTGCTGGTCGAGAAAGGCCGGATGCCGGAGATCTTCCGGATCCGGCGGGAGTTCGACGAGCTCTGGAAACGTGCCAACCGCCGCCTCGACGTGACCGTCACCAGCGCGATCGAGCTCGACCCGAGCGTGGTCGGGAGAATCGGCGAGGAGGTCGAACGGCAGACCGGCGAGAAGGTCGACCTGTCGAGCGAGGTGGACAACGAGATCCTCGGCGGCATCGTGCTGCGGGTCGGCAACATGGTCCTTGACGCGAGCATCCGCACTCGTCTGGAGAAACTGCGAAAAAGCGTCGCGAGCGCGGCGTAAGGAGGAAGTAGACCAAGATGGCGATGGAGATCAAGCCCGACGAGATCGCGAGCATCCTGCGCGAGCGGATCGAGGGACTGGAGACGGACTCGGCCGACCTGACCGAGGTCGGCACCGTCCTCTCGGTCGCCGACGGCATCGCGCGCGTCCACGGCCTCGACAACTGCATGGCGCTGGAGATGCTGGAGCTGCCCCACGGGGTGACCGGCCTGGCGCTGAACCTCGAGTCCGACAACGTCGGGGTCGTGCTGTTCGGCGAGTGGGACAAGGTGGTCGAGGGCGACACGGTCAAACGGACCGGCCATCTGCTGGAGATCCCGGTCGGCGAGCAGCTGCTCGGCCGCATGGTCGACCCGCTCGGCCGCCCGCTCGACAACCGCGGCGAGATCGCCACCACCGAGACCCGCCCGGCCGAGTTCAAAGCTCCCGGTGTGGTCCAGCGCCAGCCGGTCGAGGAACCGGTGCAGACCGGCCTGATGGCGATCGACGGGATGATCCCGATCGGCCGCGGCCAGCGAGAGCTGATCATCGGCGACCGCCAGACCGGTAAGACGGCGATCGCGATCGACACGATCATCAACAACAAGGACAAGGACCTGATCTGCATCTACGTCGCGATCGGGCAGCGGATGTCCACCGTGGTCCAGCTGAAGGAGACGCTGGAGGAGAACGGCGCGATGGAGAACACGATCATCGTCGCCGCGCCGGCCGACGAGGCGGCGCCGATCAAGTACATCGCCCCCTACGCCGGCTGTGCGATGGGCGAGCACTTCCTCTACAACGGCAAAGCCGCCCTCTGCGTCTACGACGACCTCACCAAGCACGCTTCCGCGTACCGCCAGATGTCGCTCTTGCTGCGGCGCCCGCCGGGCCGCGAGGCGTACCCGGGCGACGTCTTCTACCTGCACTCGCGCCTGCTGGAGCGGGCGGTGAAACTGAACGACGACCTCGGCGGCGGCTCGCTGACGGCGCTGCCGATCATCGAGACCCAGGCCTCCGACGTCTCGGCCTACATCCCGACCAACGTCATCTCGATCACCGATGGCCAGATCTTCCTCGAGTCCGATCTGTTCTTCTCCGGCGTCCGCCCGGCGATCAACGTCGGCATCTCGGTCTCCCGGGTCGGCGGTAACGCGCAGACCAAGGCGATGAAGAAGGTGGCCGGGAAACTGCGCCTCGACCTCTCCCAGTACCGCGACCTCGAGGCCTTCGCCCAGTTCGGCTCCGAGCTCGATCCGGAGACGCAGAAAGCGCTGACCCGCGGTGAACGCCTGGTCGAGCTGCTGAAACAGAAAGAGCGCGAGCCGCTCGGCGTCGCCGACCAGGTCGCCTCGATCTACTCCGGCACCGGCGGTTACCTCGACCGGATCAAAGTCGAGCGCGTCGGCGAGTTCCTCGGCGACCTGCGGGTGCGCCTGCACTCCGAACACCAGGATCTGCTCGAGCGGATCGAGTCGACCGGCAAGCTGGAGGACGCCGACGAGGAGGAGCTCGGCAAGGCGATCGGCGCCTTCGTCGACGACTTCGGCGCCGACTTCGACGAGCACGGCGAGCCGATCGAGGCGGGCGAGCTCGCCAGCTCCACGCCGAGCGCCAAAGTCTCGAAAGCGGAGGCCGACGAGCAGCCCGATTCCGACGCTTCCGAGACCGAGACCGCGGAGGCGAGCGCGGCGTCCTAGTCGACCCGCAGCAGAGCCATGGCCAGTCAGAAGGAAGTCAAAAGTCGCATCGCGTCGATCGCGAATATTCAGAAGATCACGCGGGCGATGGAGATGGTCGCGGCGGCGCGCCTGCGCCGCTCCGAACAGCGGATCGCCGACCTGCGCCCGTACTCCGAGGGGATGCGCAAACTGACCCGGATCGCCTCGGCGCACACCACCGGGGTGCCCCGCATCCCGGTGCTGATCGAGCGCGAGGACGTGAAACGGGTCGGCATCGTCCTCGTCACCGGCGACCGCGGCCTGGCCGGCGCCTTCAACTCGAACATCATCCGCGAGGGCATGCGGACCGCCGCCCGCGTCCGCGAGGAAGGGGCCGAGCCGGTCTTCTCCGTCGTCGGCCGCAAGGGCGTCTCGGCGCTCACCTTCCGCAAACAGGAGCTGGCGGGCGAATACGTCGGCTTCACCGATCGCCCGGCCTTCGCCGACGCCCGCGACATCGGCGAGGCGCTGACCGCGCAGTACGTCGACGAGGACGTCGACCGGGTGGAGATGATCTACAACCGCTTCGTCTCGCCGCTCACCCAGCACGTCTGGCGCCAGACCCTGCTGCCGTTGCAGCAGGCCGAGGTCGTCGGCGAGGGCGCCGAGGAGGAGGAGAACGAAGCGGAGGCCGAGCCGAGTGACTCCGGTGTCGACCAGTCCCGCTCCGAGTGGGTCTTCGAGCCGGAAGCCGAGGAGCTGCTCGGCCGGTTGATCCCGGAGTACGTGACGATCTCGGTCTTCCGGGCGCTGCTCGAGTCGGCCGCCTCCGAGCTCGGGGCGCGGATGACGGCGATGCGCAACGCGGCCGAGAACGCGGAATCGATCAATGACGAACTTACCCTGGAGATGAACCGCGCCCGCCAGGCGGAAATCACCCAGGAGATCCTCGAGGTCGTGGCCGGCGCCGAGGCGCTGAGCTAGGCCGCCCCCAGACCCCGAACCCCGCACAATTTTCACGACGAGACCAGGAAAAAAGGATTCAGATCAAAATGGCTGAGAACGGCAACGGAGCAGGACAGAACATCGGGCGCGTCGAGCAGGTCACCGGAGTGGTGATCGACGCGGTCTTCCCCGATGGGCTGCCGGAGATCTACTCGGCGATCGTGATCGAGAGCCGCGGTAACGACCAGGGCGACAACACCGAGCTGGTCTGCGAGGTCCAGCAGCACCTCGGCGACGATCGCCTCCGCGCGGTCGCGATGGACGCCACCGACGGAGTCCAGCGCGGCGACAAGGTGATCGACACCGGCGGCCCGATCACGGTCCCGGTCGGCGACATCACCCTGGGCCGGATCTTCAACCTGCTTGGTGACCCGATCGACAACGGCGAGGATATTCCCGCCGACACCGAGCGCTGGCCGATCCACCGCCCGGCCCCGAAGGCCTCCGACCTGACCCCGACCCAGGAGATCCTGGAGACCGGGATCAAGGTCATCGACCTGCTCGCCCCGTACGCCAAAGGCGGCAAGGTCGGGCTGTTCGGCGGCGCCGGCGTCGGCAAGACCGTGCTGATCCAGGAGCTCATCCGCAACATCGCCGAGGAGCACGAGGGCCTGTCCGCGTTCGTGGGCGTCGGCGAGCGCTCGCGCGAGGGCAACGACCTCTGGCTCGAGATGAAAGAAAGCGGCGTCATCTCGAAAACGATGCTCGTCTTCGGCCAGATGAACGAGCCGCCCGGAGCGCGCCTCCGCGTCGCCCTCTCCGGCCTGACGATGGCCGAGTACTACCGCGAGCAGGGTGGCCAGGACGTGCTGCTCTTCATCGACAACATCTTCCGCTTCGTCCAGGCGGGCTCCGAGGTCTCGGCGCTCCTCGGGCGCATGCCTTCGGCGGTCGGTTACCAGCCGACGCTGGAGACCGAGATGGGCGGTCTGCAGGAGCGGATCACCTCGACCGACCGCGGCTCGGTCACCTCGATCCAGGCCGTCTACGTGCCCGCCGACGACTACACCGACCCGGCCCCGGCCTCGGTGTTCGCCCACTTGAACGCGACCACCGCGCTCTCGCGGGCGATCTCCGAGAAAGGGATCTACCCGGCGGTCGACCCGCTCGACTCGACCTCGACGATCCTCAAGCCGGACGTCGTCGGCGACGAGCACTACCGCACCGCGACCGAGGTCCAGGAGGTCCTGCAGCGCTACAAAGAGCTCCAGGACATCATCGCGATCCTCGGCATCGACGAGCTCTCCGACGAGGACCGGCAGACGGTGTCGCGGGCCCGCAAGATCGAGCGCTTCCTCTCGCAGCCGTTCTTCGTCGCCGAACAGTTCACCGGCCGCTCCGGCGAGTACGTGCCGGTGTCGGAGACGGTGCGCGGCTTCCGCGAGATCCTCGACGGCACCCACGACGACCTGCCCGAGGGCGCCTTCTACATGCAGGGCGGCATCGACCAGGTCACCGAGAACGCCGCCGCGAAAGCGTAAGGAGCGACCTTGGCGCAGGAGCACATGCTGGACGTCGAAGTCCTCACCCCGGAGGGCGAGGTCTTCAACGGCGAAGTCCGCCAGCTCTCGACCCGCACCGAGGTCGGCGAAATCGGCATCCTCGCCAACCACGCCCCGGTGCTCGGCGCCCTGCAGCCGACCACGCTGCGCCTCCACGTCTCCGACTCGGAGACCAAGCAGTTCGCGCAGTCGCACGGCTGGCTGCAGGTCTACGCCAACACCGCCCGGGTGTTGGTCGAGGAAGCCGTCCCGCCCGAGGACCTCGATGCCGGGGCGCTGAAAGAAGAGCTCTCCGATGCTGAACGCCGCTTCTCCGAGTCCGCCGAGGATTCGGCCGAGCGGGCGCGGGCGCTGAAAGACAAACAGCGCGCCGAAGCGTTCCTCCGCATCGCCGAGGGATGAGCGAAGCCCCCGCGGGCTTGCTCGATTCCCTGCGTCGGCGGCCGGGCCGACCTCGCCTCGCTGGAATAGGCGAGCGCACCCTTCGGGTGCAGCTCGCGGATGATGATGCGCCCCTATGGGGCGTAGATATCGGATTGCATTTCCGCCGCTTCGCGATATTCCCGCGAGTCGAGGCCGGCCCGGCCGCTCGGTCCAGTCCTGGGCGGCTGACGTCGGGGTGCGGGACCACGAGCGGTGCTTCGGTTGGAGGCTGTCAGCTACGGAAGCGAGAGAAGGCTTCGGGACCCGCCCGTCCCTCCGATCTGGCTTCTCAGCCTTGCGTAAGTCGGGAATGCGACGATTCACCGCGCGCGCCGGTAGAGAGGAGCCGGTCGTCTTGTGGAGGAATGTCGCGAAGCGGCGGAAATGCAATCCGGTCATCGCGCGCCATAGGCGCGCTCAACTATCCGGCGGCGCGACCGCAGGTCGCCCGCCCCAATTCCGGAACAAGATGACCGGCTCCTCTCCCGCGCCAACCCCATGAACCCTTCCCAATCAGACCTCCTCCCGCTCGCCAAGCGGCTGATCGCCTACGAAACCTGCGACGAGCGCAGCATTGCCGAGTGCGCGGGGTTTGTTGAAGCATGGCTCGAGGCCCGAGATATCGAGACGACGCGCGAAGAGGTGCGGGGATTGCCGGTCGTGAAGGCCGAAGTGGGGCCCGCCGACGCGCCGACGATCGTCCTGGAGGGGCATATCGACGTGGTCCCGGCGCACCCCGAGCAATTCGAGCCGCGGCTCGAGGGGGATCGGCTCTACGGGCGGGGCGCCTACGACATGAAGGGGGCGATCGCGGCGATGATGGTCGTCACCGCGGCGCTGCGGGACTCCGACCGGGTACGGGTGCGCCTCGGGATCGTCGGCGACGAGGAGTCCGAGGAGGGCGAGGATCGGGGCTGCGACCGGCTGGTCGACAGCGGCTTCATCGGCAACTTCGCGATCACCGGCGAGCCCACCGACCTGCACATCGGCGTGGAGGCCAAGGGGGTGCTGGCGTTGCGCCTCGAGGTGGGGGGTACCGCCGCCCATGGAGCGACCCCCTGGCTCGGCGACAACGCCGTCCTCAAAGCGATCGACGTTTTCCGGAGTATCGAGTCGCTACCGTTTGCCCGACAGAGTTCGGAGTTGTTCGACCGCCCATCGATCAATCTGGGGCGGATTTGGGGCGGCGACGCTCTGAACAAGGTCCCCGACCGATGCGTGATCGACGTCGATATCCGCTACCTGCCCGGCCAAGACCCCGACGCCCTGCTGGCTGCGGTGCGAGCCCTGCCCGGGGTCACCGCGACGCCGCTGCTGGTGCGGCCGCCGGCGACGGTCGATCACGACTCGCCATTTCTCCACGGCCTGCGCGAGGCGGCGGCGACGTTCACCAACGGCGAGACGATGAGCGTCGGGCGCGATGGCGCCTCCGACGCGGTCTCCTTCCTGCGGGTAGGGGTGCCGGCGGTCGAGTTCGGCCCGGTCGGTGCGGGCCATCACGGTCCGGCCGAGTGGGTCTCGGTGTCCTCGCTGGAGGGCTACCGGCAGGCGCTCGAGTCCTTCCTCAGGGCGATCCCGGAGCGGCTCGGTGAATAGCGTCCCGCCGCCTCCCGGTCGCGACTGGTCGGCCCGCAAGCCCGGCCCCGATGGGGACGGGACCGATCCGCCGAAGAAGAAGCGCTACTGGTGGCGGTTCAGCCTCGCCAGCCTGATCATCGTCGCGGTCAGCGCTGCGGCGACCTCCTCGGCGGTGCTCCTCTACATCAACTCGATCGCCGAAGCGCTCGGGCATAACGAGTCGCTCAAGACCAAGGTGGAATCCGAGCTTGAACAACACGTCGAAGGCGGCGCGCCAGAGACGATCCTGATCTTAGGCTCCGACAAACGCCCCGAATTCGGCGAAGAACGGGGCCGTTCCGACACGACGATCCTGTTGCGGCTGGACAACGAAAAGAACCTGATCTCGGTGATGTCGATCCCGCGCGACCTGAAGGTCGAAATCCCGGGCTTCGGGACCGAAAAGTTCAACGCCGCCTACACCGACGGCGGGCCGAAGCTGACGCTGAAGGTGGTCAAGGAATTGACCGGCTTGCAGATCAGCCACGTGATCAACATCGACTTCCTCGGCTTCGTCCGCGCCGTCGACGCGATCGGCTGCGTCTACACCGACGTCGACCGCCGCTACTACCACTCCAACGTCGGGCTGCCGCCGGAAGAACAGTATTCGGAAATCAACATCCAGCCCGGCTACCAGAAGCTCTGCGGCGTCAAAGCGCTCCAGTACGTCCGCTACCGCCACACCGACACCGACATCGTCCGCTCGGCGCGCCAGCAGAACTTCCTCAGCCAGGCTCGCCATCAGGTCTCGCCGACCGACCTCCTGACCGACAACCACAACCTGGTCGACATCCTCACCGAATACACGACCTCCGACATCACCGACGGGCCGACCCTGATCACCCTGCTCGACCTGCTCTTCGAACTGCGCGGCGCGGAAGTGAACCAGGTCCACTTCCCGGCCGAACTCGGCCCCAGCTTCGTCTACGCGAACACCGACGAAATCCACCACGCGGTGAAGGAATTCCTCGGCGAAGCGGGCTTCGAGGCAAAGAAGTTCCCGGAACAAGAATCCGAAACTGCGCAGCAGAAAGCGGAAAGGCAGAAGAAAAACGCCGAAGGCAAGGGCAAGAAGAAGAGCTCGGGCAAAAAGCACAAGAAGAAGGCGCCGCCCGGCGGCGACGAACTGGTCTCGGCCGCCGAAATCGGCGAAGCCGAGGGCGAAATCGTCGCCCGCCACGTCGGCGGTGGCTTCCCGGTCTTCTACCCGACGCGCCTGCCCTACGGCGCCGGCTTCCAGGAATCGAACCCCTACGAACACGTCGTCGACCCGCGCGTCTACCACCTGAAGGACAAAGACAAGGAACGGCACGCCGCCTATCGGATGGTCGCCGAATACCAGCCCGAATACGAAGTCAACTACTTCGGCGTGCAGGGGATCCGCGGCTGGGAAGACCCGCCGATCCTCGACAGCCCGACCGAAACCAAGACCGTCAATGGACGGGAATACCTCATTTACACCGATAGCGGCAAGATCAAGCTGGTCGCCTGGCACCGCGGCGAAAACACCTACTGGATCTCCAACAGCCTGCAGCAGTCGTTGACCAACGACCAGATGATGGGAATCGCCGAGTCCTGCCACCTGATCCTGCCGAAGAAGAAAACCGCCAAGAAGGGGAGCACGAGGGAATGAGCGAACGCGAAGCTGTCGGAGTGATCGGGGTCGGCTGGGTCGGGCTGGTGACCGCTGCCTGCTTCGCCGAGCTCGGTCACACGGTGATCGCGCGCGACATCCTGCCGGAGAAGGTGGAGGCGCTCTCGCGCGGTGAGGTGGCGATCCACGAGCCGGGCCTCACCGAGATGCTTCAGCGCAACGCCGAGCGGATCACCTTCACCACCGACATGAAGCTGCTGCTCGACGGCGCCCGCCTGCTCTTCACCTGCGTCGACACGCCGCCGACCTACTCCGGCGACGCCGACCTCTCGCGGGTGCGCGCGGTGGTCGCCGAGCTGCCCGCCGACTCCGACCACGTGCTGGTGATGAAGAGCACGGTGCCCGCCGGGACCGGCCAGTCGATCCGCCGCGACATGCCCGGGCTCTCCTACGTCTCCTGCCCCGAGTTCCTCAAGGAGGGGACTGCGGTCGCCGACTTCATGCACCCCGACCGGGTGGTGGTCGGGGCCGACCCCGGTGACGAGGAGGCCGCCGACGCGGTGGCGGCGCTCTACGCGCCGCTCGGCGAGGAGGGGGAGATCCTGCGCACCGACGTCGCCAGCGCCGAGATGATCAAGCTCGCCTCGAACGCCTTCCTGGCGACCAAGATCTCCTTCATCAACGAGATCGCCAACGTCTGCGAGGAAGTCGGCGCCGACGTCGCCGAGGTCGCCCGCGGGATGGGCTCCGACACGCGGATCGGCTCCTCCTTCCTGCGCGCCGGGATCGGTTACGGCGGCTCCTGTTTCCCCAAGGACGTCTCGGCGCTGAAGATGCTGGCTGGTAACACCGGCTACCACTTCCAGCTGTTGACTTCGGTCATCGAGGTCAACGAGCTGCAAAAGCGACGCGTGGTGGGCAAGCTGGAGAAGCATCTCGGCTCGCTGATCGGCAAGCGGGTGGCGCTGCTCGGCCTCGCCTTCAAGCCCGACACCGACGACATGCGCGAAGCCTCCAGCCTGGTGCTGGCGGCGCGGCTGCAGGGCGAGGGCGCCGAGGTGGTCGCCTACGACCCGGTGGCGGCCGAGCGGGCCGGCGAGATGCTGACCTCGGTCGAGATGGCCGACTCGGCGATGGCGGCGCTGGAGGGCGCCGACGCCGCCGTGCTGGTCACCGAGTGGGGTGAGTTCCGCGAACTCGACTGGGCCGCCGTCGCCGCCGCGATGACCCGTCCGCTGATCGTCGACGGCCGCAACTTCCTCGACCCGGCGACCCTCGCCGCTGCGGGCTTCGAATACGAGGGCATCGGCAGGCAAATAAAGGCCGCCACCCAGGTTTCCTAGCCTGACAATCTCGTGCAAGCGATCGTCTTAGTTGGCGGTGAGGGGACCAGGCTGCGTCCGCTCACCGACGAGGTGCCGAAGCCGGCGCTGACGCTGGTCGATCGCCCCTTCCTCGCCTACATGGTCGAGTGGCTCGGCACCCACGGGGTGACCGAGGCGGTGCTCGCCTGCGGCTTCCTGCCCGACCAGCTGCGCGAGGCCCTCGGCGACGGCGAGCACGGCGGGGTGAAGCTCACCTACGTGACCGAGCCCGAGCGGCGCGGCACCGCGGGGGCGATCCGCTTTGCCGCCGAAGCGCTCGGGGACCGGCTCGAGGACCGCTTCTTCGCGCTCAACGGCGACGTCCTCACCGACCTCGATCTCTCCGCCCTGCTGCGCTCGCACGAGGAGCGTGGCGCGCCGGCGACGATCGGCCTCTACGGGGTCGAGGACTCCTCCGCCTACGGGCTGGTCGAATGCGACGCCGCGGGCGTCGTCGAGGACTTCCGCGAGAAGACCGGCGAGGCGGTGCCGGGGGCGATCAACGCAGGCGCCTATGTGCTGGAGCGGGAGGTGCTCGACCTGATCCCGCCGGGGCCCGAGTTCTCGATCGAGACCGAGGTCTTCCCCCGACTCGTCGGGGAGGGGCTCTGCGCGCTGCATCTGAGTGGGTACTGGATGGACATCGGCGTCCCCGAGCGATATCTGCAGGCCACCTGGGACATCCTCGAGGGGAGGGTGGAGACGGGCGTGCGCCCGACCGCGCCCGGGCTCTTCGTCGGCGCCGGCAGCTCGGTCGCCGAATCGGTGCGGCTCGGCCCGCGGGCGGTGGTCTCGGCCGGCTGCACGGTGGGCGCCGAGGCGACCGTCGCGGGCTCGGTGCTGCTCGCTGGCTGCACGATCGGCGAGGGCGCGCTGATCAGCGACTCGATCCTCGGTGAAGGCACCGTGGTCGAGCCGGGCGTGCGGGTTGACGGCGCGACGGTCGCCGCGCGTGAGAGAGTTGGCGCCGAGCGATGATCGACGACGTCCTCGGCATCCCCGACCA
>DATEDJ010000046.1:0-8346 GCA_035281725.1 Solirubrobacterales bacterium
GGGTGAGTTGACCACACCAGGGTGTGGTCAACTCACTCAGCGCGTTCTCGACCCCTGAGGAACCGTGGAGTTCCGCACGCCTCCGTCACGATCCTCCCGTCCCCGTGACGCCTCCCCGGCGTCTCATGCACATCCCCACGAACCCGGCCCTCTCGGCGGCGGCCTCAGCCTGCCCGGGTCGCCGCCGAGAGGGCCGGGTCCCTCGGCGTCCCTCACCCGGCCCCCGTCGCCCGCGGGCCCGCCGCGTCCCGTGCCCGCCGCTTTTCGCCGCCGAGGCAAGTTCTCGCGCCACCGATTTGTCCTCGCTGTACATGGAACGTAACGACGCACTGTGTATTCGGACGTCCGTCTGGACAACGGGACAAAGGACCGCGCCCGAAAACTGGCCGGCGGGCCTTATTCGGGACGACAAGCGCTACCTAGGTTCCGGTGCCTTACGCGCCGCTTCGGCGGCTCGCGCTGTGCCACCTACCCACTCTGTCTACATCGGAGACACGCTTGATCAGCTCATCGTCATTCCGCAGGCTCCTGCCGCTCCTGGCGGCCGCAGCGGTGTTGCTCGCGGTGGTATTCACCGCGACCGCCGGCGGCGCCTCGGCAGGCACCTCACTCAGCTACGGGGAACTCCCCGACCCTCTGCAAGACGGCCCCTACGGGGTCCTGACCAAGGACCCGATCAAATTCGGGACCACGACCTTCGAGGAACCGGCCAGCTCCGGCGCCGCGCCGACGGCCTCGCCGTCCAACGAATCGATCACCGCCGATGTCCGCGGGGTCATGTACCAGCCGGAAGGAAAGCCCGGCAAGTCGCCGCTGATCCTGCTGGTCCACGGCAACCACGGCAGCTGCGACCCGCCCGCGGAAGGCAAAGCGGCACCGAGCGGCCCGAAATGCGACACCGAACCGAACAAAAACGGTGAAACCGGCGGCGCGTTCAAACGCAACGACGAGGGCTACGCCTACCTGGGCATGAACCTCGCCAGCTGGGGCTACACGGTCGTCTCGCTCGACCAGGACGAACTGATGGCCCGCCAGGACGGCCTCGGCAAGGGCATGCACAACCGCCGCCTGCTGATCATGGCGATGCTGGACGACCTCAAAGCGGCCAGCGAAGGGACGGTGCCACCCGGTGGCGAACCGGCGGTCGCCACCCTGCTCGGCGGCAAGCTGGACATGACGCGGATCGGCCTGATGGGCCACTCGCGCGGCGGCGACGCCGTCTCCAGCTTCGTCGAATACGACCACACCCGGCCGGTCGGCGAACGCTTCCCGCTGCGGGCGGTGATCTCGCTCGCCCCGGTCGACTACGAACGGCACGTGCCCTACGGCGTCCCGTTCATGACCGTGTTCGGCAGCTGCGACGGCGACGTGTCCAACCTCCAGGGCGCGCGTCTCTACGAACGCAGCCAGTACGTCGCCGACCCCTACCCCACCTACCAGGTGGAGCAGATCGGCGGCAACCACGACGCCTACAACACGGTGTGGCAGGCCGATGGTGACGACGCCAGCGGGGCCGACGCCGCGTGTGGCCCGGACGTCACCGGCGGCAACGGCTACAAAGGTGGGAAAGCCACCACCAACACCACCAGCATCCGCCTCTCCGGCGAAGCCGGGCCGCACTTCGAAGTGCTCGAAGGCGAAACCAAACCGTACCGGATCAACAACGCTGAAAAGCTGAACCCGCTGGCCAACACCCGGATCTCCGGCGACCCCGCGCTGATGGGTGACCAGGAGAAGATGGGGCTGGCGACGATGTCCGCCTTCTTCCGCCGTTACGTCGGCGGCGAGGGAGCGATGGAACCGTACCTGACCGGTGAGCTGGCGGCGGAAGGCAAACCGTCGATCCCCCAGTCGGCCTGCCCGACGAGCATCGCCGGGAAACGGATCCCCTGCATCGACCGGGTCGCCGACAGCTACACCGCACCTCCGGACGAACGGATGGACGTGCTCCGTCCGGACACCGAACACCCGACCACCGTCGACGCGCTCGGGACCCCGATCGAAGCGAGCGGCTTCGCCAACCCGTACCCGAAAGGCGGCGGCGTCAGCCCCCGGCCGGCGACGACGTCCAGCGGGATCGACTGGTGCAACCCCGACCCCAAGCAGCAGGAACCGGGGCAGCTGAAAGAAGGTGAAAACCCGACCTCGTCCAAGCCCTGCCCAGCCCCGGGGCTGTCCGCCCTCGGCGGCCAGGCCGCCGGCACCCGCGAACGGGCTCCGGTCAACGGCTCCTACGGGCGCCAGCTCTCACTCGCCTGGGAAGGGCCGGCGACGCTGACCACCCCGATCCCGGCGGCCGACGAGGACGTCAGCGGCTACAAGGCGCTGTACCTCGCCGCCGCCGTCAACTTCTTCGACCCGCGCAATCCGGCGCGTGGCGAAGAAGGTCTGTGGAACCCCGAAGCGGCACCGCAGGACTTCACCATCGCGGTGACCGACGCCGAGGGCCACGAAGCGACCGTCGCGGCGGGCGATCCCCGCTACGGCACGGCGCTGCAGCAGACGCTGGGCTCGACCTCGGCCCGCGTGCATGTGGTCCTGCATGACATCCGCGTGCCGCTGGCCGACATCGCGGCGCAGGGCGTCGACCTCTCGCAGGTGCGCTCGTTCCAGCTCCGCTTCGCCGGGGCGGGGATGCCGCAGAGCGGCTCGATCCAGCTCGCCGACGTGCGGTTCCAGCAGCCGGTCGAAGGCTCGGAAGTGCTGCTCGACTCGACCGCGCCGAATGCCGGACCGGGCGAAGGCCCGCCGAGCTCGGGTCCCAACCCGATCGCCGAATGGTCCGGCTACAAGCGGGCCGATGGCTCGTTCGAAATGCCCAACGTCACCGCGGAACCGGGCGCCGGCGTCTGGACCGTCGACGACGACGGCGCCCAGTGCCCGAACGCGCAGTTCGAACGCATCCAGGAAGCCGTGGAATACGCGAGCCCCTGGGACACGATCGTGGTCTGCCCCGGCGTCTACGCCGAAGGGTCGACCCCGGTCAACAGCACCCTGAACCCGGTCGCCACCGGGGCCACCAACGGGCTGACGATCAACAAGCCGTTGAAGATCGTCGGTGCGGGCGCGGGCCTGGTGACGATCAAGCCGGCCCAGACGTCGGGCACGCTCGCCGGTTCGGAAGCGTTCCTGCGGGACGGCGGCGGCAACGTCGTCACCGTGTCCCGGCAATCGATGGGCTCGACCGAATACGACGAGGAGTTCGTCGACATCAGCGGGGTCACGATCGAAGCGCCGAAAGCGAGCGTCGAGGCGGGCGTCGCCTTCTTCAACGCCTCCGGTCGGATCGCCGACAGCGTGATCGGCCCGATCACCAAAGCCGGTTCCAACGGCTGGGGTGTGGTCGAGACGAACTCGCTGCAGGGTGCCGGGTCCGGCGCTCCCGAACGACAGGTGACGATCACCGACAGCCGCATCTTCGGATACGGCGCCGGCGGCGTCCTCTTCGACGGCGGGCGTGGCAAAGACACGGAAACCGCGACGATCAACGCGTTCGCCGGGCTGAAGCAGGTCGGCTACGTGAAAGGCACGACGATCGAAGGTTCCGGCGGCACGTCGACGATCGCCCAGGACGGCATCGTCTACAACGCCGGCGCGGGCGGCTCGGTGACGGGCAGCTCGATCACGGGTAACCAGTCCACCAGCGGCAAATCGGTGGGGATCCTGCTCAGCAAAGCCGCCGGTGAAGGTGCCGGGGTGAAAGTGAGCGGCTCCTACATCGGCGCCAACAAGGGCTACGGCCTCTGGAACGGCGATGCCGGCCTGACCACTGCGTCGACGAGCGCCGTCGATGCCTCGGGCAACTACTGGGGCACGGGCGGCACGCCGGCGGAAGCCGAAACGGTCCTCGGCCCGCCCGATGTAGAGGGTGTGTCCGGCTCCGGCTCGGTGACGTTCATCCCGGTGGCCGGCAGCAAACCGGTGGTCGCCGCGGTGCCGACGCCACTGCCCGACGCGGTCCCGGTCGGGGCGATCGTCGACCCGCTCGGCGGCGAAGCCGTCGAAGCCGGCGAAACGGTCGAACCGGTGGTGTTTGCCGAAGACGACTACGGCGTCAAATCCGTCACCTTGACGGCGAACGGCGCCCCGGTCGGGACCATCGCCTCGGCGCCCTACGTTTTCGCCTGGACGCCGACCCGCGCCGAGATCGGCACGTCGCTGCACCTCGAGGCGACGATCATCGACAGCTCCGGCCAGGCGATCACCAGCGACGTCACCGTCCCGGTCGTGAAAGCGACCAAGGCCGAAGGCGAAGCGAAAGAAGAAAAGGAAGCGAGGAAAGAAGCCGAAGCGAAAGCCGCCGAAGAACTGGCGATCGCCGAACGCGAGGTGAAGGAAGCGATCGTGGCAGCGGAAACCGCGGCCAAGGCGGCGGCGGATTCGGCATCTGCCGCCAACAAGATCGCCGAAGAAAAGGCCGACGCCGCCCTGAAAGCGGCCGAAGCCAAGCTGGCCCTGGCCGAAAAGGAGCTGCAGGAAGCCAAGCAGGGCTCCTCCATCTCCGTCGGCAAGGTGACCAACGACACCAAGAAGGGCACGGCACGACTGAGCATCACCGTGCCGCGGCCGGGTCCGCTGGTGATCAGCGGTCCGGGCATCAAGACGGTGAATGCCAACCCGACCGGACCTGGCGAAATCCAGATCCTGATCAAGGCGAAGGGCGAAGCCCTGAAGACCTTGGCGAAGAAGGGCAAGGTCACGGTCACGGTGACGATCAAACTGTCCGGCCCGAACGGTCCGGACGAAGCCACCACCAAGGTCACCTTGGTTAAGAAGTAGGTAAGGCGATAGCCGGGCCGACGGTCTGACGGTTAAGGTGCGAGGCATGATCCTCTACACCTGTGGCCAGAAGACCGTCGGCCCCGGCATCGCCCATCCGTGTGCGAAAGCCGGCAAGGCGCTCGACGCGGCCGGCTACGAGTACGAGATCAAGACCGTCGGCGGATACCGCATGGCGCTCTGGACCTGGGGCAGCCGCAAGGCCGACCGCGCCGAGATCCGCAAGCTGAGCGGCACCGACGAGGTCCCGATCCTCGTCCTCGACGACGGCGAGGTCGTCTCCGGCTCCGGCTCGATCGCCAAGTGGGCGAAGGAGCACCCCGCTTCGCGCGCCTAGTGCGTGGCGAGCAAAGTCACCAGCGCCAGGATCACCGTTCCGAGCAGGCCGCCCAGAACCTGAATGAAGGTGTGGTGGAAGGCCTCGAACTTTTCGTCGAGGCGATCGAATCTCGCGTCGATGGCGTTAAAGCGCCGGTCCACCGAGTCAAAGCGCTGGTCCACCAAGTCGAAGCGTCGATCTACCAAGTCGAAGCGTCGGTCGACTTCTTCGAAACGTTCGTCGACCCGTTTGAAGCGCTCGTCGTTGCGAGCCGCTTCGGCGTCCATGCGTCCCTCGAGCCGAGCGAACTCGACATCGACGCGGGCGAAGCCTGCGTCGACTTTCTTCTCCAAGGTGGCCAGGTTTGCGTCGGTCTCCGTCATCAAGTCCATGGGTACCAACGTAGACAGTTAGTTTCAATGGGTGGCGCGTCAAAAGTTACTTTTGCGTGCCGGTTTTGAAACAAGTGTGCGCCGGGATCAGGCGAGCGTGAGCTCGCGGGCCTCGCGGCGGGCCTCGACCACCACCGGGGTGCCGGCGCGGGGCGAGAAGGTGATGTTGCGGCGGCCGGTGCGCTCGGGGCGCGGGTCGACCTTGCGCAGGTCGCAGCGGGTGAGGACCTCGCGCAGGACGATCCGCATCTCGAACTCGGCGAAGGTGGCGCCGAGGCAGCGGCGGACGCCGCCGCCGTAGGGGATCCAGGCGTAGGTCTCGGGGGTTGCCTCGAGGAAGCGCTCGGGGCGGAAGGCGAACGGCTCCGGGTAGATGTCGGGCCGGGTGTGGGTGAGCCAGATCGAGGCGGTGACGTCGGTGCCGGCGGGCAGCTGGAGGTCGTCGGTGACCAGGTCCTCGGCGAGGCGGCGGCCGGCCAGCGGGATCACCGGTCGGAGCCGCAGCGCCTCGGCGATCGTCGCCTTCAGGTAGGCGTCTTCGCCCGCCTCGAGCGAGCCGCGCAGGCGGCCGAGCTCGATCGGGTGACGGAGCAGGAGGTCGAAGGTCCAGGCGAGCGCGGTCGCCGTCGTCTCGTGGCCGGCGAGCAGCAGCGTCATCAGCTGGTCGCGGAGCTCTTTGTCGTCCATCGAGGTTCCGTCCTCGAAGCGCGCCGTGATCAGCATCGAGAGGATGTCGTCGCGCTCCTCCAGGTCCGGCCGCAGCCGGTGCTCGGCGATCTCGGCGAAGAGAGAGCTGTCGACCTCGGCCAGCTTCGGGCGCACCGTCTCGAACGGGTCACGATTGCGACGGCGCGCCAGCAAGGCGCGCAGCATCATCCCCGGCGAGCCGGTCTCGACCAGGAGGTCGCGCAGGAGCACCCGGAGGCGCTCGAGCCGCGGCCCCTCGCCGACGCCGAAGACCGCGCGCAGGATCACCTCCAGCGTCACCGCCTGCATCCGCGCGTGGATCGGGAACTCGCGGCCGAGCGGCCAGGAGTCGATCTCGGCGGTGACGATCTCCCCCACCACGCCCTCGTAGGAGCGCATCCGCTCGCCGTGGAAGAGCGGCAGCATGAGGCGCCGGCGGGCCAGGTGCTCCTCGCCCTCGAGCAGCAGCACCGAGCGGTGGCCGAGCACCGGTTCGAGCTGGAAGGCCCGCCCCGGCGGCAGCCCGTTGCGGCGCTCCGTATATAGGGCCTTGACCGCATTCGGATCGGAGACGAGGACCATCGGCCGCTCGAAGCCGACGAAGCGGACGCTGAACGCGTCGCCGATCCGCTCGCGGTTGCGCGCCATGAAGGCGAGCGGCCGGAAGCTCCAGGCCAGGGTCTGCATCAGCGGACTTTGCGGTGGTTCGGGCGGCAGCGCCATGGGCCGATCATCTCATCGTTTGGCTAGAGTCAAAACATGCCAGCCGTCAGCGACTTGAAGCTCCTCTCCAGCGGCAAGGTCCGCGAGATCTACGAATGGGACGACGACCTGCTGATGGTCGCCTCGGACCGCATCTCCACCTATGACGTGGTGATGCCGACGCTGATCCCGGACAAGGGAAAGGTGCTGAACCGGATGTCGGTGTTCTGGTTCGGGCACACCGAGGACATCGTCCCCAACCACTTCATCTCCGAGGACGTGCCCGAGGATGTCGCCGAACGGGCGATGCGGGTGAAACGGCTGGAGATGTACCCGGTGGAGTGCATCGTGCGCGGCTACCTGACCGGATCCGGCTGGAAGGAATACAAGGAAGCTGGCGCGGTCTGCGGGATCGAGCTGCCGAGCGGGCTGCTCGAGTCCGACCAGCTGCCGGAGCCGATCTTCACCCCTTCGACCAAGGCCGAGATCGGCGGCCACGACGAGAACGTCTCCTTCGACCGTGCCGCCGCGATCCTCGGCGACCGGGCGCTCCTGGAGGAGCTCTCGCGGGTGTCGATCGAGGTCTACAAGCGCGGCGCCGAGCAGGCGGCGAAGCACGGGATCCTCCTCGCCGACACCAAGTTCGAGTTCGGCAAGGACGCGGGCGCCGAGATCGTCCTCGGCGACGAGGTGCTGACCCCCGACTCCTCGCGCTTCTGGCCCGCCGACAGATGGGAGCCCGGCAAGACTCCTCCGTCCTTCGACAAGCAGTACGTGCGCGACTGGGCCACCGCCCAGGGCTGGGACAAGAAGCCGCCCGCGCCGGAGCTGCCGCCCGACGTGGTCGAGCAGACGCGGGCGAAATACGTCGAGGCCTACGAGCGGATCACGGGGCAGAGCTTCTGAAGGCCCGGGTGCTGATCCGGCCCAAGGAGGGGATCCTCGACCCGCAGGGCAAGGCGGTCGAGCGGGCCCTGCCGGCGCTCGGCTTCGAGGGCATCGGGCACGTCCACGTCGGGCGGATGGTCGAGTTGGAGGCCGACGACCTGGACCAGCTCGGCGAGCTCTGCGAGAAGCTGCTCGCCAATCCCCTGATCGAGGACTACGAGATCCAGCCCCTGTGATCTGGGGCGTCCTTCAATTCCCTGGTTCGTGTGACGAGCGGGACGCGCTGAACGCCTGCGAAGTGGTGGGTGACGAGGCGCGCATGATCTGGCACGAAGACCGCACGCTAGGCGGCGGCGTCGACGGCGTCGTCGTCCCGGGCGGCTTCTCCTACGGCGATTACCTGCGGGCGGGAGCGATCGCGCGCTTCTCGCCGGCGATGGAGGCGGTCGCCGAGCTCGCCGCGGCCGGCGGCCCCGTGCTGGGGATCTGCAACGGCTTCCAGGTTCTCTGCGAGGCGGGCCTCCTCCCCGGCGCGCTCCTCCGCAACCAGGACCTGCGCTTCATCTGCAAGCAGGCCGA
>DATEDJ010000047.1:0-3144 GCA_035281725.1 Solirubrobacterales bacterium
ACGGCACTTTTGGGCCCCTATAGGGGCCCAAATCCACCCCGCGCGATCTGGAGGGCCGTAGATCCCAGCGAAGGCGCACGTCTCCGTGACGTTCCCGGCATCTCCCTCACGCACCCCGCCCGTCTTCCTCAAGGGTTTCCGGCACCTCCCCGCAGGGATCCCGTTCCTCCCCGAAGGCGCCACGAAGCCCGTGACATTCCCTCCACGGACCTCCGGGGCCGCCGTCCCCGGCCGCAGAGGCCTGAGCTCCCGCCGTCCCAATCGACCAGCCCCCGAATCCCCCCGTCCCCGGCCGCAACGCCCCCGAACCACACCCGTCTCCGGCCGCACGCCCGCCGATCCCTCTCACCCGCGCAATATTTGCGCTTGAGAAAAGGTTGCGCGTATGCAACAATTACTGCAATGCAAGCAAGCGATGTCAAAGCGATCGAGCGGGCCGACGGGCCCGGCACGAGCGCCGAGGTTGGGGCGGAGGCCCGTGACACGGCCGCCCGAATTTGCGCGCTGATGCGCCACGTCTTCCTCTACGACCGCGGCAACCAGCTGCGGGTGCTGGAGGACAGCGGCCTGACCACGACCCAGTTGAAGGCGATGCTCGAGCTGGGCGGTCTCGGCGACTGCCCCCCGACCTGGCAGGTCTCCGACCTCGCCGAGCTGCTCGGCTCCTCGCTCCCGGCGATGAGCCGCGCGGTCGACGGCCTGGTCAAGAGGGGCTTCGCCACCCGGGTCGAGGACCCGACCGATCGCCGCGTCCGCGTGGTCCGGATCACCGAGGACGGCAAGCGCCTCGTCGACACGCTGACCACGGTGAAGCGCAACGGGCTCGAGGCCTTCGCCTCCACCCTGACCGCCTCCCAGCGCCGCAAGCTCGACGCCGCCGTCGAGTCGTTGATGGACCGCGAGGACATCGCCACCACGTACGAGCACCTGAAGGAGGCTTAATGTCCTGCGCCGATGTTGATTCTTTTACCCCCCTCGGAGGGGAAGACCGCGCCGACGAGCGGCGCGCCAGTGCAACTAAAAGCGCTCGCCTTCGCCGGCGAGCTGACGGAGTCGAGGCAGAAGTTGCTCGCGGGGCTCGCCGCGCTCGCGGAGCTGCCACTCGGGCGGGCGGTGTCGATGCTCGCGGTGTCGGCGGGCCAGGCGGGCGAGGTCGCCGTTGACGCGGAGCTGAGCTCCGCCCCGGCGGGCCCGGCCGCCGCGGTCTACACCGGAGTGCTGTACGACCGCCTGCGGCTGCCGGAGCTGCCGAAGCGCTCCCAGGGCCGGGTGCTGATCGCCTCGGCCCTCTGGGGGGTGGTGAGGCCGACCGACCGGATCCCCTACTACCGGCTCTCGGCAAAAGCGAGGCTGGACGGGATCGGCGGCCTCGCCGCCTTCTGGCGCCCGGCGCTGACCGCGGCGCTGCCCGACAAGGAGGGGACCTTGGTCGTCGACATGCGCTCCGGCGCCTACTCGGCGGCCTGGAAGCCGAAGCGGGCCGAGCTGCTCGCCGTGCGCCCCTTCACCGAGGTGAAGGGGAAGCGCAAACCCGTGAGCCACATGGCGAAGGCGGTGCGCGGCGAAGTCGCGCGGGCGCTGCTGGAGGCGAAGAAGCCGCCGGAGGACCGCGAGGCCGCGGCGCACGTCGCCGAGGCGGCGGGCTTCACGGTCGAGCTCAACCCCGGCAACCTCGATGTGATCGTCCGGTGAGTTCGCACTTTGCCGCGCTATGTACGGCAAAGTGCGAACTCACCTGAGGGTCAGCCGGGGAGGCGCAGCTCGGGCCAGGTATCCGGGCGGGTGAGGTCGAGCTCGGGCAGGGCGAGGACCGGGACGCCGGACATGGCGGCGATCGTCTCGCGGTTGTCGGCCTCGATCGGGGTCGGGTCCTGCGGCCACGGGTTGATCACGATCAGGGCGACCTTGAGCCCGACCGAACGGGCCGACTCGACCGTCAGCAGGGTGTGGTTGATCGCCCCGAGCCCGGGCGGGGTGACGACGACTACCGGGTAGCCGAGCTCGACCGCGCACGAGCGCATCGTCCAGCTGGGGGAGAGCGGGACGAGCAGGCCGCCGGCCCCCTCGCAGACGATCGCGTCCGCGCCGTCCGCGGCGGCGCGCGCGGCCGCCATCACCCGCTCCGGGTCGACTTCCACGCCCGCCACCCCCGCGGCCAGGTGCGGCGACATCGGCGGGTCAAATCGGTAGGGCGCGATCTCCTCGTCGCGCTGGGTAGAGCCCGCGGCGGCGCGAAGCGCGGCCGGGTCGGGGAGGCCAGCGATCGACGGCCAGGTGTCGATCGCGACGCCTGCGGCTGCGTCGGCGTCGGCGTCCTGGTCCGTGTCGCCGGTCGCCGCGCCCCGGGCCGCCTCGACGGCGGCGAGCGCCGCGCCTTCGTCGTAGTCAGGAAATTCATCCATACCGGTGAATGCAGGCTTGAAGACCGCCACCCGCTTGCCGTCCGCGGCCAGGGTGTGCGCCAGCACCGCGGCGACCACCGTCTTGCCGACCTCGGTGCCGGTCGCGGTGATGAAGACGCCGCTCGCCCGCGGCCTGCCGGTGGCCTCCTCGCCGCTCTGGTTCTGCTGCGCCAGCTGCCAGACACCGCGCGAGATCCCCGCCATCAGGCGGCGATCGTCGCGGACTTCAGCAGGCCGATCTTACGGGCCGCCTCGCCCACCTGATGGGCAGCTCGGCGCAGGTCGTCGGGCTCGTGCGTCGCCATCACCGTGAAGCGCAGGCGCGAGGAGCCCTCGGGGACGGTCGGCGGCCGGATCCCCTGGGCGAAGACACCGCGCTCCAGCGCCCGCTCGCAGAGTTCCATCGTCGGCTCCGCCTCGCCCACCTCGATCGGAACGATCTGGGTGGTCGACCCGGACGTCGTGAGGCCCTCGGCGGCAAGCGCCTCGCGCAGCACCCGCGCGTTGGCGGCCAGCCGGGCGACCCGCTCCGGCTCGGCCTCCAGCACGTCGAGGGCGGCGCGGGCGGCGCCGATCGCGGGCGGCGGCGGCGCGGTCGAGAAGATGAACGAGCGGGCCCGGTTGACCAGGTAATCGACGGTCTCGGCGCTCGCGCAGACGTAGGCGCCGTAGGAGCCGAGTGCCTTGCCCAACGTGCCGACGACCACGTCGACCTCGCCGGAGAGCCCGGCGGCGGCGACCG
>DATEDJ010000048.1:0-12403 GCA_035281725.1 Solirubrobacterales bacterium
CGAGGTGCTCCTCGGCGAGCCGTCGCGCCGCGCGCGCGTGCTCGCGCGGCCGCCGCGCCACCTCCTGCACCGCCGCCACGGCGCCGTCGGGGTCGGCGAAGCTGAGCAGGCCGGCGCCGGTCGGCAGCGCCGCGCCGAACCCGGTGTCCTGGGCGACCACCGGCTTGCCGCTCGCCAGGTAGGCGGCGCTGCGGTCGCTGAACCAGCCGCCCTTCGTCTCCACGTAGAGGTGCTTGGCGATCGAAATCTCAGCGGCCGACTGCCGCAGGTAGCGGGCGTAGGAGTCGAAGTCGCCGAGCGCGCCGAGCGGATCGACGAGCCGCCAGCCGCCCTGTTCGAGGCCGGCGCGGTCCGCCGCGTCGGCGGGGTCGATGTCGAGCGCCACCTCGAAGCGGTCGTCGACCCGCCGCGGCAGCTGGGCGAAGCGGCGGAACTCGTGGACCCGGAGCCCGAGCCGCTTGCCTTCGTGCTCGAGCGGGCCGAACGGCCCCCGCCAGCTGCCGACGCTGGTGAATCCCCGACCGCCGTCGACCGCGGGCCAGCGCTCCAGCGGGACCGGCGGCAGGGTCGGGATCCACTCGCGGCCGGCGAGCGGCACCGTGCAGCCGGGGCCGCCGACGTTGGTCCCGACGGTGACGAAGTCGTCATGGCCGGCGAAGGTGTCGGCGAGCCCCTGGGCGGCCCAGATCTGGCCGAAGCCGGGATCGAGGTCGAGGTAGACGCGCCGGCGCGCCGCGCCCAGCAGCTCCGGGTCGGTGAGGAAGCCGTTTATGTTGAGCAGCAGCTCGGCCCGCTCGAGCTGCTGCCGCAGCGCCCGCCGCGACAGGCCGAGCGAGTCCCCCCCTCCGCCCAAGAGCCCCCAGCGTCCCTCCAGCCCGGCGACCGCCATCGCCTCGGCCAGCCAACCGGCGTCGCCCCCCTGGTCGAGCCGGTCGATGAAGACGACCTCGTAGCCGAGCTCACGGAAGCCGAGCGGGTAGGCGAGCAGCGCCCAGGCGTGCCCGGGCCGGCGGGGCCGCTGGGCGATCGATCCGGCGATGGCGATCGTCGGCGTCACGCGTAGCCGAAGGCCTCCAGCTCCGGCGCCAGGAGCTCGTTGGTTTCGGCTGCCAGGTCCTCGGGCAGGTCGCGCCGCCAGCGGCCGATCGTCTGCATCGGGTCGCTCACCGTGCGGTGGGCGTCGAGGTGCTCGGTCGGCTGGTTGGCGGCGTCGAGGACGGCGCCCACGGCGGCCTCGTCGGCGTCGATCTCCAGGTAGTCGAAGATGCCGGCGAGGGTCGCCTCCGGCTCGAGGATCAGGTCCTCGTAACGGACCAAGAGGGCCGCGTCGCCGCGCCGACGCCAGCGGTCGATCAGCTCGTCGGCGTCGCCGCGCACCCGCTCGACCAGGTACTCCGCCTTGCTCATCTCGGCGTCGTGGCCGAAACCGTGGTCGCCGCGCTTCTCGTTCCAGGCGAAGACCGAGCTGAGGCGATCGCGGAAGTCGCGCACCAGGATCAGCTCCTTCGCCCCGGGGAACACTTCGGTGGTGAGGTCGAGCAGGATCGGGTCGAGCAGGAACTTCTCGGCGAAGTAGCGCGCCTGCTCGGCTTCGCCCGCGCGCCGCGCGACCTCGCCGTAGTAGGCGTCGATCCGCTCCTGGCAGATCGCCGCCAGCTGGCGCACCGAATCGTCGCCGAGCCAGTCGGCCATGCCCAGGTCGACCGGCGCCGGCAGCGGGACGGCGCCGTCGCCGAGGAACCAGCGCGGCTGGTCCCAGCGCTCGGTGTGGAGCTGGCGCAGGTAGCTCTTCGGCGCGCTCAGCTCGCGCAGCATGGTCATCCAGTAGGTGGCGACGCGCGGCTCGAAGACGAGCGGCTGGAAGGCGAGCACCCCCGGGTGACAGCTGAGGAGCCGCGCCAGCCACTTCGAGCCGCTGCGCCCGATCGTCGTGATCATCGCCGGATCGAGCTCGGCCTGGCGCGGCACGGCGAGGAGCTCGCGCGTCCCGGCCACGGTGGCGAGCGGTCGCACGCCGCCGTCGCCGAGCACGGCAACGACCTCGACCTCGAAGCTCGGCGCCAGCTCGATCGCCCGCACCAGGGCCTCGAATCCGACCGCCCCCTCGTGCTCCTCGCCGGCCCCGCCGGGCGGCCGGTTGGGCGGCACCTCGGCGCTCACCCGCTCGCCGTCGAGGACGCGGAAGGCGACGACCTCGCCGCCCTGCGGCGGCACCGCCCAGCCGCGCACGTTGAAGGAGAAGACGGCCGCGTGGTCCCCGGCCGCCGGCGAGAGCAACCCGCCGACGAGCCCCCCGTCCTCGTGCCCCCGCACCTGCTCGATCGTCACCGTCGCCATCGCTCAGCCCTCCTCACGCGACCGCCGCGGCGTGCGGATCGAAGCGCTCCATCACCGCGGCGATCGCCTCGCCCCACAGCTCCGAGTGGAGCCACATGTTGTAGTCGCTGAGGCCGCGCCGAGCCTCGGCGACGTAGGACTGGCCCTCGAGGTGGTAGAGCTCGGCCGTCGGCAGATACCAGTTCTCGTACCCGGCCTCGGCCAACCGCAGACAGAGCTCGGAGTCCTCGTAGTCGCCCTGCACGTAGTGGGTCGGCAGCCCGCCGACCTCCTCGTAGCGCTCGCGGTCGACCAAGGCGCAGGCGGCGGTCACCGCCGGCACCGGCTGGGCGACCTCGGCGCCCGGGAAGCTGCGGTGCAGGCCCTTGAAGCGGTGGGCGTTCTCCCAGACCTCGGTCCCCGGCAGTTGGTGGAAGTAGAGGCCGGCGTGCTGCAGCGAGTCGTCCTCGTAGAGGAGCTTCGCCCCCAGCACGCCGATCCGCTCGCCCTCGTCGTAGAAGCGGCACATCGCCCCGAGCCAGCCCGGGCGGTCGGGGATCACGTCGGAGTTCAGCAGCAGCAGCTTGCGGCCGCTCGCCGCCGCCACCCCGTGGCGGTTCGCCCCGGCGTAGCCGCTTCCGGCGGTCGGGTTGACGATCTTGAACGGCAGGCCGTAGAGGGCGAACAGTTCGCGCGCCCGGCCCGCCAGCTCCTCGCGCTGCTCGACCGAGTCGAGCACGTAGATCAGCTCCGCCTCGGCCAGCTCGGGGTCGACCGAGAAGTGGAGGAGCTGGTGCTCGAGGAAGTCGAGCCGGCGGTAGAGCGGCACGATCACCGACACCTCGGGGGACTTCGGCGGCTCGCCGTAGGTGTCGACCGAGTCGATCTCGGCGCTGCCGACGATCTGCTCCTGCAGCCGGGTCAGCGCGTGGCGGCCGTGCTCGGCGGCCAGCGGCCCGGCCAGGGGCCCGCGGGCGGCGAGCTCGCCGAGGATGCTGGACCGGATCGTCTGCGGGTCGCTGTTCACCGGCGGGCACTGGACCTCCACCGCGGCGCCCGCGGCGGTGTGCAGCTCGACCACCCAACCGGCGGCGAGCCGGCTCGCCGCGGGCAGCTCGACGAAGGCGGTGAAGCCGTGATCGCGCTCCTCGGAGCGGCCGAGGCCGGAGTAGAACTGGACCACGTCGGGACGCTCGAAGCGGAACGCCCGCTCGCCCAGCTCGACCCGGCAGCCCTCGGGGGAGACGACGACGATGCTGCCGCCGCCCTCCTCCTCGCGCGCCCAGCCGTTGATCCAGAAGGAGCGCTCGTCGATCCCGAGGATCTGTTCGACCGCCAGCCCGATCGGCTGGCGCTCGTCGACCACGCAGACCGGCAGGCGCTCGCGCAGCACCTCGCGGACCCCGTGCAGGCGCACGCTCAGTTCCGGCGAGCCGCCGTTGCCGCCCCCGGCCGAATTCGCCAGCCGCTCCAGCAGCTTCGCCCGCTCCTCGGCGGACAGCCCCGCGTACTCGTCGCGCAGGAGTTCCTTCAGCTCGCTCTCGTCGGCGTCGAGCGCCTTGCGCAGCCGTTTCTCCGCCACCGTCGCCCTAGGCACCGGCCATCACCACCTTCCTGCTGTCGATCGTCTCCGTGTAAAGGTCGAGCAGGCGCTCGACGTGTCGATCCATCGCGTAGGGCTCCTCGATCCCTTGCCGCAGCTTTTTCCACAGCTGCGGGCTCGCGGTCGCCCGCTCGATCGTGCGCGCCAGGCTCCAGGCGTCGCCCGCCCGGAAGTGGACCCCGTCGACGCCGTCGCGGACTTTCTCCGCCATCCCACCGACGTCGCTGCAGATGATCGGGCGGCGGTGGAAGAACGCCTCCTGGATCACCAGCGGCGAGTTCTCCCACCAGATCGAGGGCACGATCACCCAGTGCAGGTCCTCCATCAGGCGGGGCAGCTCGTCGTGGTCGTAGGGGCCGCGGAAGGTGATCCGGTCGCGCAGCTCCTCGCTGCGCGCGGCGAATTCGGCCTGGAACTCCTCCGTCTGCAGCTCCAGGTTCGCCCCGTTCAGCCACAGGTGGGCCTCCGTGTCTGGGTCGAGCATCGCCATCGCGTCGAGCATCACCTCGGCGCCCTTGAAGCGGCTGAGCTGGCCGAAGAACCCGATGTTGGTCGGCGCCCGCGTCTGGGCGGGATCGCCGGCCCGGACCGGCGGCTCGAGCCGGCCGTACTCCTCGACTTCGATCCGCTCCTCGCCGATCCCCCAGCGCCGGTACTTGTCCATCAGCTGGGCGCTCGGCGCGAGGAAGCGGTCGACGTTGGCGAAGTGCCCCTTGACGAAGCGTTCGCGCAGGAAGAAGGCCTGCTGGCTCAGCTCCGGGAAGCATTCGTTGCAACGGCGCGGTGACGCTTCCGGGCAGAGGTCGTCGTCGAAGGTGCGCACCATCTGCCCGTCGCGATGGCAGATCGGCAGGAACTCGTGGAGGGTGTAGACGATCGCCGCGTCGGGGAGCACGCGGCGGATCTGGCTGAGCAGGTCGACGCCGATGAAGTGGGTGTGCTGGAGGTGGACGACGTCCGGTCGGTGGGCGAGCAGGAAGTCGGTGAGGTGTCGCGTGTAGAGCGCCTTGTCGCGCGAGGTGAGGGTGAAGAAGTCGAAGTGCTCGGTCTCGGTGAAGACGAAGTACTGGCCGGGGTCGCCGTTGACGGCGCTGAACGGGGTGCCCGGGTGGGCGACGCGGCGGCGCGCGACGTTGGTCCCGATCCGGGCGAGGAACAAGGGCTCGATGCCGGGCGTCCCCCGCATCGCCTCGTATAGCTCCAACGCGTAGGCCTCGGCTCCGCCGGGATGCAACGTCGGGTGATTGTGCGCGACGTAAAGGACACGCAGGTCGCTCATCTCTCTCCTCTCTGCTCGAACGCGAAGACCCGCGCCAGGTGGCGTTGGTCCGCGACTTTCCTCAGGTCCTCCTCCAGCACCGCCTCGACCGCGGCGTGCTCGGCCAGCCAGCGGTCGGTGGCGCGCCGGGCGACGACGTAATCGGCGCCCGCCCGCCCGCGCTCATGCAGCTCGACGATCGCGCTGGTGGAGTCGAGCCCGGCGAGCGGCAGCGCCGTCGCCCGCAGCGGCGCCAGCGCCGCCGCGACCCCCTCGTGGTGCTCTTCCAGCACCACCAGCTCGGCGGCCTCGGGCAGCAGCAGGGCGAGGTACTCGCGCAGCTGCTCGATCGAGGCGCGCGGCGGGCCCATCGGGGTCAGCAGCAGGGGCGGCGAGGGCTCCGGGCCAAGGCTGAAGATCGTGCAGACGCCGGGCGCGTCGACCACCAGTCGGCCGTGCCCGCCGAGGTGGGCGCCGAGCCCCTCGTAGTAGTCGAGCCACCACTGGAGGGTCGCCGGGATCACCAGGAACTCGGCGCCGCGCCGGCGCAGCTCCTCCAGTTCGCCGATCACGGCGCCGCCGTCGCGCGGGTGGTGGCCGGCGTAGCCGCCGCTCTCCGACTGCGGGAAGTGGGCGGCCCGCAGGCCGGGGAGCTCGAGCAGCGCCGCGTCGCCTTTGCCGGCGACGAGCACCGAGGCGCCGGCGGGGACGTTGGCGAGGACGGCCGCCTGGACCCGGCCGACCAGCTCCGCGTACTCCAGCTCGCCGAGTCGGGTGCCGCTCACGCTGCACCTCCGGCGAGCTCGAAGATCGTGCAGGCATCGCGGTCGGCGGCCGGGTAACGATCGCGCAGGTGGGTGGCGAAGTCGCGGTAGTGGTCGAGCCACCAGTAATCGGTCGCGGGCAGCACCAGGTAGGAGGCGCCGGCGGCGCGCAGCCGCTCGAGCTGGGCGATCGCGTCCTCGCTGTCGCGCGGGTGGTGACCGAGGTAGCCGCCCTGCGGATCCTGGGGGAAGTGGCGGGCGGAGCGACGGGCGCCGAGCGCGACCAGCTCGCGGTCGCCGCGGCTCACCACCAGCACGTCGGCGTCGCCCGGCACCGCCTCCTCGATCGCCGCCCGCACCCGTTCGACCTGCCGGCGGTAACCGAGGGCCTTGCTCGGCCGATCGATGAAGCGCTCCTGCAACCCGCTTGCCTCCGCTTCCAGGCGGTTCGCCTCGGCGAGCAGGCCGGGGTGGTCGACGGTGGCCCCGCTCGGGGCGCCCGCCGCCGCAGCGGCCGGCAGCGGCCGGCCGCTCCCCGTCCCGACGATCGCGGTCAGCCGCATCACCTCGGCCAGCAGGTCGGAGACCTGGCGCGCGTAGGCCTCGAGCAGCGACTCGAGCTCGTCCCGGCGGCCGTCGTCGAGCGCGGCGAGGAGCGGCGAGACGGTGAGCCGCAGCGGGTAGCTCACCGCGTACTCCAGGTCGAGCAGCCCGTCCTCCATGTAGATCGCGAGGTCGTCCCGGCGCACGCGGTCGCGCCAGCGCTCGCGGTAGAGGGCGACGCTCCGCTCGAAGCGGTCGGCGCGGCCGCGCGAGGCCGACTCGAGGTGGACGACGACCGCCTCGTGGCAGTAGTGGACCTCACCGCCGCGGGCGCCGGCGCGCAGGCAGAGGTCGACGTCCTCGAGCGAGTTGAGGAAGCCGCGGTCGAAGCCGCCGAGCGCCGCGAAGGCCTCGCGCCGGACCAGCATGCAAGCGCCGGTGACCGCCTGCAGCCGGCGCGAGCGGTCGACCTCCGGTCGCTCCTGCGGGAACCCGGCGTAGAGGTTGTGCGGATAGCCGTCCTGGCCGAAGACGACGCCCGCGTGCTGCACGGCGCCATTCGGGAAGACGAGCTTCGCGCCGACCACGTCGGCGGCCGGGTGGCGATCCGCGTAGGCGAGCATCGCCTCGAGCCAGCCGGGACGGGGCTCGGTGTCGTTGTTGAGGAAGACGAGCGACTCGCCGCGCGCCGCCGCGGCGCCCGCGTTGCAGGCGCCGGCGAAGCCGAGGTTCTCGGGCAGCGAGACGACCCCGATCCGCTCGCCGTAGCCGGCCACCATCGCCGCCGTCGCGTCGGGCGAGGCGTCGTCGACGACGATCGCCTCGCAGTCGGCGGGCAGCGTCGGCAGCAGGGCGTCAAGACAACGGGCGCTGAGCGCCGCGAGGCCGTGGACCGGCACGATCACCGAGGCCCGGATCACGCGTGCACCTCGGCCTTCTCCACGAGCCGGTAGATGTCGCCGCCGCGCTCATCCGAGTGGACCGCCTCGTAGTGCTCGTCGAGGTGGGCGTGGAACTGCTCGTAGTGGCGCAGCCACCAGCGGTAGGTGGGCGGCACGACCAGGTATTGGGCGCCCGCCGAGCGCAGCCGCTCGAGATGGCCGATCGCCTCCTCGGAATCGGCGGGATGGTGCCCGGCCCAACCGCCGTCGGCGGCCTGCGGGAAATGGCGGGCGCGGCGGCCGTCGAGATCGAGCAGGGCGTCGTCGCCGCGGCTGACGACCAGCACGTCGGCCCCTGCGGGCACGCTGGCGACGACCGCCTCGCGCAGGTGCTGGGCCTCGCGCTCGTAGCGAGGGTTGGGGCGGCGGCCGTAGGGCTGCCAGTCGCGCCCCCACTTCTCCGCGTAGCGCGACTGGTTGGCGCGCAGGATGCGTCCGTACTCGCCGCCGGCGACGAGCTTGCCGAAGGAGGCCTCGCCGAAGTGGTGGACGACGACGTCCTCGACGCAGCGCTGCTGGTAGCCCGCCGCGCGGGCGCGGTCGGCGTAGTCGTCGTCCTCCAGCAACCCGACCTCGTAGCGCTCGTCGAGCGGGCCCAGCCGCAGGAAGGTCTCGCGCCGCAGCGCCAGGCAGTACATCGCCGGCGAGCGCAGCTCCAGCCAGTCGCCCGCGAACTCGTGGGCGCGGCGGGCGGCGAGGTCGAGGAATTCGCCCCAGCGCCGGTAGTCGGTCTCGATCTCGGCCTCGTTGCCGATCCGGTTCGTCACCGGCCCGACCAGTCCGACCTCCGGGTTGCGCAGGTGGGCGATCAGCCGCGGCAGCCACCCTGGCGGCACCATCGTGTCGTTGTTCAGCAGGACCAGGTGCTCGCCGCCCGCCAGCCCCAGCCCCTGGTTGCAGGCGGAGGCGAAGCCGGTGTTGCGGCCGTTGAGCAGGACCCGGACCCGGGCGTCGGCCGCCGCCAGGCGGGTCAGGTACTCGGGCGTGCCGTCGGTCGAGCCGTTGTCGACGACGACCAGCTCGAGGTCCACTTCGCCGCTGTGGGCGAGGACGGTCTCCAGGCAGAGCCGGTTGAAGGGCAGGCCGCCGTAGGTGACGACGACGACGCTGGCGCTTTCGCGGCCGAGCCGCGGCGGCTCGTCCCAGCGCGGCGCGGCCGGCTGGCGGGCGGCGACCAGGATCGTCTGCGGCGCCAGGCGGGTCGGCCGGCGCGAGACCGGTTCGAGGACCAGGTCGCGGGGGAAGACGGTGTCGGGGCGTCGCGGCCGCGGCGCCTGCGGGTGGATGTCGAGGTGCGCGAGCAGGGCGCCGAGGACCACGCCGTGGTCGAAGTGCTCGCGGGCCAGGTCGCGCGCCGCCCAGCTGTGGATGGAGTAGTCGGCGTCGACCCGTTCGATCGCCTCGACCGCGCCCTCCGGCGAGTCGAAGGCCAGCAGGCCCGCGCCGGTTGGCAGGGCCGCGCCGAACCCGGTGTCCTGGGTGACGACGGGCCGGCCGGAGGCGAGGTAGGTGGCGCTGCGGTCGCTGAACCAACCGGTCCGCAGGCGCACGTTCTGGTCCTTGGCGACCGTGAACTCGCCGCGCGAGGCGCCGATGTAGTCGCGGTAGACGTCGATCCCGCGGGAGACCTCGAGGCCGTCGCGGACGCGCCAGCCGTGGGCGCGCAGGAGGTCCCGGTCGCTCTGCTCGCAGCTGCTCAGCGCCAGCTCGAAGGCGGCGCCCGCACGCCCGGGCAGCTCCAGGTGGCGGAGGAACTCGTGGTGCTTGCTCCAGGTGTAGCGCTCGCCGCCGTAGGTGACGTCGCGCCACTCCTGGCGCCAGTTGCCGATCGTCGTGTAGAGATCGGCCGGGTGGGCGCCGCGGTCCGGCCAGAGGTCGAGCACGACCGGCTGGCGAGTGGGGAGGAAGGGAAAGCGATCCTGCGCCGGCAGGCCGCAGTCGGCGCCGTCCCAGTTCTCGGCGAAGGTGAAGAAGGCGGAGTGGGGCTCGAGGAACTCGAGCGTCTCGGGCACCCCGTGGTGGAGCTCCAGCTGCAGCTGCACCGGGTCGGTCTCGAGGTAGACAAGCCGACCGCCGGCGGCCAGCTCGGGCAGCGGCTGGGTGCCGCCGTGGAGGTTCAGCAGCAGGTCGGCGGAGCCGTAGAGGCGCTCCAGCTCGAGCTCGCTCATGCCGAAGCAACTGCCGTCGTCGTGGAGGGCGCGGAAGGCCCAGCGGTCGGCGAGGCCGAAGCGGCGCATGATCGCGGCGATGTACTCCGCCGCCAGCGCCGAGCTGTCGTCGCCCGGATCCGACATCAGCATCGAGGGGGTGCGGGCGTGCGTCTCGACGTAGTAGGCGTCGCAGCCGAGCCGCTCGAAGCCCAGCAGGTAGTGGAGGTTCTGCCAGACGACGCCGGCCACCGGCATCTTGCTCATCATCCCCAGCACCACGACCTTGGGGCGACTCACGCGGCACCTCCGACCTGGGTCCAGGTGATCCCGCCGTTGGCGCCGACGAGCTCCCGCCCGCCGCGCGCCGGGCGCCGGCGCTCGCGCGTCTGCGCGTCGTGGAGCTGGCTGTAGGGACCGCCCGCGGCGACCAGCTCCTCGTGGGTGCCGCGCTCGACGATGCGGCCGTGATCGACGACGAGGATCTGGTCGGCGTGGCGGACGGTGGAGAGGCGGTGGGCGATCACGAACGAGGTCCGCCCTTCCATCAGCGTGTCGAGCGAGTCGAGCACCACCGCCTCGGTCTTCGAGTCGATCGAGGAGGTCGGCTCGTCGAGGATCAGGATCGGGGCGTCCTTGAGGAAGGCGCGGGCGACGCAGATTCGCTGGCGCTCGCCGCCCGAGAGCTGCGCCCCGCGCTCGCCGAGCTCGGTGTCGTAGCCGTCGGGAAGGTTGCGGACGAAGTCGTCGGCGTTGGCGGCCCGCGCCGCCGCGTAGATGTCCTCCTCGCTCGCGCCGAGCTTGCCGTAGGCGATGTTGTCGCGGATCGTCCCCGAGAACATCAGCGGCTCCTGCAGCACGAGGCTGATCTGCTCGCGCAGCGAGTGCAGCTTCAGGTCGCGGAGGTCGACGCCGTCGATCTCGATGCGGCCGCGGGCGGGGTCGTAGAAGCGGACCAGCAGGCTCATCAGCGTGCTCTTGCCGGCGCCGGTCTTGCCGACGATCGCCACCCGTTCGCCGGGAAGCGCGTCGAAGGAGATGTCCTCGAGCGTCCGCCGCCGGCCGGGGTAGGCGAAGGAGACGCTCCGCGCCGTCACCCGGCCGCGCGCCCGGTCGATCTCCAGCGCGTCCGGCTTCTCGGTGACGATCGGCTTGGTGTCGAGCAGCTTCAGCGAGGAGTGGAACTGGACCAGCTGCTCGTGGATCGTGCCGACCGTGGTGCTGATCTGTTCGAGCGGCTGGTAGACCGAGGTGATGTAGGTGATCAGGACGATCAGCTCGCCGATCGAGATCTTGCCCTCGATCACGTGCCAGGCGCCGAGCCCCATCACGATCGAGATCCCGAGCGCCGAGGCGGTCTGGACGCCGAGCGTGTAGAGGCTCTGGCTGACCGTCAGCTTCACCCGTTCGTCGACCGCCGTCTGGCCCTGTTCGCGGAAGCGGCGGTATTCGTCGTCCTCGCGGCCGAAGGAGACGATCACGCGCAGCATCGTCATCGCCTCGTTGACGATCGAGAGGCTGTCCCACTCGAGCTTCTGCACCCGTTGCAGGCGCGGCACGATCCGCCGGCCGTAGAGGTTGAAGGAGAAGAAGAGGAAGGGCAGGATGATCAGCGCGACGAGGGCGATCTGCCAGTCGATCAGCACCGAGATCACCAGCATCCCGACCAGCGTCAGGAGCGCCTCGGCGATCGGCGGGAGGACCATCACGATCGTCCCCAGCGCCGAGGCCTGGAGGTTGATCTGGCTCATCAGCGCGCCGGTCTGGCGACGGTCGTGGAAGGTGAAGGAGAGCCGCTGCGCGTGGGCGAAGAGGTCGCTGCGCAGGTCGAGGACCATGTTCTGTTCGGTCTTCGCGCCGAGGTAGTGGTTCAGCACCGTGACCCCGTTGCCGAGCACGATCAGCAGGAACCGCGCCGAGACCATGCTCACCAGGACGACCCAGGTGGTCGGATCCGGCCCGAAGATGTCGCGCACGATCCCCGTCGTCTTGGTTTCGTGGAGGACGTTGTTGAGGATCACCGCCAGCGGCCACGGCTCGGCCAGGCCGAAGACCGCCGCGGCGACGGTGAGGCAGATGACGAGGATCAACCGCCGGCGGTAGGGCCGCAGGTAGGGACCGATCCGCGGCAGCGCCTTCCACAGGTCCCAGGCGCCCGCCTTGTCGCCCTTCGACGGGCGGCGACCGAGGCGGCTGCGCATCCGCACCGGGCCCATGCCCGGGCTCATCGACCCTCCTCGCTCTCGAGTCGACGCGGTCCGATCGGCGGCGCAGGCCGCTGACCGAGGTCCTCCCAGGTCCGCCGCCGGCCGCCCGGCAGCGCCCGCCGCAGCCTTGTCCCCCGGTCCGCCTCGCCGCCATGGAGGCGCTTGCCGAGGTCGGTCGTCGCGCTGACGGCCAGCCGCGTCGCCGTCGCCGTGCCCTCGAGCGCGAGCACCACCGCGAAGACGATCAGCAGCCCGATCGCGATCGCCGGCCCGAGCTGGTGCTGGTAGACGGCGAGCCCGGCGAGGACCGCCAGCACGCCGACGGCGAGCTCCCCGGCGAGCGTCGCCCGCGGCCAGATCCTGACCCGCACGAGCTGCCTGCCGTGGCCGTGCTCCTCGACCACCGTGCGGAGCCTGACCCCGCCGAGCGCTCCGGCGCGCAGGTCGAGGTCCCAGCGGTCGAACGGCCCGCCGCTCCGCACCAGGCCGCCGCGGGCGCCGAGGTTGTCCTGGAGGCGCTCGACCCAGACCGGCGGGGCGGCCCAGCGCTCGCTCCAGATCGCGACCGTGCGGGGGCGCGGCAGGCTCGGCCGGGCACGGGTGCGGCGGCGCCAGGGCGAGAGG
>DATEDJ010000049.1:0-29707 GCA_035281725.1 Solirubrobacterales bacterium
GGCCCCTCCTCGGAACTTCCCCGCCCCGCGGCTGATGGGCGGCCATAGCCTGCCTGGGCCGCCCATCAGCCGCGAGGCGACAGCTTCCTCGTGCGCCGCGCCCGCCTCGCCGGGGGCCGGCGCCGTGGAATCAACCATCTATGCGCTGTGCGTCTCCCCCGGGTCGAGGATCACGACCGAGCCACCGCCCGCCGCCTCGACGTCGGCCTTGAAGGCCGCCGCGTCGGTCTCGATCGGCGGGAAGGTGTTGTAGTGCATCGGGATCACCGTCTCGGCACCGACGAACTGGGTGGCGACCACGGCGTCGTGGCGATCCATCGTGTAGTGGCCGCCGATCGGCAGCATCAGGATGTCGACCGGGTCCCGTTCGGCGATCAGCTTCAGGTCGGAGAAGAGGCAGGTGTCGCCGGCGTGGTAGATCGTCTTGCCGCCGATCTTGATCAGCATCCCCGCCGGGTTGCCGATCACGGTGCCGTCGGGCAGCGTGTTGGTGTGCCAGGCGGGGACCAGCTTGATCGAACCCCAGTCGAAGCTGACGGTGCCGCCGAGGTTCGGGTTGCTGACCTTCTCGACCCCCTGTGCGCCGATCCAGCCGGCCAGCTCGGTCAGCGCGACGCAGTGGGCCCCGGTCCGCTTGGCGACCGCGACCGCGTCGGCGATGTGGTCGACGTGGCCGTGGCTGACCGCGATCACGGTCGGCTCGACCTCCGCGGCGGTGGCGACCGCGACCGGGTTGTTCGGCGCCAGGAACGGGTCGGTGAGGACGGTGGTGTCGCCCTCGCTGATCGCGAAGCAGGAATGGCCGTGGAACTTGATCTCCATCTCAGGTGTCTCCCTCTTGGTCGTGGTGAAGCTCCTCGTTCAATGCCCAGCCGACCGCGACCCCAACCATCATCCCCATCCGCGCCTCCTCGGCGAGCAGGGCGCGGACCGCGGCGATCCGCTGGTCCGGGTCAGGGACGGTCGCCGCGCGCAGGGTCTCGGCTTCGTGCGGCTCGCCGAACCAGCCGCCCTCGGCGAGCGCCGCCACCAGCACCTTCTGCAGCTGCGGCGCGGCGCGGGCGACGACCTGCTCCGCCGCGGCGAAGCGCTCGGCGTCCATCAGCCGCTCGATCGCGGCTTCGAGCTGCTCCTCGTCGGGCCCGGGCACGCCCCGGAGCCTAGATGGTCGGCTCCGCGCGGCGGCCGGCGGGGCGCCGGTCCTATTCCTTGTGGTGGAGCGTCGTCGCCGCCAGCCCGGCGAGGCCGCCGACGGCGCCGCCGACCAGGGCGGAGAAGAAGTCCGCGGTCGGGGCGAAGAGCGGCAGCGCGATCACCACCACGGCGGCGACCGCGACCCCGATCACGTCGTACTCTTCGTCGATTGCCCCGTGCGCTTCGGCGCGGCGGATCGCGAACCAGGCGGCGATGGCGCCGAGCGCCATCCCGTTGCCGCCCGCGATCACCGTGATGTCGCCCTTGGCGCTGGCGATGCCGCCCGCGGCGAGCACGCCGAGCGCCCCGCAGGCGAGCAGCAGCAGTGCCGTCGGGGCGCTGCCGAGCCGGCGCTCGACCCCGGTGGCGAAGATCGCCAGGCCGACCGCGACCACGAAGAGGTAGCCGACGTCGACGTAGGCGAAGGGTGCGGTCAGGTAGCGCCACCACTCGTCGCCGAAGGGCACGATCAGCCCGCCGAAGGTGGAGAGCGAGTCCCCGGTCGCCTTCTGGATCAAGAGCAGGATCGCCGAGCCGAGGATGATCGTCAGCGTCGCGTAGGGCCGCTGATCGGAGACCGAGAAGCTGGGCGCGGAGGGGCGCGACGGGCGGCGCAGCTTGAACCGCCGGCGGCGTCGCTTCGGCCGCTGGGCCTCGAGCGCGTCGCCGCGCCGCTCCAGCTTCGGGGCGCGCTTGCGCAGGCGGGCGCCGCAGTACGGGCACTCGGTCACATACGGACTGACCTCCGAACCGCAGTTCTTGCAGATGACGCTGAGCTCAGTCTCACTCATGGCTCATCCGAGGATACCCGGCGACCGGGCTCCCCATGGTCGATTCCGCTGCCATACTTTCGCGGCACCCATATTCGAGGAGGAATCACAGTGGAGTTGAAGAGCCTGACCGAGCAGAAATCCCTGCTCGCGACGCTTCCCCCCGGCAAACGAGCCCGCCTGTACCGCCTTCTTTACGAGTTCGGCCCGGGCAACGGCACCTTGATGCTGCTGCCGATCGACCAGGGCATCGAGCACGGCCCGCGGGACTTCTTCCCCAACCCGGCCTCCAAGGACCCCGACTACCAGTTCCGGCTCGCCGCCGAGGCCGGCTACTCGGCCCTGGCCTGCCAGATCGGCATGGCCGAGAAGTACTACCCGGACTACGCGGGCAAGGTGCCGCTGATCCTCAAGGTCAACGGCAAGACCGACCTGCCGAGCTCCGCGAAGGCGTTCTCGTCCTGCAACTCGAGCGTCGAGGACGGCGTTCGGCTCGGCGCCGACGCGATCGGCTACACCCTCTACGTCGGCTCCCCGCGCCAGGACGAGGATCTTGCCCAGCTGCGCCAGGTCCGCGAGGACTGCGACCGCTTCGGCATGCCGCTGGTCGTCTGGTCCTACCCGCGCGGCGAAGCGGTCGAGGCGAAGGGCGGCCAGAACTCCTTCTACGCGATCGACTATGCGGCGCGGATGGCGATGGAGATGGGTGCCGACATCGTCAAGCTCAACATGCCGAAGATCGACCCCGAGAAGGACAAGGACGCCCCGGCGCCCTACAACGAACTCGAAGTCACCCAGCAGGAGGCGATCAACCACTGCGTCGAGTCCGCCGGCCGGGCGCTTGTCGTCCTCTCCGGCGGCTCCAAGGCAGATGACGAGGTCGTCCTCCGCAACACCAGCGAGGTGATGGAGGCCGGCGGCAGCGGCGTGATCTTCGGCCGCAACGTCTGGCAGCGCGACTGGGACGAGGCGCTGGCGATCATCGAGCAGATCAAGGCGAGCCTACTCGCCAACGTGCGCCGCACGCCCTAGCAGCGGCCCCATAAGCCCCTTCCGCGCCTCGCCGCCGACAGGGCGAGGCGCGCGAAGAGCGGCGCGTAGCGCGTGTTCGGCGGGAAGGGGAGCGGCCGGGCGAGGCCGCGGCGGACCAGCATCGCGTTGAAGAAGCGCCCGTCCGGCAGCCAGAGGTAGACCAGGCTGCGGCCGTAGGCGTCGACCGGTTCGAGCGCCACCCGGTACCTGACCCGCCCGGCGGCGCCGAGCACGTGCTTGGAGAACGCCGAGGCGCGCGGCCCGAAGCACTGCACCGGCGTGTCCGGCTTCACCGTCTCCGGCGTGTCGACGCCGACGATGCGGCTCGAGCCGAGGCCGGCGAGGATCACCGTGTCGCCGTCGACGACGCGAACGACGGGCGCCATGCCACTCGCTTCGCTGACCGGCCCGGTGGCAGCCGAGTCGGGGAGCGCGGAGTAGGCGATCGCCCCGAGGATGAGGGCGATCAGGGCGGCGCTGCCGAGGCTGGATCTGGAACGCGCCCTCACACCTCCCTCAAGGGATGTGGGCGGGGTATCTCTCCCCCCTTTGTCGTCCAAACGACCGTTTCGCCGGTCGTTTCGCAAGAATTTCCTGAATCTTCTTCAGGACCCGCAAACGGCTCTGGAATGCGAGTTAACCCGCTTCGCCCATCGTCAATCCATGAGCGAAGCGTGAGCTTTGCAAGATCCTTTGCTACGGTGCCCGCGGCCCTCCGGGCTCCCCGTTATGAAGATGAAGCAAAGCATCTCCCAGTTCGAGACCGCCTTCGAACAGGAGACCTCACTCGAGCGTCGGCGGCGCGAGCAGCTCCGCCGACGGGCCGCGAACCGCTCCCGGGCGCGCCGGATCGAGCGGACCGAACACCACAGCACGGTCCGCTTCAGCGTCCTGGCGATCTGCCTCACGGTGACCGTGGTGGTCGTCGCGGTCGCCATGTTCGAGGCGCTCGCGATGCTCATCTCCTAGCCCTGCCGGCGCCTCACCGCCCGGTTTCAATAGACTCGCGCGCCGATGCCACGACGCTCTCTGAAGCCACAACTGAACCAGATCCGCGCCTGGGTCCACCAGGGCCGCACGGACGCTTGGATCGCCCACCAACTTGAAGTCTCCGCCACGGAGCTGCGCGAGTTCCGCAAGCAGTACGAACTCTCGCCCGACGACGAGAACGCCGGGTCGAGCGAAATCGACCTGCGCGACGAGATCGAAGCGGAGATCGAAGCCGCCACCGCCGAGGAGGAGGCCGAGGAGGCCGACTCCGAGGACGAGGGTGACGGGGACGAGGACGACGGGGACGCCTCCGGCCGCCCGCGCCGTCGGCGTCGCCGCGGCCGCCGCGGAGGACGCGGCCGCCGCAAAGAGATCGAGGCGACCTTCGATCACGGCGAACAGGACGGCTACGGCCTCTGGCTCGATGCCTCGGTGAAAGACAATCCCGTCTACCTCGAGCACTGGGCCGGGAACCGCGACGTTACCGTGCGGATCGAGGCCGACCAGATCGTGATCCGCCGCGCCGGCTCCGCCGACGACGACGATTCCGACGACTCGGACGACGAGTAGTCGCCCGCGATCCAGCTGTTCGCCTGACCAAGCAGTGTAAGGACGCAGGCCGCGTGGCGTGCTCTGCACGCGAGCGGCCGAGGACGCCGCAATGCGCCGGTCAGGCGGGCAGCTGGCGGCCGCCCGCGAAGTTTCCGGCGTTGCGTAGATACGCCCAGAAGGCGGCGTCGGCCAGCGTCTGCGCTTCGCCCGCCGCCGCCGGGGCGACGTCGAGGGCGATCGCCTGCGCCCAATCGGTCCCTTCGCCGTAGAGATCGGCGAGCTCCTCGGCACTGAAGGTCGGCCCGATCCGCCGCCGCAGCTCGACCCGGATCCCGTCGATCACGCGCTCGGCGAGACGCCTGCGCCTGGGATCGTCGATCGCCGCCAGCTCCCGAGCCCCCTCCTCCCACTGGTACAGCGCGTTGGCGAGTGGATAGGGCACGGCCAGGCAATTTAGCGGCCCGTGAGAGTCGGGTGCGCGGGGCGAATGCTGGTGGCGGGGGACGGCGAGGGTTCGTGGGCCGGTCGATCGGGGACGGCGAGTCCCGGGCGTCTCGTGGCGGCCCTGGCAGGCTGTGGCCGCCACGAGACGCCCGGGACGCGAGCCTTCCGGGTGGAATGACACGGTTCCGTGGCTCTTCCCGGGACGAGTGGCCGTCCCGGGCGTGGGTCCGTGTCCTTGGTAGCCCTCTGGGCTACCAAGGACACGGACCCTGTGACGGCTTTGCAACGGAGCCCGAGATCACGCCGCATACCGTGGAGTTCCGCGCGACTCCGCGACGAACCTCCCGTCCGTGTGACGCCTCCCCGGCGTCCCCCGCACATCCCCACGGACGCGGCCCTCTCGGCGGCGGCCTCAGCCTGCCCGGGTCGCCGCCGAGAGGGCCGCGTCCCTTTCCTCGTCCCTTCCCGGCCCCAGAGCACCTTCCGACCCGCCCACAGCGTTAGAAAACTCATACACATCGCCCTATCCGTTCGCCAGTCCGCGGATTGCAGCGATCCCTGTAGCGAACGACTAGATAGACACATCGCGGTATCTGAGATTAGGAAGACGTGAGTCGCTGATCCGCGGCGACTAATGTCGCTCGATGGTGCTGACCCCTTGGGGAGACGCCGAGACGCTACGGCAGCGCAGACTGCCCCCCGGCCGCAGCGGCGACCGCGACGCCGCGCGGCGTGAGCAGCGCGAGCGATTGTTCGCGGCGATCGTCGCCAATTGTGAGGAGAAGGGCTACGACGCCACCTCGGTCGAGGATCTTCTGCGCACCTCCGGAGTGTCGCGAGCGACTTTCTACGAGCAGTTCGACGACAAGCTCGACTGCTTCCGGGCTGCGCAGGACGAGATGGTCGCGGCGGCGATCGGGGCCGTCGCCGACGAGCTGGGCGGCGAAGGCGACGCCGCCCGCCGGCCCCGCGCCGCCCTGAAAGCTTTTGTCCGGCTGATCGTCGCCCAGCCCGCCGCGGCGCGGATGTGCTTGGTCGAGTCCTACGCCGCGGGCGAGAGCGGCATCACCCCGGTGCGCCGGGCGATCGACTGGATCATCATGCTCGGCCGCGATGCCGCCGAGCAGATCCCCGGACGCGCGGCGATGCCGCCGGAGCTCCTGCGCGGGATCATCGGCGGCCTCTACCAGGTCATCTACAGCCGCTTGCTGGAACGCCGCGAGGAGGAGCTTCCGGACCTCGTCCCCGGCCTCTGGGAGTGGGCGATGAGCTTTCCCTCGCCGCCGCGGCCGCTGCGCCGCCCGGGCCGCCTGATCGTCTCCCGGCCGATCTCCGCCGCGCCGCCCTTCGCCTCCTACAGCCCCGAACAGCGGATCATCCGCGGCTTCGCCGCCGCGGTGGCGACGAAGGGCTACCCGGCGACGACGATCGCCGACATCGCCGCCGCCGCCTCGATCTCCCAGACCACCTTCTACGAGCACTTCGAGGGCAAGGAGGACGCCCTCGCGGCGGCGCTCGACTCGAGCGGCGCCCAGCTCTTGGCGGCGGTGATGCCGGCGGTGCGGCGGGCCGACGACTGGCGCATCGCGATGCGGATCTGCTTCGAGGAGATGTGCGGGTTCCTCGCCTCCGAGCCCGCCTTCGCCTCGCTGCGCGCGGTCGACATCTACGGCGCCGGGCCGGCGGCGATCGCCGATCGCGACGCGGTCGGCGGGCAGATCGTCGGGGCCCTGATCGCGCCGGCGCTGGAGGCGGGCGTCAACGCGACCGACCTGATGATCGAGGCGAGCACTGGGGCGGTCTACGGGGTGATGTTCGAGGGCGTCTGGAGGGGCAAGACGGCCGACCTCCCCCGCCTCGCCCCCTTCCTCACCTACTTCGCCCTGGCTCCCTTCATCGGCGCCGAGGAGGCCCTGGAGGTCGCCACCGGCCGCGGGCGCGCGGGCTGAGGCCGCGCGGCCTCAGGCGCCAGGGGTATTCGGGACTTCGCGAAGCGGTTCGTTCGCCGGGCCGCAGGTCGACTTCAGCGGGCCGGTGACCTTCCAGACCGTTACCTTGCCTTCGGAGAGGACCGGTTCGATGCCGCCCGCGCCCTGCAGCCAACGCGCCTCGGGCGAGGGGACCGGCTGGCTCGGGTGGAGGAAGTTGAGGAACGGCGCGGTAACCAGGTAGTCGAGGTTCTCGCCATTGACCGCGTCGCGGAAGCCTTCGCAGGTCGGGATCGCGTTGAAGGCGCCGTGGGGCCCCTTTTCGCCGAGGTAGACGACGTGATTGGAGAGGTCGGGCCCGTAGAAGCCGTAACCGGCGAAGCCCGCCGTGGTGCCGACCAGGCCGATCCGCGAGTCCCTCACCCCGCGCGCCCAGCGGTAGGCGTCGTCGAGGTCCATGCCGGGGATCGAGGTGGCGGCGGTGAGGTTGGCGAAGCGGTGGTTCAGGTAGTGGCGCTGGACCGGGTAGCCGAGCGCGATCGCGGCCACCGCCAGGGCGGTGATCGCGGCGGCGACGAGCTTGCCGGGGGCGCCGTCGCGGCGGGCCAGCCAGATCAGCGCCGGGACGGCGACGAAGACGATCACGAAAGCGAAGGCGAAGAGGCGGGCCTTGTCGTGGATCGCGTGGTCGGGACGGTCGGTGACCAGGTAGGCGACCGCCAGCACCACCACCAGCGCCCACTGGCGCTTCGGCGGGTCGAGGAAGCGCGGCAGCGGCACCAGCACGAGCGCCGCCAGCAGCGCCGGGATGACGTAGCGGATGTTGATCGCGAAGCCGACCGGTTCGCCCTCCGCCCCGGCCGCCCCGAGCGGCGTGAAGAGGTAGGCGACCAAGGCGAAGAGGGCGGCGCCGCCGAGCCAGCGGATCAGCGTGTCGCGGCCGGCGAAGATCGCCAGCAGGCAGGCCGCCAGGGCGGCGACCAGGACCACCGGCCAAAGGACGCCGAAGGCGTCGTGGATGCCGGGGAAGAAGTAGTGGCGCCAGACGCCGGTGTCGGTGAGGTAGTGGGAGATGCTGTAGCCGGGACGGCCTTCCTGCACCCGCTCCGGGTGGGGCAGGGAGATCGGGCCGAGGCTGGTCGCCTCGGGGATCGGATTGCCGGCGACGAGCAGGTTGCGCAGGTACCAGTAGCCACCGCCGAGCAGCCCCCCGCCGAACCACCACCCGGCCGCCTTCCAGCGCCGCCCGGTCGGCGCGAGGACGATCACGACGACGCTCAGCGCCGCCGCCATCGCGAAGATCGTCAGCCGCGTCCCCACCGCCAGCCCCACCGCCAGCCCGGCGGCGCCCAACGCCCACCCGTACAGCGAATGCGTTCGCAGTTCGCCGCGCATACCGCGGTTTTCTGCGAACTCATCGGGGGGGGCGGGCTCACCGGGGCGGGGCTGGGCGTTCCAGGCCTCGACCAGGATCGCGATCCCGGCCAGCAGCAGCGCTGCCGCCATCAGGTCGTTCTTCGCCGCCCCCGGCTCGCGCACGACCAGGGTGTGGCAGCCGGCCAGGATCGCCGCCGCCAGGATCGCCGGGATCCCCCGCCCGTAGGGCCGCCCGACGCAGTAGGCAGCGAGGAAGGCGACCCCGAGCCAGCCGAAGTTGATGAAGAGGCTGAGCGTGTCGCGCCCGATCATCAGGATCCCGACCGCGTGCAGGAGCTCCGAGTTCTGCGGGTAGAACCAGTTGACGAAGACGGTCTCGACGTGGTGCATCCCGGTCGTCGAGTGCGACTGGGCGATGTCCGCCGAGAACGGCATGTGGTACCAGAGCGAGTCGAAGTTGAAGATCCCGCCGTCGAGCGCGTGCTTCGCCGTCACCGCCCAGTCGAAGACGACGATCGCGACCACGACCAGGGCCAACACGCCCGCCCAGAGGCCGAGCTCGCCGCCGCGCGCCGTCTCCCCGCCGCCCGGCTGCATCGGCGCCACGCGGACCACCAGAGCGATCAGGACGCCGACGGCGACCAGCGTGCCCGCGTAGAGGAGGCCGAAGGTGCCGAGGGCCTCGGCGGCGACCGTCAGCAGGCCGACGGCGAAGGTTATCTCGACCAGGCGGGCCGGGGCGCCCCGCCAGCCTGGCAGGAGCCGCGCCCGCAGCATGTAGGCGGCGAGGCCGAAGCCCGCCGCCAGGACGATCAGCTGGGCGGCTCCCAGCAGGTAGGAGCCGAAGCTAGGCATCTGCCCGGAAGCCCGGCGCCCTCAGTGGGAGAAGCCGCGCGCCACAAAGGGGGTCTCCCCTTCGGCGATCATGGCCTGCTTGCGCGCCGCCGCGGCGACCACGGCAGGCTTGTCCGAAGACTGGATCGAGCGGTGCAGGCGCTTGTTTTCCTGCAACAGCTGATGGAATTCGGCTTTCGCGGCGGTCGTCGACTGGTAGGTCTCGAGCAGGTTGATCGCCGGGTTCAGGTAGGAGTAGGCGACGGCGAAGAGGACCAGCACCAAGGCGATCCGGCCGACGCGGTCCCATTTGATCCGGCTCGGCGTGCTGCGCGCCCCGGGGCGCGCTTTGCGGGCGGCCGGGCGGCGTTTCGGGCGCGCGCCGGCGTAAGCGGTAGAGGCCATGCCCGCAGCTACGCTGCCGGCGGGCCGTCTCCTTCATTAAGCGCCGCCCCCGGCGCCCTAGGAGGCGCTTTGAAAGAAGGCGTTCAGGCCGGGGAAGACGGCGGCGGCACCGAGCTCCTCCTCGATCCGCAGCAGCCGGTTGTACTTGGCGACGCGGTCCGAGCGCGAGGGCGCGCCGGTCTTGATCTGGCCGGCGCCGGTGGCGACGGCGAGGTCGGCGATCGTGGTGTCCTCGGTCTCCCCCGAGCGGTGCGAGATCACCGCCGTGTAGCCCGCGTCGCGGGCGATGCGGATCGCCTCCAGGGTCTCCGAGAGGGTGCCGATCTGGTTCACCTTGACCAGGATCGAGTTGCCGACGCCGAGCTCGATGCCGCGGCGGAGGCGCACCGGGTTGGTGACGAAGAGGTCGTCGCCGACCAGTTGGACGCGGTCGCCGATCGTCTCGGTGAGGAGCTTCCAGCCGTCCCAGTCCTCCTCGTCCATGCCGTCCTCGATCGAGAGGATCGGGTACTTGGAAGAGGCCTCCCGCCAGTAGTCCGCCATCGCCTGCGGGGAGAGCGTGCGGCCCTCGTGCTCGAGCACGTAGTTGCCGTCCTTGTAGATCTCGCTGGTGGCCGGATCGAGGGCGATGAAGACATCGGAGCCAGGCTCGTAGCCGGCCGCCTCGACGCCCTCGAGGACAGCTTGGAGGGCAGCCTCGTTGGACTCCAGGTTGGGGGCGAAGCCGCCCTCGTCGCCGACCGCGGTGGCGAGGCCGCGGGCGCCGAGGCTCTTCTTCAGCGCATGGAAGACCTCGACCCCGTAGCGCATGCACTCGGAGAAGCTGGCGGCGCCGGCGGGGACGACCATGAACTCCTGGAAGTCGACCGAGTTGTCGGCGTGGGCGCCGCCGTTCAGCACGTTCATCATCGGCACCGGCAGGACGTTCGGCTCGCCGCCCCCGTAGAGCTCGGCGAGGTAGCGGTAGAGCGGCTGCCGCGAGTCGGCCGCGGCGGCCTTGGCGGCGGCCAAGGAGACGCCGAGCAGCGCGTTGGCGCCGAGTCGACCCTTGTTCGGGGTGCCGTCGAGCTCGATCATCGTCTCGTCGAGGGCGCCCTGCTCGGCGGCGCGGGCGCCGGTCAGCGCCGCGGCGATCTCGCCGTTGACGTTGGCGACTGCCTTGGTGACGCCCTTGCCGACCCAACGGTCACCGCCGTCGCGCAGCTCGACCGCCTCGAACTCGCCGGTCGACGCACCCGAGGGGACCGCGGCGACCCCACGCGCCCCCGACTCCAGGGCGACCTCGACCTCGACCGTCGGGTTGCCGCGCGAATCGAGGATCTGACGCGCGTGGATGGAGGAGATCGTGCTCACGGGACGGCCACTCTATTCACCGAGGACCACCCGGCGCGGTGCGGTAGACGGCCCGGGACGGGACCTTTATTCGCCTTCTTTGGAGCCTTCTTTGGCGGCGGCTTCGGCAGCAGCTTCTTCGGCGGCTTTGACGGCGGCTTCGGTTTCGGCCTGGCTGGCTTCCGAGCCTGCTTCGCCCCCGGCCGCGCCTTCGGCGCCTTCAGCCGCTTCTTTGCCTTTGCCTTCTTTGTTCGACCTCGACGCGAACGGGCCCTGCGGCTTCCGTTCGCCTTCCGGTTTGGCGACCGTCACCGAGCCGGGCACGGCGGGCTGGTTCAGGACCACCGGCGAAGGGCATTCTTTCGCCGGTTTCTTCGGGTTGGCTTCGTAGCAGGCGGGGTCCGCGCCTGCGGGGCGACCCGAGCCCTTGAAGTTGGCGCAGTTTTCGACCACGAAGCCGCTGGCGCAATGGGTCCGCGAGGTCCATTTCGGCTGGAAGGTGTTGGAGACCCATTCGGTGAAGTATTTCGACTGCTTTTCCTGGGTCAGCTGCGTGGTGATCGTCGTTTTGACTTCGGAGAAGGGCTGGACCGATTCCGGGTGTTCTTTCACGACTTCAAGCAGGAGGTAGTTTTTCCCTTGCTTGACCGGGCCGACAAGTTCGCCGACTTCGGCGCCGAAGATGTCTTTTTTCAGCGGTTCGACGAGGAATTCTTCGCTGATTTCTTTCTGTAGGCCGGCGTTTGCTTCGGTCGTCGGCGAGTATTTTTTGGTGACTTTTTTCCAGCTCGCTTCGGAGTTGTCGGCTTCGAGAGCTTTCTGGGCGGCTTCGATTTCTTTTTTGTCTTCGTTCACCGCGACGCGGATGTCTCGCGTCGGTTTTTTCGTGTAGGCCGTCGCCACTTCTTCTTCGTATTTGGCCTTGGCTTCAGCTTCGGTAGCCGCCGGACCTTCTTTGGTGATCTTTTCCTGGATCTTCGGCTGGACGATCCGGAGTTCGATCAATTCGTTGACTTCTTCTTCGGTCAGGTTCTGTTCCTTGAGGAATTCCTGGAACGCTTTTTCCGTTTTGAAGCTTTCTTTTTTGACTTTTTCAAGTTCGGTTTCGACTTCTTTCTGGGTGACCTTGATCCCCAGTTCTTCCGCCTCGCCGAAGATCCACGTCTTGCTGAGGAGTTCTTCGATCGACGCGTTGTGAAGTTCTTCGGCTTTTTTGGAGCCGGCCTTGGGCGGTTTTTTCAGCCCGGCCGAGTTTTCCTGCCGCGCCAGCGACGCCTTGTATTCGGCTTCCGAGATGTTGGCGAGATCGGCGGGAGCGTCGCTCACCTTGGCGATGTCGCCCTTGGGGACGCTCGGCGCACCGAGCCCCTCGGCGACGGCGAAGACGACGAAGAGGGCGACGAAGACGACGGCAAACAGGATCAGGCCGACGCGCTGCGCCCCGCGCGAGCCGCCTTTGCGCCCGCCGGTCCCCGACGTCGCTTTTTTCGGGCCGCCCCTGCCGCCCCGCCTATTTCGCCCCGATTTGGCTCCCACCGACGGGGCAGCATAGTGAAAGTCCCTTCGCGGTGGTTAAAGACCGCCGTTCAGGCGGCCGCCGGCTCGGCGGCGCGCTTTGCCTCGCGCAGACCGTCGGCGAGCGCCAGCACCGCCGCCAGCCGCTCGTCCGGATCGCCCGCCACGCGCAGCGAGGCGGCCTGCTCGCGCCATTCGTAGAGCGCCCCCTCGACCTTCTCGGAGAGCACCCCGGAGCCGGTCGAATCGAGCTCCACCCCGGTCACCGTCAGTTTGCCGCCGCGGAACTCGACGCTGCGCGCTCCCGCCAGACCGAGCTCGATCCGCGCCCGCTGCAGCTTCAGCAGGTTCTCCGCCTGCGGCGGCAGCTGGCCGAAGCGGTCGTCGAGCTCGTCGGCGATCTGCCGCAGCTGGCCCGGCTCGCGGGCGGCGACGATGCGGCGGTGGATGTCGATCTTCGCCGCCTCGAAGGGGACGAAGGTCGCCGGCAGGTAGGCGTCGACCGGCACGTCGAGGCGGACCGGCTCCGGCGCCTCCTCGCGTTCGGCGCCCTCTCCCCCGGCCTCGGCCACCGCCTCGTCGATCATCTGGCAGTAGAGCTCGAAGCCGACCGCGGCGACGTGGCCCGACTGCTCGTCGCCAAGCAGGTTGCCGGCGCCGCGGATGTCGAGGTCGCGCATCGCGATCCGGAATCCCGACCCGAGCTCGGTGTGGTCGGCGAGGGTCGAAAGGCGCGCCGCCGCGTCCTCGGTCAGCGCCTCGGCGCTCGGGTAGAGCATGTAGGCGTAGGAGCTCTCCTTGGAGCGCCCGACCCGGCCGCGGATCTGGTAGGCCTGGCTCAGCCCGAGCTGGTCGGCGCGCTCGACGATCAAGGTGTTGGCGGTCGGGATGTCGAGCCCGGACTCGATGATCGTCGTCGTCACCAGCACGTCGGCATCGCCGCGCAGGAAGGCGAGCATCGTCTCCTCCAGGCTGTGCTCGTCCATCTGCCCGTGCGCTTCGAGGAAGCGGGCGCCGGGGACCAGCGCGCGGAGGCGCTCGGCGACCTCGAACAGCGAGTCAATCCGGTTGTGGAGGACGAACGCCTGGCCCTTGCGGCCGATCTCCCGCTCCAGCGCCTTCTTCACCAGGTCCTCGTCGTAGGGCCCGACGTAGGTGCGGACCGGGCGGCGGCCCTCGGGCGGGGTCTCGATCACCGAGATGTCGCGCAGGCCGGCGAGGCTCATCTGCAGGGTGCGCGGGATCGGCGTCGCCGAGAGCGCCAAGACGTCGACTTTCAGCTTCAGCTGGCGCAGCAGCTCCTTCTGTTTGACCCCGAAGCGCTGCTCCTCGTCGACGATCACCAGTCCGAGCTCCTTCGCCCGCACGTCGCGCGAGAGCAGGCGATGGGTGCCGATCAGGATGTCGACCTTGCCCTCCTCGAAGTCCTTGAGCACGGCTTTGGTCTCGCCCGCGGGGCGCAGGCGGGAGACGCCCTCGACCCGGAAGGGGAGGTCGGCGAGCCGCTCGCGGAAGGTGCCCCAGTGCTGCTGGGCGAGGATCGTGGTCGGCACCAGCATCATCACCTGGGTGCCGTCGGCGGCCGCCTTCACCGCCGCGCGCAGGGCGACCTCGGTCTTGCCGAAGCCGACGTCGCCGCAGACCAGCCGGTCCATCGGGCGCTCCGATTCCATGTCGCCCTTCACCGCTTCGATCGCCTCGATCTGGTCGGCGGTCTCGCGGTAGGCGAAGGCCGACTCCATCTCGATCTGCCACTCGCCGTCAGGCGGGAAGGAGTGGCCTTTGCGGGCGCGGCGCTCGGCGTAGAGGTTGAGCAGTTCGCCGGCCAGGGCACCAGCCGCTTTGCGGGCCCGCGCCTTCAGGTTCTGCCAGCGTTTGCCGCCCAGGGCGGAGAGCGTCGGTTCGCCCCCGGCGCCGACGTAGCGGCTCAGTTTCGCCAGCTGTTCGGTGGGGACGTAGACGCGGTCCTCGCCTTTGTATTCGAGGTAGAGGTAGTCGCGGGTGACGCCGCCGATCTCGCGCGTCTCGAAGCCGGCGAAGCGGGCGACGCCGTGGTCCTCGTGGACGACGTAGTCGCCGACCCGCAGCTCGGAGAAGGCGAGCCGGCCGCGGCCGGCGCCGACCGCCGGGGTCTCATCGGCGCGGCGGCGCCGGTGGACGAGGCGGCGGAAGGGGTAGACGGCGAGTTTCAGCTCGGGGGCGACGAAGCCCTCACGCAGCCGCGCCTCGGCGAAGGAGAGGCCGGGGTCGGGGCTGAGGCGGCCGCCTTCGAGGATCCGCGCGTCGAGCCGGTCGAGGCCGTAGCGGGCGCGCTCCGCCTCCCCCATGCTGTCGAAGGCGACCACGGTGCGGTAGCCGGAGCGGACCAGTTTCTCCAGCTCCGACTCGGCCTCCTTGATCGAGCGGGCGGGGCTCTCGGCGCGCGAGGCGCGGAACGCCTCGGCCTCGTCGTCGTCCTCCCCGGCGCTGGTCAGCGCCAGCGCGGCGCGGGCGGCCAGCGGCTCGGCGACGTCGACGTAGAGGTGGCGGGCGTCCTCGGCCTTCATCGAGGTGGTGGCGTCCTCCCAGACGTCGCGCAGGGCGGGCTCGACCTCTTCTGGGGCGGCGAGGACGACGGCGGCGTTCGCCGGGATCAGGTCGAGCGGGGCGCGGAACTGGTCCAGCGGCAGGAGCTCGGCGAGGTCGGTGTCGCCCTCGCCTTCGGCCGCCTCCTGGGCGGCGATCGCGGCGAGCTCGCGGTGGTCGGCGTCGAGCTCGGCTGCCGGGGCGAGCTCGACCACCTCCGCCTCGCCGAGGCTGCGCTGGGTGAAGGTCGAGAACCAGCGCATCGACTCGACCTCGTCGCCGAAGAGCTCGATCCGCACGGCGCGCTCCTCGGTCGCCGGGTAGACGTCGAGGATGCCGCCACGGACGGCGAACTGGCCGCGTTCCTCGACCTGCTCGCAGCGTTCGTAGCCAGCCGCGACCAGGTCCTCGGCGATGGCGCCGAGGTCGATCTCGTCGCCCTTCGCGATTTCGAAGCCGGCCGGGCGCAGGGAGGCGTCGGGCACGGCCTCGGCGAGGGCGACGGCGGAGGCGACGACGATCGCGTCGGCTTCGCGCGAGAGCGCGTCGAGGGCGTCGATGCGCAGGCCGACGAGGTGCGGTGGCGGGGTGACCGAGGAGGCGTAGCCGGTGCCGCGCGAGGGATAGAGGCGGACCCGGCGCGGGGTCAGGTAGGCGCGCAGGTCGGCGGCCAGGTCACGGGCGGCGCGGTCGTCGGCGGCGACCAGCAGGGCCGGGCGGCCGGCGAGCCCGCGTTCGTCCTCGAGCAGCGCCGCGAGCAGCAGCGGGCGGAGCGTCTGGGAGGAGCGCAGGCTGATGCTCTCGCCGCCGTCGGCGGCGGCGAGCACGCGTGAGGCGAGCGCGTGGACGCGCTCGTTCTCGGCGGCAAGATCTAGAAGGGGACGGAGGCTCATCGCACGCGGGAAGACCGGATCGGGCGATCCGGCCTCGCCGATCCAGTTTACGAATCCGGGTCGCGGGGGCGGGTCGCCGACCCGGAGGGCCTCCTAGGGCGCGACCCCGGCGCGCTGGGCGCAGCGGGCGAACTTGCGGGCGGCGCCGGCGGCCGGTTCGGCGGCGGTCAGCCCGCCCTTGCCGGACAGCGGCGGCGATTCGTCGGTCGGCGCCCAGGGGCACCGGAAGCGCGCCTGGGTGCCGGGTGAGCTCGGGCTGCCCTGAAGTTCGGAGAACGTGGCCCCGCATTCGCCGCGGGCGCAGGTCGATCCCCAGAGCCCCGGCCAGCCCGCCCAGCCGCCCGCCAGCGGCGGCGCCAGGTCGCCGGGCGTGCCGACCTCCGACAGTGGCCGCACGCACTCGTAGGTGACGCAGCCCTTTTCGCTGTTGCCCCCCCAGGGGACGGCGCCGTCGTGCGGGTCCTCCGGCAGCGGCTCGCTGGCAAGCTTCGCGTACTGGTGGCAGTCCTTCGCGCATCGGTACGGATAGCTCGCGTGGGTGCCTTCAGCGACGAAGGCGAGCGGGTGGCCTTCCAAGGTCGGCAGGTCTTCGGCTTCGACCAGGATCCGGTTGCGGTGGGCCGCATAGATCACCCCGAGAATCGTCGGCGCGCTCGACGGGGTGGTGACCACGGTCACCCCCTCCCAGTCGCCCTCGTGGTCGCTGCAGAGGAATTCGTTGCACTTGGCGAGTGGCCCGGTGTAGTCGTTGTAGCGGTAGAAGACCCAGAAGTCCCAGTACCAGCGGCCTTCGAAGGTGGTGCGCCGGTAGTAGATGACGCTGGCCGGCCCACTGTTGCAGTCGACGGCGGGTGGGCTCGCGCTGCATTCCGGGTTCGGCGAGGAGAAGTCGGTGCCATCTTCTTCGCCGCCTTGGATGTCGATGAAGGTGGGCGCGCCGGGAGCCGGGCGGAGCTTTTCCGTGCCGTCCGCCGGTTCGCAGTGGCCGCTCGGGTAACAGAGCCGCTGGGCGCCGCCCTTCGGGAAGCGCTCGCGCAGGAAGCTGTCGACTTCCAGCGGCCGCCAGCGCTCGCGGCTGTCGAACAGCAGGTAGGGCCGCACCTTCATCGCCACTTCGACCTCCTTCGGCGAGCCGTGCCCTTCGAGCGATTCTTCGGCCGTCGCCGCCGCCGCGACCTGACCGGCGGGCAGCGGGCAGGGCAGCCGCTGGATGTCGCCGAATTCGGTGGTGGTGACGTGTTCGGTAGGGACGCTGAGGACGTCGGCTTCGCCTTCCGTGGACTGCTCGACGAGGATGCGGCCGCCGCCTTCGCCGATCAGCTGGCCGCGCGCCGGCAGCTGGCTTTCGGTGGTGCAGACGACCGCCCGCTCGAACGGGTAGGCGCTCGCGGTCATCACCGCCGGCGTCACCGCGACGCAGGCGAACAGGCCGCCGGTCGCGGCGGCGCGGACGAAGCGCGACCAGCCGGCCCGGGCGACGCGCCGCTTAAGGAACCAGGCGGCGGCGAGGATCGCCCAGGTGACCGCGATGCCGAGCAAGGCGCCCAGCACCAGGAGGACGCTCCAGCCGTCCGTCGAGTGCGCCTTCCAGATCGACCAGGCGCATAACGCCAGCGCGGCGAGCGGGAAGAAGGCGAACCGCAGGAAGAACGATCCCGGGCCCTGGTCGAGATCGTCCCCGCCCCAAGGACGCGGCCGGGGCCGATCGCGGCCGCCGTAGAAGAGCGCGACCAGGAGGCCGAACGCCGCCGCCGGGCCGATCACGTCGAGCAGCGCGGTGGCGATCACCGGCTCCCGTGGCAGCTGGCCGAGCACCACCACCACGGCGTTGAAGTCGTATTCGTCGAAGAGCAGGCGCAGGGCGATGACCAGCCCGCCGAGCAGGTAGACGCTGAGGACCAGGCCGGCGAGCAGGCCGACCAGGGTCGTCGCGGTCTTCAGCGGGTCCTTCACGGCCCCTGCGGGAGCCGCCGGGCGCCGAGGGCCGCGCGGGCCATCCGCAGGGCGTTGTCCTTGAGGATCGCGTCGGCGTCGCCGCCGTACGCTTCGCGCAGCGGCGCCTCCAGGCTGCCCAGGTCGCCCGCGGTGTCGATCCCGGCCACGGTCGGCTTGATGAAGCCGTCGAGGTCGGAGCCGATCGCCACGTGGTGGTTGGTGTGGTGGGGGACGTGGCTACGGATCGCGTCGATGTGCTTCTTCATCACCCGCGGCGTTTCCGCCGGGTCGTCGGGATCGACCATCTCGATGTCGTCGTTCAGCTGGTGGCGGGCCATGATCAGGCCGATCACCCCGTCGCGGGCGGCGATCCGGCGCACCGTCTCGCCGCTCAGCATGTATTCCTGGCCGCGCCGGTCGAAGCGATAGCCGGCGTGGGTGACGACCACCGGGCGCTCCCGCGGCTCGAGGCCGTGCTCCTTGTCGAGCGCCTCGAGCAACTCGAAGGTGTCGGCGATCGAGCGCTCGCTCATGTGGCTGAGGTCGATCAGGATCCCCTCCCGGTACATCGCCTCCACCGCCGCCCGGCCGAGCTCGTTCAAGCCGACTCCGGGCTGGTGGAAGAGCGCCTTGTAGAGCCAGTCCTTGAGGAAGGGGATGGCGGGCGCGTCGGTGGCCACGTCGCGCCAGAAGAGGTGGGCGAGGGTGACGTAGACGACCCCGCGCTGCTTCAGGGTGGCGACGTTCGCCCGCACTTCCGGGAGGGTGGCGCCGAGGTGGAAGCCGCCCTCGACGCAGTGCATGAAGGCCACCTTGCGCGCCGCCAGGGCCGCGTCCAGCTCGGCCACCGACTTGACGACGGCATGGCGCTCGCCGTTCGGATCGAGTTCGGCGAGCTCTTCCTCGACCCCGTCGAGGAGTTCGATCAGCTGCGGGAAGTAGGCGGGCTGGGGCGGCGCGCCATAGCGCTCATCGAGATCGAACTCGGCGAACGGTTCGTAGAGGACGGAGTAGATCGCGCCGACGTCGCCGCGCTCGAGCTCGGCGAGGCTCACCCGCCAGTGATCGTCGCGGTAGTTGAACCAGTTCGCGGCGATCCGGATCACCAGGGAGCGCAGCCAACCCCGCCGCCCGCGGTGATGGTGGGTCAGCGCGCGGGCGGTGACGTTCATCCCCGGATCAGGGACCCGCTCCGCGTTCTCACCTTCTCCTTCCGCACCTTCCACCAGTAGATGCATCGGGTAATGGCAATGCATGTCGACGAGCACGCCGGCACTCTCGCCGATCGCCCGCGGATGTCAAGACCATGCGGGTTTTGTAAAGCGGATGCTGCGGTACTGCGCGCCGCGTGGCCGGGCGGACGGGAAGCTGTCGCCTCAGGCCTCGGTGGGCAGGGAAGCTGTCGCCTCGCGGCTGATGGGCGACCCCGGCGGGCTAAGGCCGCCCATCAGCCGCCGGGCGGGGGAGTTTCGATGGGCGCGGGTCTCGGGACGGAGGCGTGAGAGTCCCGCACGGGCTGCGTGACGAACCTGGCGCACACCGCCCCGGGTGGTCGTCCTTTCCCACCCTCCCGAGCCGCGGTCGTCCTTACCCACCCCTCCCGAGCCGCGGTCGTCCTTACCCACCCCTCCCGAGCCGCGGTCGTCCGTACCCACCTATAGCGCCGGTTAGGACGACCGCGCCTGGCGGGCCGCCGGTTAGGACGACCGCGTGGCTTCGGGACCCTTGCTTCGCCTCCCGAGGAGCCGTGGATGCCGGGCCGACCTCAGCCAGCCCGGGTCGGACCGGCATCCACGGCTCTCGCGACGGCCCCGGTCCCCACCCGGGCCTCGTGCGATGGAATCAGCCGCCTGGGACTGGACAGTGAACTTGAATCTCGTCGCCGCGCTCGCCAGGCCGCTCGCGGACGCCCGCATCTGGAAGGTGTGCTTGCCGGGCTTCAGCTTCCTGTAGGTCTTCGGTGAGCCGCACTTCGCCCATTTGGCGTTGTCCAGCTTGCATTCGAACCTCGCCCCGGCCGCTGGTTCGGCCTTGAACTTGAACTTGGCGGTGGTGGAGGTCGAGCTCTTCTTCGGGCCGGCGGTGATCTTCACCTTGGGGGCCTTCGCGGGCGGGGGCGGCGGCGGGGTCGACGAAACGGAGCCGGACGAGCCGCCGGCGGAACCGCCGCCGCTCGGCTTTTCCGGTTCGGTCGGATCGGCGGTCGCCGCCACGGGCGCGGAGACCTCGGAGGTCCCCGCCGCGGGCGTCCCCGCGTTGCTGGTCTGGGTGGCGGCGATCAGGGTCCCGACCGGGACCGTGGCGAAGGTCGCCTTCCAGACCCCCGCCGAGTCGGTGGTCGCGAACCCGAGGAATCCACCGAGCTCGCCCGCTTCGGATGTCGCCTTGCTGAAGACGCGCACCTTGGTCCCCGCGACGGCGGTGCCGGTCGCGCTCGACTGCAGGGCCGCGCTCACGGTCGGCGGTGCGAGGCCGTTGGGAATTTCCGCATGGCTGTGGCCCAGCAGTTCGATGAAGGCGCCGGCGTTGCCGAAGCCGGTGTTGGCGGCGACTTCGTTGCGGCTCGATTCTGCACCTTCGATCGCGATCGCGCTACCGGGGTTGCCGTGCCCGGCTTCGTTGATCGTGTTCGCTTCGCCGGCCAGATCACCGCCGACCCGGTTATGTTCGCCGCCTTCTTCGACCTCGATCCCGGACCATTCGGAACCGATGATGGTGTTGCCGACGATGACGTTCGAGTCGGCAGCGATGAGGATTCCTTGGTTGTCGGTGCCGGTGACCGAATTGCCCTGGATCAGGTCTCCGGCACCCGTGCTTTCTCCGGCGGTCAGGACTCCGATCAGGCCGCCTTTGATCGAGTTGCCGACGATCTGAGCCCGGCCCGCGTCGCTCGCGACGCCGACCGTGTCGGGGCCGAGCATCATCCGGTTGCCGGCGACCCGTGATGGTTCGCTCACGCCGCTGTTACAGAGGGCGATCGCCATATGTTCAGGCGAAGCAGACGCACTACCGTCCGGCGCGATCCCGATCGCGTTGCCGATCGCACGGAAATTATCCGCCGCTTCGGCGTAGATCCCTTCGATGCCGCCCTCGATGAAGTTCGCATCGCCCGGTTCGAGGCCGCCGACGGTGACGTCGCCGGGACCGGCGACGCAGAGGCCGGACGATGGGGCCGCGAGCACGGCGACCAGGCTGTTGCCGACGAGCGTCGACCCGTCCGCACCCAGACCGAGGTAATTGCCGCGGATCACGGTCGGGCCGCTCGCCGCGGTCGTCGATTCGAACGCTTCGCCCGCGAGGTCGATGGCCAGCCCGCCGGGGGTGGTGGCGATCACGTTGCAGGGCCCGACGCATTTCTGCGTCGCCAATTCTGACGCCGAGAGCGTCCCACCGACTTCGTTTTCTTCGGCCGGGGATGCGGCCGCGTCGACGATGCGGACGCCTTCTTCGAGGCTGGCTGCCCCGGTACCCGTCGGGCCCGCACCGAGGTAGTTGCCGAGGATCTTCGTCTTCGATGCGCCTACCACCTCGACCCCGACCCTCGCGTTGGCGAAGACGTTGCGTTCGCTTGCTTGGTTTCCGCCGACCGTCGCTTCGTCGGCGCCCGGTTTCAGCAGGATCCCCGCTAGCGAAATCGCGTTGGCGGTGGCGTCGAGCTTCAGCCCGAACCAGTCGCCCGTGGCTTTGAAGCCGGTGGCCGAGCCGGTCGCTTCGATGCCGTTTTTGCCACCGCCGAACGCGACCGCTTTAATCGTGACACCGCTGGATTCGACCTTCAGCGCAGCTTCACCCGTGTGGGCCGTCACGCCGACACAGGGCGCTGAGATCCCGGGGAGCTGGTTGCAGAAGTGCCCGGACACGGTCAGCGGCTGAGTGATCGCCGGCAGCGGCGTGGACCCCACCCCGATTTCACCTTCGCTGACCTGCCCGTCGAAGACCGCGTTCGAGAATTCGATGATGTCGAGACCTGGATCGGCCTCGGCTGCTTCGAGCGCGCCGCGCAGCGTGCATTCGTTCGTAATGTGTGCGACGCAGAGCGCTTTCGTGCTGCCGTCGCCGTTGTTATCCACTTCGTAGGTCAGCGCCGCCGCGAACGCCGGGACCGCGAGCAGCGCGATCAGCGCGGCGCCCAGAGCTGCGAAGACGGTGACCGAACGGCGACGCTTACCAACCACGGCTTTATGAACCTCCTCGTTTTCCCCCGGATCAGGCGCCGCAACCTACACGCTTGCGGCGGACCCCTCCGCGAAAATTGAGGGGTAGTTCGTCTACGCGTCGGGCTTGGTGTAGGAGAAGCCGAGGCTGCGCACGTGCTCGACCTGACCGACGCCCTCGGCGGCGGAGCGGCCCTCGATGTCGTCCCACTCGTGCAGCATCCGCTTCAGGCGGGCGACCGACTCGGGCGGGTGGACGGCGACCGAGGCGGCGAGGGCGAGAGCCGACTCCTCGGTGGCGGCGGCGGGCGCGACCCGGTTGACCAGGCCGAGGCGGAGCGCCTCGTCGGCGCCGACCGTGCGCGAGGTGAGCAGCAGGTACTTGGCGGCGGCGAGGCCGCAGAGGGTGACCAGGCGGGCCGGGCCTACGGGCATCCCGAGCGCCGCGCCGGGGAAGCGCATGCGCAGGTTGGAGCCGCCGACGCGCAGGTCGCAGGCGATCGAGATCTCGGCGCCGCCACCGACCACGTCGCCGTGACAGGCGGCCACGGTCGGCTTCGGGAAGGCGACGATCGCGTCGTAGAGGTCGGAGAACATCTGCATCCGCCGCACGTGGCCGTCGTGGTCGAGCTCCTCGCGCACGTCGGCCCCGGCCGAGAGGCCCATGTGGTCGGCGGAGGAGAAGACGAGCACCCGCACCGCGTCGTCGCCCCGCGCCACCGCCAGGTGCTCGAGCAGCTCACTCAGCATCTGCGTGTTCAGCGCATTGCGCGCCTGCGGCCGATTCAGCCGGATCAGCGCCACCCCGTCCTCGGCGACGCTGTAGCTGGTGACCGCGGCAGGCTCGGTGGCGTCGCTCATGCAGTGGAACTTATTGGAGGGCGTACGTCCGCCGCATGAAGCGGTCGAACTGCGGCACGGTGAACGCCGCCAGGCCACGGCCCGGCGTATAGAGGAGCCCTTTCTCGATCAGCCGGGCGCGGATCGGGGCGAGCTGTTCGGAAGTGCGGTCGAGAAGCGTCGCGACGTCCTTCGCCGCCTGGGGCTCGGGCCCCAGCTCAGCCATCGCGCGGAGATAGCGCTGCTCGAGCTCGCTGGTCCGCTCGATCCGGACGCGGAAGAACCCGCCGTCGAGCTTGGCCTCGACCGTAGCCCGGGCGAGCGCCACGTCCTCCCCGCTCACCGGCGACGCCTCGATCCCGTTCCAGAGGGCGTTGCCGTACTCCTGGAGGAAATAGGGATAGCCCTCGGTGTAGCCGACCACGGCCGCCAGAGCATCCGGCTCGAAGCCGACCCCGAGCCGCTCCGCCGGATCGACGAGCGCCGCCCGCGCCGCCTCCTCCGGGAGCCGGCCGATCCGCGGGAACTTGAAGAGGCGCTCGGCGTAGGACTTCGCCTCTCCCGCCAGCCGCGGAAGCTGCGGCAGGCCCGCCCCGACCAGCGTGATCGGCAGCTGCCGTTGCACCGTCTTGTGGATCGCCGCGATCAGCGCCTCGAACTCGGGCGAGGCGAGGAACTGCACCTCGTCGATCAGGAAGACCACGCCGGTTCCGTGCTCCTGAGCCGCCTCGCCGAGAGCGACGAACACGTCGGTCAGATCGTCGTCGAGCTGGCCGCTGTCGGCGAGGCCCTCAGCTGGATCGACCTCGAATCCCGCGGTGTGGCTCCCGTCGGAGCGGACGGTCAGCTGGAAGGAGCGAAGGATGGCGGCGGCGCGGGTCGCCCGCTTCTTCCAGCGAGCCCGCGGGGCCACCTGCAGAAGGGCGCGGCGCGCGAGGTTCGCCATCCGCTCACCGAAATCCGAGCCCCTGGTGATCTCCGCCTCGACCGTGATCCAGCGTGCTTCGCGGGCCATCTCCTCGAACTTCGTCAGCAGCACCGTCTTCCCCACGCCACGCAGGCCGGTGATCAGCATCGACTGTTCGGTGTGGCCGTTCAGCAGCCGCGTGAGCAGGACTACGAAGGCCGCCATCTCCTCGTCGCGGCCGACCAAGGCGGGCGGGCGGGCCCCGGCGTTCGGCGTGTAGGGGTTGTCCTGGGCGCGCATCTCGGGGCCGATCTTATCCTTCTTTACGAGATTTAACGGATCTTGTTAAATCGTGTAAAGACTGTAAAGACCTAGAGGCGCTCGACCAGGCTCTCGCTCTCGCGGGCAGCGCGGTCGACCAGGTCTTCGACCTCGGCGGGCGGCTCGCGGAACTTGCCGAGGACCCAGGCGGAGACGATCTCGGGGTCGGTCGAGTCGGGGCGGCCGACGCCGATCCGCACGCGCCAGAAGTCGGGCGAGCCGAAACCGCGTTTGAGGCTCTTCAGGCCGTTGTGGCCGGCGAGCCCGCCGCCCTCACGAATGCGGATCTCGCCGAAGGGGATGTCGATCTCGTCGTGCAGGACGATCGTCGAGGAGAGCGGCGCCTTCAGGGCGCCGCGCGCCGGGCCGGCCGAGTCGCCGACCGCGTTCATGTAGGTCAGCGGCAGGAGGATCGCGACGCGCGGCCCGCCCGGGCCGGTCCGCCCTTCCCACAGCTCCCCCTTGTACTTGGAGCGCGGCTTGCCGAGATCCCAGCGGCGGGCCAGTTCGCGCGCCACGTCGAAGCCGATGTTGTGGCGATCGCGCGCGTGCTCGGGCCCGGGGTTGCCGAGGCCGACGATCAGGATGCGCTCGCCGTCGGCTTCGCGACGGCCGAAGAGGGCCACGGCCCGAGCGGGCTACTCGCCCTCGGAGTCGCCGCCGGAGTCGCCCTCGCCCGCGGCGGCGTCCCCGCCGCCCTCGCCCTCGGCCTCGCCGACGAGCTCGGTCTCCTCCTCGACCTCGGGCGCGGCTTCTTCGACGCGCGGCGGCGCCAGGGTGACGATCGTGATCTCTTCGCCCTCTTCGACGATGAAGGTGACGCCGCTCGGCGGCTCGATCGCGGAGAGCTGCAGGGTGTCGTTGATCTCCATCGCGGAGACGTCGACGGTGATTTTGTCGGGGATCGCGGTCGGCAGCGCTTCGACGGTGATCTCGCGGGTGACGTGGTCGAGGACCCCGCCGCCCTTGACGCCGGGCGCGTCCTCGGCGCCCTCGAGCTCGATCGTGACTTCCGCCTGGATCGCCTCGTCGAGTTTGACCTCCTGCAGGTCGATGTGCCGGAGCGTGCCGCGCACCGGGTGCAGCTGCTGCTCCTTGATCACTACCGGGCGCGCTTTGGCGCCGTCGATCGAGAGATCGAACAGCGCGGCGCCCTCGGCGATCACGTTGCGCACGTCCCGTTCGGACACCTGGAAGGCGGTCGCCTCGGCGCCGCCGGAGTAGACGACGCCGGGGACGAGCCCCTCGCGGCGCATGCGGCGGGCATTGCGCGAGCCGAAGTCGGCGCGCGGAGCGACGTTCAGAGTGGTGCGTGCATCAGCCATCGGGTCGGACAGGATAGAGAATCGGCGGCAAAAGCAGTCTGTGCCAAGCTCTGGGGCATGCCGGACGAAGCGAAGATCCCCAAGGGGAGGTTCCGTCGATCGGCCAAACTCGGCTCGATCATCGGCGCGCAGGGGGCCCGTTACGCGGGCACCAAAGCGGCAAACGTGGCCCGTTCGGAGGAGCAGGGCAAAGAGCGGCTGGAAGAGCGCCACCTGGAAACGGCGATGAAGATGGTCGGCGCGCTCGGGCAGATGAAGGGCGCGGCGATGAAGCTCGGCCAGTTCGCCTCCTTCATCGACACCGAGTTCATCCCCGAGGAGTACCGCGAGATCTACCAGGAGCAACTGGGCAAACTGCGCACCGACGCGCCCGCGATGCCGTGGGAGCAGGTGGTCAAGGTGCTGGAAGAGGAGTACGACGGCGAACCGCTCTCCGAGTACTTCGCCGAGATCGAGCACGAGGCGTTCGCCGCCGCCTCGATCGGCCAGGTGCACCGGGCGGAGCTGCTCGATGGACGGCGGGTCGCGGTGAAGATCCAGTACCCGGGGATCGCCGAGGCGCTGGAGGCCGACCTCCGCAACGCGGGCACGCTGGTGCGGCTGGCGCGGGCGATCGCCCCCGGGCTCGACGCGAAGGCGATCGCCGACGAGCTGCGCGAACGGGTGATGGAGGAGCTCGACTACGAGTACGAGGCGCAGAACCAGCGCTCCTTCTCGCGCGCCTACCGCGAACATCCCTTCATCTACGTGCCGGAAGTCGTCACCCGGATCTCCCGCCGGCGCGTCCTCGTCACCGAGCTGGTCGAGGGGATCGGCTTCGACGCGATCAAGGAACTGCCCCACGAGGAGCGCAGCCGCTTCGGCGAGATCGTCTTCCGCGTCAGCTTCGGCTCGATCTACCACCTACAGCAGTTCAACGCCGACCCGCACCCGGGCAACTACATCCTGATGAACGACGGGCGGGTCGCCTTCCTCGACTTCGGGATGACGAAGAAACTCGACCGCGAGCAGATCCTGCTCGAGCAGCGCGCCTTCGACGCCGCCTCGCGCGACGACCCGGAGGCGTTCCGCGCCGCCCTGCACGAACTCGGCTTCGTCAAGAACCCCTCGAAGCTCGACGCCGAACGGCTGCTCGAGCACATGCACGCGATCGGCGGCTGGTACGTCGAAGACCGCGAGATCGAAATCACCGGGCGGATCGTGATGCGGATCATCGAAGCGACCAACGACCCGCGCAGCGAGTTCTTCGACCTGATGCGGCGCGAGTCGATCCCGGCCGACGAGCTGATGGGGCGGCGGATGGAGATCGGCGTCGTCGCCGTGCTCGGGCAGCTGCGGGCGAAACGGAACTGGCACCGGATCGGCCGCGAGTGGGTCTACGCCGACGCCCCGTCGACCGAGCTCGGTCGCCAGGAGTGGGAGTACTTCGAGGAGCGGGGGCTAAAGCGAACCCCCGGACTCGCCGAAACTCCCTGACATGAAGCGAATCAAGCGCGGCTGGGCGCTGACCAAGAAAAGTTGGGCGCTGCTGAACGGGCACCGCGAACTGGTGCGGTTCCCGCTCTACGGCGGCATCGCGACCATCATCCTCGGGCTGGTGTTCCTCGGGCCGGGGGCGTTCGCGCTCGATCAGCACTCCTACGGGATCGGCATCCCGCTGATCGTGATCGGGATCTACGTGCTCAGCGTGATCGGCATCTACTTCAGCGTCGGGCTGGCCGCCTGCGCCGACATGATCTTCCGCGGCCAGGCCGCGACGGTCGGCGACGGGATCGCGGTCGCCAACTCGCGCCTCACCCAGATCTGCGGCTGGGCGGCGCTCTCCACCGCGATCGCGGTGATCATCGGCGCCCTGGAGAACCAGGGTGGCGCGCTCGGCGACATCGCCGGGCGGCTCGTCGGCACCGCCTGGTCGCTCGTCACCTTCCTCTCGGTCCCGGTGATCGCGATCGAGGGCACCGGCCCGATCGACACCCTGAAGCGCTCCGCCTCCCTCTTCAAGCAGCGCTGGGGTCAGCAGATCACCGGCAACCTGGCGATCGGCGGCGCCGTCTTCCTGATCGGCTTCCTGCCGGCGGTGGCGCTGATCGTGCTCGGCGTGGTGATCTGGCCCTCGGCCGGCTTCGTCGGCGCGCTGCTGGTGGTGATCGGCGCCCTGATCCTCTGCGTCGCGCTGGTGATCTCGAAGGCCCTCAGCGGCATCTTCGGCGTCGCCCTCTACCGCTACGCCCTCGACGGCGAGGTGATCGGGGGCTTCACCCAGGAAGACCTGGAGAGCGCCGTGAAGCCGAAGCGCGGCGCCAAGCTGCCCGGCGCGACGCCGGGGACGGTTTAGCCGGCGGCCGGACCCCCGGACGGGCGCGATTCGCGGCCCGGTCGATCGGGGACGGCGAGTCCCGGGCGTCTCGTGGCGGCCCGGGCAGGCTGCGGCCGCCACGAGACGCCCGGGACGCGGGCCTTTCGGGTGGATTGGCACAGGTTCGTGACCCTCGCGGAGGCGGTGTGGAGCCTTACCGTCCCTATGCGGCGGAAAGGCTCCACAGCACGCGGGTCCGGGGTGCTGTGGAGCTTTACTCTCGTATAGCGAGAGTTTCTCTCCACAGCATGTTCCTGACCGATGGGGAAACCGCGTCGGATCCCACGTCCCGGTGACGATCTGCGCGTCCCCGTGACGAACCTCCCGTCCCTGTGACGCCTCCCCGGCGTCCCCCGCACATCCCCACGGACCCGGCCCTCTCGGCGGCGGCCTCAGCCTGCCCGGGTCGCCGCCGAGAGGGCCGCGTCCCTCGCCCGCCCATCTAGGCGCTAAGCCGTTGGAAGAGGCGGGGGTCGTTCGACACCAGGCCGTCGACCCCCATATCGACGAGCCTGCGCATCCGCGCCTCGTCGTCGACGGTCCAGGCGATCAGCTCGACTCCGGCGCGCTTGCAGATCCCGGCCAGCCGCTCGCTGACCAGCGGGTGGTAGACCCACATCGCGAAGACGCCGAACTGGGGCAGCTTCTCGGCGGCAAGGCCGGGCAGCTGGAGGCGCATGCCTTTGAGCGCCACCTTCAGGGCCGGTTTCGCCCAGGGGCGCTTGGTCCAGTCGCGGCGCGTTTTCGGGAAGGTCCACCCCCGGCGCAGGTTCGGTTCCAGTTCGAGCACCCGTTTCAGCGTGTGCATCTCCATCGTCGAGATCATCGCCCGGTCGATCAGACCGCGCTCGCGCAGCGCCTCGACGAACTCCTCCTCCCTCCCCGGCAGCTTGATGTCGAGGTCGATCTCCACCTGGTCGAGCGGCGGCTGGAGGAAGGCGTCGAGGGCCTCGGTGAGCTTCAGGGGCGTCCGCGAACCGGCGTCCTCCCAGTCATGGGCGACGACCAACGGGTGGCGCTGCTCCAGCGGCAGGTGCGCGTCCTCGAGCCAGATCACGTCGAGCTCGATCGTGTCGACACCCGCCTCGACCGCCGCCCGAAAGCTCTCCAGCGTGTTGCCGGGCGCGATCAGGTCGGCGCCCTTGTGGCCGACCAGCCTCAATTGGGGAAGCACGAGTAGGCGATCAACCAGGCGACCAGGAACACGAACGGGTAGGCGAAAAGGGCGAAGCCGAAGAGGTAGGCGGGCAGCTCGACGCCGGCCTCGTCGACCTGGACGCCTTCGCTCATCGCGTCCAGCAACCCGAAAAGTGAGAAGAAGGTCAGCGCGGAGCCGACGATCAGGGTGCTGAGGAAAAGCACGGCCAGGACGGGGGCCGCTCCGCTGACGATCCCGGCGACGAGCGCAGCCAGCGCCAGGACGAGCCAGGCGATGACGAGCCGCGCCACTCGTCCGAGCTTGCCGTTGCGACGGATCAGCAGCGCCGCCCGCCAGACACCGAGGGCGAAGGCGGTGAGGATGGCAAGCCCGGTGAGGACCACGAAGGCGACCGCCGCGGGATCGCCGCCCGGCCCATCCCCACATACGCGGGGATGAGGCAACTGCGTGGCGACGGCGACGATCGGCGCAACGGCGGCCAACGGCGCCAGGATCCACGGGCCGAGCGATCCGCCGCGCTGCTGGATCGCCGGTGTCGCTGGCATCGGCTGGCTAGAACAGCTGGTTCTCGCCGGCGAAGATCTCGGAGACCGAGTCGTCGGTGAAGATCCGGCGGATCGAGTCGGCGAAGGTGCCGGCGGTCGAGAGCACGGTGATGTTGTCGGGGGCGCCGGGGCGCAGCGGGATGGTGTCGGTGACGACGATCCGCTCGATCGCCGAGTCCGCCAGCCGCTCGTAGGCCGAGCCCGAGAAGACGCCGTGGGTGGCGACCGAGATGACCCGCGCGGCGCCCTCGTCGAGCGCCGTCTGGGCGGCGGCGGTGAGGGTGCCGGCGGTGGCGATCATGTCGTCGACCAGGACCGCGGTCTTGCCCTTCAC
>DATEDJ010000050.1:0-16656 GCA_035281725.1 Solirubrobacterales bacterium
GGGTTCGTGGGGCGGGCGGCCGAGGACGGGCGCGATTCGGAGCCCGGTCGACTGGGGACGGTCCCGTCCTGGGCGTCTCGTGGCGACCCGGGCAGGCTGTGGCCGCCTCCGAGACGCCCGGGACGGGGAGTCTTCCGGGAGGTTCCGTCACAGGGACGGGAGGTCTGTCACAGGGATCCCACGAATGCCACGAAGGCGCCACACCTCCACGCCGCCGACCCCGGTGCGTTCGCAGTAATCCCCGCTATGCGGGGATTACTGCGAACGCACTGAACGGACGTGTGACAGACGTGACGCCTCTCCTGGGTAGACGTGACGTTCCCGGCGTCTCCCTCACGTCTCTCCCCCGAGACCCGCCGGGGCCCCGCACCCTCGCCCCCCCACAGACCCGGCCATCTCGGCGGCGGCCACAGCCTGCCCGGGCCGCCGCCGAGATGGCCGGGTCCCTTGCCGCTCCTTGCGCTGTTCCTTATCCCTCATACACGGGGCATAGGGAACAGCGGAAGGAGGTGCTGGCGGCGGAGGAGGGCGTCGAAGGATCAAGCAACTGAGCGGCGGCGCGCCGGGCCGGCGCGCTCGGGGCCTGCCCTCAGTGGCTGCGTTTTTTCGGCAGCGTGTGGAAGACCACGTCCCAGAGGGGCGAGGAGACGCCGTAGCCGTAGCGGTGGTCTTGGAAGTGGTGGCGCATGTGCGCCTCGCGGAGCCGCTTGCCCAGCTTCGACTTGGGCACGAAGTGGTGCACGTAGTAGTGCGTGTAGTCGTAGCCGAGGTAGCCGATCATGAAGCCGCCGAAGGCGGGGTAGCCGGCGTCGCCGAGGACGGCGACGAAGCCGAGGAAGAAGAGCGCCGCCAGGGGGATCGAGACCGAGGGCGGCATCACCAGACGCAGCTTGTCGTTGGGATGGTCGTGGTGGATGCCGTGGATGATGAAGTGCATCCGCCGGCCGAAGGCGTTGTCGGGCTCCCAGTGGAAGATCAGCCGGTGCAGCCAGTACTCGGTCAGCGTCCAGAAGCCGAGCCCGCCGAGCGAGATCAGCACCATCTGCCAGACCTCCCAGCCCTTCGTCGCACCGATCCACTCGACCGCGACGATCACCGGGACGAAGATGATCGCGGGGATTGCGGGGTGAACCCGCGAGAAGAAATCGATGAACCCGTTCTTGAAGAGCGGCGGCGATTCAGCCATCCGTTTGGTGCGTTCGTGTGCCTCCATCTGGCCGAATGTTAGCGGCGGCCGGCGGCCGTCCCGCTAAACGCGGGGACTCTGTGAATGGCCTGTGACGAGAAGGTTGCGATTTGCGGAATCGTGCCCGACGCGGCCGGCGCCCGGTTGCTTTCATGCCCGAGCCGATGCCGCGCAAGCCCAAAGCCCCCACCTGCGAGGACTGCTATTTCAACCGCAACATGTTGTGCGCTTTGGAGCTCGGTGAGCCCTGCGCGACCTTCCGGCCCAACCGCCCCGAGGGCCTCGTGCCGCCGCGCCAGCCGGTGCTGCTGATGCGGGCGCCGCGCTGGGCCGCCACCGGTCGCGTCACCGTCTAGACCCCCACGGGTAACCTTCGGCTAGATGCCGCAGCGCGACCTTTTCGCCGATTTCGCGCGGATGCGCCGGGAGATGGACCAGCTCATGGGTGATTCCTGGGGCCGCACCCGTTACGTCAGCCGCCGCGCCTCGGGCTTCTCGCCCAACGTCGACGTCTACTACGTCGACGATCCGCAGCGCGCCGTGGTCAAAGTCGACCTCGCCGGGGTCGAGCTCTCCGAGGTGGGGATCGAGGTCTCCGGTCGCCAGCTGGCGATCGTCGGTCGGCGCGCCCTGCAGGAGACCGAGGGCCGCGTCTACCAGCAGATCGAGATCCCCTCCGGGCCGTTCCGGCGGGTGGTCGAGCTGCAGGTCGAGGTCGACCACACCCGCGCCGTCGCCAACTACGAAGATGGAGTGCTGACGATCGAACTACCGCTGCGCGATCCCGGAGAGACCACCCACCGGGTCCCGATCGGGCGTCCCTGATGGAGGGTTCGCCAAGCCTCGAGATCGTCGAGGCGCCGATCGGGGTAGAAGAGGTCCCCGCGGGCGACCTGCCGCTGCCCGAGGCGCTGCCGGTCCTGCCGCTGCGCGACTCGGTCGCCTTCCCGGACACGATCACCCCGCTGGCGGTCGGCCAGCCGCGCTCGATCAAACTCGTCGACGACGCCCTCGGCGGCAACCGGATGCTGGTGATGGTCGCCTCGCGCGACCCGGAGAAGGAGGAGCCGACCCCCTCCGATCTCTATGGCGTCGGCGTCGTCGGGGTGGTCGAGCGGATGGTGAAAGTCCCCGACGGGACGCTGCGGATCCTCGTCCAGGCGACCCAGCGGGTGCGGCTCGACGAGTTCGTCACCGACCGCCCCTACCTGATCGCGCGGATCACCGAGGACCCCGACGTGATCAAACGGAGCGCCGAGCTGGAGGCGCTGACGCGGAACGTCCAGCGCACCTTCTCGGAGATCGTCGAGCAGATCCCCTACCTGCCGGAGGAGCTGCAGCTGGCGGTCGCCAACATCGATGACCCGAGCGCGCTCGCCCACCTGATCGGCGGGGCGCTGCGGATCGAGACCGCGGAGAAGCAGGAGCTGCTGGAAGAAGTCGACGTGGCGAAACGACTGCGCCACCTGTCCCAGATCCTCGCCCGCGAGCTCGAGGTGGTCCAGCTCGGCACCCAGATCCAGTCGCAGGTGCAGTCGGAAGTCGACAAAGGCCAGCGCGAGTTTTTCCTCCGCCAGCAGCTGAAAGCGATCCAGGACGAGCTCGGCGAAGAAGACGAGGGCGCCGCCGAAGTCAAAGAACTGCAGGAGCGGATCGAGGCGGCGAACCTGCCCGAGGAGGCGCGCAAAGCGGCCGACCGGGAGCTTGGGCGGCTGGCCAAACTGCCGTCCGCGGCGGCCGAGCACGGGGTGATCCGCACCTACCTCGAGTGGCTGACCGAGCTGCCCTGGGACGTGGAGACCAAGGACAACCTCGACATCCGGCACGCGAAAAGGGTCCTGAACGCCGACCACTACGACCTCGAGGACGTGAAGGAACGGATCCTCGAGTACCTGGCGGTGCGCAAACTGAACCCGGAGTCGCCCGGCCCGATCCTCTGCTTCGTCGGGCCGCCGGGGGTGGGGAAGACGAGCCTCGGGCGCTCGATCGCGAAAGCCCTGGGACGGGAGTTCGAGCGGATCTCGGTCGGCGGCGTCCGCGACGAGGCGGAGATCCGCGGCCACCGCCGCACCTACATCGGGGCGCTGCCGGGGACGATCGTCCGCGCCCTCCGCGACGCGGGCTCGCGCAACCCCGTCTTCATGATCGACGAGATCGACAAGATGGGCGCCGACTTTCGCGGCGACCCGGCCAGCGCGATGCTGGAGGTGCTCGACCCGGCCCAGAACGACACCTTCCGCGACCACTACCTCGATCTCGCGTTCGATCTCTCCGACGTCGTCTTCATCGCCACCGCGAACGTGCTCGACACGATCCCGGGGCCGCTGCTCGACCGGATGGAAACGATCGAACTGGCCGGCTACACGCTGGACGAGAAGCGCCACATCGCGCGCCGCCACCTGATCGCGCGCCAGATCGCCGCGAACGGGTTGAAACCGAGCCAGATCGAGTTCGCCGACGCGGCCCTGACCGCGATCGTCGAGGAGTACACGCGCGAGGCGGGGGTGCGGAACCTGGAGCGGCTGATCGGCACCGTGTGCCGCAAAGTCGCCCGCCAGGTCGCCGAAGGCAAAGCCAAGGGCAAGGTCCGGGTCTCGGCCAAAAAAGCGCGCGAGATGCTGGGACGGCGGCGGGTCTTCGCCGAAACGCGGCGGCGGACCAAGGACCCGGGCGTGGCGACCGGGCTGGCCTGGACGCCGGCCGGCGGCGATGTCCTCTTCATCGAGGCGACCGGGATGCCGGGGTCGGGGCACCTGACCACCACCGGCCAGCTCGGCGAGGTGATGCGGGAGTCGGCGCAGGCGGCGCTCTCCTACGTGCGCGGGCACCAGAAACAGATCGCGCCGAAGCTGGAGGGCGACTGGTTCGCCGAGCACGACGTCCACATCCACGTGCCGGCCGGGGCGGTGCCGAAGGACGGGCCCTCGGCGGGGGTGGCGATGACGGTGGCGCTGTCATCGCTGATCAGCGGCCGACCGGTTCGCAACGATGTGGCGATGACCGGCGAGGTGACCCTGACCGGCAAGGTGCTGCCGATCGGCGGGTTGAAGGAGAAGTCGTTGGCGGCGCAGCGGGCGGGGATCAAGCGGGTGATCGTGCCTGCGCGCAACGAAGGGGAAGCGGCGGAGATCCCGGCCGCGGAGCTCGATGGTCTCGAGTTCGTGTTCGTCGACGAGGTCTCGAAAGCGCTCGACATCGCCCTCTCTTGAGGGGGCGCGCGAACAGGGGGTGCCGCTGATGGAGGCCGCCACGCTGCGGCCGGTCCGGCGCGCCCGCGCGGCCGTGCGCCGGCGCTCGCTGCGCGACTGGACGCGTGAACGCTCGCGCGCCTTCTGGATCGTCACCGGGCTGACCGTGCTGGCGACGGTGCTGCGCTTCGCCACCTTGGGGGTGCAGAGCTACCACCACGACGAGATCGTCACCGCCAGCCGCGTCCTCCGCGACGGCTTCGGCCACGCGATGAACGCGGTCTGGTTCAGCGAGTCGACGCCGCCGGTCTACTACGCCGTCTCCTGGGTCTGGACGCAGCTGGTCGGCACCCACGAATTCGGCCTGCGCACCGTCTCCGCCGCGGCCGGGGTGGCGACGGTCCCGGTCGCCTACCTGATCGGGGTCGAGCTGCGCGGGCGGCGGGCCGGCCTCTGGGCGGCGGCGCTGGTCGCGGTCAACCCGATGATGCTCTGGTACTCGCAGGAGGCGCGCGCCTACGCGCTGGTCGCCCTCTTCGGGGCGCTCTCGGCGCTCTACTGGCTGCGGGCCGAACGACGCGGCGCGCGGCGCGACTTCGTCTGGTGGGGGATCTGGTCGGGGCTGGCGATCGCCACCCACTACTTCGTCGCCTTCCCGATCCTCGCCGAGGCGCTGATGCTGATGCGCCGGCGCGGGCTGCGGACGAGCTTCGTCGGGATGGCGATCCTGGCCAGCTGCGCGATCGCCGTGGCGCCGGTGGCGATCCATCAGATGTCGCTTGGCCACGCCGACTGGATCGGCAACTTCAGCCTCGGCCACCGGCTCGCCGAAACGGCGGCGACCTTCGTCACCGGGGAGACCGGCGACATCGTCGCCCGGCCGGAGCGGCCCTGGCTGGCCTTCGTGCCGCTGGCGCTGAGCCTCGGCGCGCTGGCGCTGCTGCTGCGCCGGCGGGCGGGGCGGGAGCGCCGCGCCGCGGGCCGGCCGCTGCTGCTGGTCGTGGCGGCGATCGGGATCCCGGCGGCGCTGGCGCTGGTCGCGGCGAGTAAAGACTTCGTCCTCGCCCGCAACCTGATCCCGGCGCTGGTACCACTGCTGGCGGCGATCGGGATCGCGATCTCCTCGCCCGCCTCGCGCCGGCTCGGCGCCGCGCTCGGGGCGCTCCTCTTCGCCTACTCGCTCGGCTTCTGCATCCTGGCCAGTGCCGACGAACAGTTCCAGCGGCCGAACTGGAGCGCGGTCGCCGAACAGATGGGGGACCCGCACGGACCGCGCGCCACCGTCACCTGGACGCTGGGCGAGGCGCCGCTGCGCTACTACCTCTCGACCGGGGCGATCCAGGTGCGGGCGAGCGAACGCTACGACTGGCTGGTGAAGGAAGTCGACTTCGTCTCCGACGGGGCGACGCCGGCGCCGCCGCGGCACCTGCTCGGCCCCGGCTTCCGCCAGGTCGCCGACGAAGACACCGGGCGGCTGGTCATCCGTCGGTACCGCTTCCAGCAGCCCGGACTGGCCCCGCTGCGCCTGCGCGGGCTGCGCGCGGCGCGGCTCGATTTCCGCACCAACGGGGTGCTGCTGGACGGTGTCGGCCCCGACTGAGCCGACGTTCGGCCCCGCCTGAACGTCCGCGCCCGGCACCCGGCGCAGTGTCCGGTTCCTAATCGCGGGTATATCCTGGGCGAAACCGCGAGAACAGCGAGGGAGAAGGGATGTCCAAGAGCAAGACCACTCACACGGCGGACCGCGCCGGCGACCTGTACGAAGCCGCCCGCGAAAACCCGTACGTGCAGCGCCTGATCGAGGACGAAGATCTGCGCGACAACCTCAAGGACGCCTACAGCTCGGCGAAGAAGGCGTACAGCCGCGCGACCGGCAACGGCAAGGGCACGGTCAAGGCCGTCACCTCCGACAAGAAGGTGCAGAAGGAAATGCGCCAGGCCGCCGAAGCGCTGCAGGAGGCGCGTGAGCGACTGCAGAAGCCGAAGAAGAAGCATCGGCTCGGCAAACTGATCATGCTCGCGATCATCGGCGGCATCGTCGCCCTGGTCGTCAGCGAGGGTGCCCGCAAGGCCGTCCTCGACGCCCTCTTCGGTGCCGAAGAGGAGTTCGAGTACACCTCGACCACCAGCATCAACGGCTCCTAGAGAGGGGCCTGTGGAGGCGGCGACCAAAGAGCGTCAGCTCAGCGGCGAGAAGGCGCAGCGCATCGTCGACGCGATGCGCGACAGCGTCGCCCGGCGCGGCGCGGCGGGCTCGACTTTCGAGCACGTCGCCCGCGAGGCCGGGGTCAGCCGCGGCCTCCTCCACTACTACTTCGGCACCAAGGAGCGCCTCCTGGTCGAGGTGGTGCGGCGCGACACCGAACTGCGCATCGCCCGCCTCGACGAGCTGCTGGCCAAGGCGAAGACCGCCGACGCCGTCCTCGACGTCCTGGTCAAGAGCCTCACCGACATGATCGACAACGATCCCGGCTACTTCCTGCTCCTCTACGAGCTCTTTAGCGCCGGCCGCCGCAACCCTGACATCCAGCACGAGGTCGGCCAGCTCTTCGAGGCGACCCGCTCCCACGTCGCCGACGTGATGCGGACGAAGGAAGACGAGGGCATCCTCAGCCTCCGCTTCGACGCCGAGGCCGTCGTCGCCTACCTCCTCGCCGTCGCCGACGGCTTCGCCCTCCAGGCCCTCAGCGACCCGAGCCGCGACATCGCCCCGGCCCTCACCGCCGGCGCCGCCTCGGCCCGCTACCTCCTCGTCTCCGACTGAGCCCCCGCCTCAGCGGAGCCAGAAGCCGAGCACCGCGCCGAGCCATGCCGCGGCCATCTTGGCGCTTGAGTCTTGGCCGACGCCGAACAGCAGGACGGCGAATCCAACGACCACGAAGATCGCGGAGACGCAGACGCGCATCACAAACTCGGCGCGTTCACGGCCGGCCGGGGACATCCCTTTCTCCTGACTGTTGGGCCACCAGCTTTTCCAGCTTGCGACGCCGGCGCGTGTACCGCATGTGGCGGATCATCTTGATCGTGTAACGAATCTGGTTGCCGACGATGTGGTCATAGGTTGGTCCGGGTCCGGGTGACGGGACCGGCTCGAGTTCTTCCAGCTGCTGCAATGCGTTGTCTGAGTGCATGACGACGACGCTAGCGCGCATCCCGCTCCCCATCTCAAAAATTTGCACTTCTGTTGCACTTAATTTCTTGTCTGGCGAGGTAGGATCTGCGTCTTGCCGCAGGGGGGAGATGACATTGCGTTTGCGGGGCTGGCCCGGCAGGCCGAGATGGTCCGTGCCGGGGAGGTCAGCCCGACCGAGCTGGTCGGCCAGTCGCTGGAACGGATCGATCGACTCGACCCCGAGCTGACCGCGTTCCGCAAGGTGTTCGCTGACAAAGCGATGCTCGAGGCCGAGCAGGCGGAGGCGCGGCGGAGCGCCGGGGACGACCGGCCGCTGCTCGGCGTGCCGATCGCGATCAAGGACGAAATCGACATCGCCGGCGAGATCAACACGCACGGCACCGACGCCTTCGAGGTGCCCGCCAAGGCCGACTCCGAGGTGGTCCGCCGGCTGCGCGAGGCGGGGGCGATCATCGTCGGCCTCACCCTCTTGCCGGAGCTGGCGATCTGCGGCTTCACTGAGTCCGCCACCTATGGCGTCACCCGCAACCCATGGAACCGGCAGCGCACGCCGGGCGGCTCCAGCGGCGGCTCCGGCTCGGCGGTCGCCGCGGGCATGGTGCCGATCGCCTCGGCCGGGGACGGCGCCGGCTCGATCCGCATCCCGGCCGCCTGCAACGGCTTGTTCGGGCTGAAGCCGAGCCGCGGCCGCGTCTCGATGGCGCCGCAGCTTGAGGGCTGGCGGGGGATGGCGGTCGAAGGCTGCCTCAGCCGCTCGGTCCTCGACACGGCGCTCTGGCTCGACGTCGTCTCCGGTGGCTCGAAGGAGGACGAAGCGCCGGCGCCGCCCGCAAAACCCTTCGTCGAGTCGGTCAAGGACTCACCCGGCAAGCTGAAAGTCGCCTGGTCGACCCTGGCGCCGCGGGCGCTCGCCCCGCCGAGCGTCTCCGACGAGGTGAAGCAGACGACCGCCGACGCGGCTGCCTTCCTCGCGACGCTCGGCCATGACGTCTCGCCGCGCGACCCCGACTGGGGCCGGGTCGGCGACACGATCACCGCGCGCTTCCTCAAGGGAGTCGCCGAGACCGTGGAAGAAGTGCCGCTGCCGGAGCGTCTCGAACGGCGCACCCGCGGCTTCGGCAAGCTCGGCGGCCTGCTGCCCGACACGCTGTACGACAAAGCGATGGCCAACCGCCCCGCCGACATCGCCCGCATCAACGCGATCTTCGACGACTTCGACGTGCTGGTGATGCCGGTGATGGGCGGAACCGCGCTGCCGATCCGCCGCTGGCAGGGTCGCAGCGCCCTCTACACGGTGCTCGGGATGAGCCGCTTCTATCCCTACTGCGTCCCCTGGAACCACACCGGCAACCCGGCGATGTCGATTCCCTTCGGGCTCGGCGCCGACGGGATGCCGCTGGCGATCCAGATCATCGGCCGCCCCGCGAGCGAGCCGCTCCTGCTCTCCCTCGCCGCCCAGATCGAGGCCGAGCGCCCCTGGGCGGATCTCCGCCCGCCGATCTCCTAAGCGTTCAGGCTGGATCACCCGTCCTCTCGGTTTGCGCGCTCCCAGGTGGGCGAATAGGTTTTTTCTGAGGTCTCGGTCAAATCCAAGCGCAGCAGGGAGAAGAAAATGGTCCGTCGGATTCGTGCCCACCTGACCTATGCGAACGTGATGTCGACCATCGCCGTGTTGTTCGCGATCGGGGGGGCAAGCGCCTACGCCGCCAGTCACCTGCCGAACAATTCGGTGACGAGCAAGACGATCAAGAACGGCCAGGTGAAGACCAAGGACCTTCAGAACAACGCGGTGAAGACGGCGAAACTGGCGAATGGTGCGGTTACGGGATCGAAGATCGCCGACCAGGCGGTGGGCACCGGCCAGATCGCGAACAACGCCGTGACGACCGGCCAGCTTGCGAACAACGCCGTGACGTCCGGCCAGCTTGCGAACAACGCGGTGACCACCGGGAAGATCGCCGCCAACGCAGTGACGACCGGTCAGCTCGCCAACAATGCCGTGACCAACGGCAAGCTCGCCGATAACGCGGTCTCGACCGGGAAAATCGCCGACAGCGCGGTGACGAACTCGAAACTGGCGGCGAATTCCGTTTCCGGTCTGGTGCAGGTCGTCGACGGGACGATCACCGGTAGCGACATACTCGAGAACACGCTCACCTTCGGCTGCATCCCGTCGCCGAACGTCATCGCCGCCACCGGCGCGACTGGCCCATTCCAGGTCGGAGGCACCGGCTCCTGCGGATTCGTCGTGACCAGCGGCAGCCATACCTGGGCCCAGGCCGACGCCGCGTGTTCCGGGATCGTTCCGGATTCGACGTTGCCGAGCGCGGCTCAGCTCGAGCAGGTGGCCCAGGCTGCCGGCGATCAGAGCGTGCCGACGGGTAGCACCGGCATCTGGCTCGACGACCCCAGCGGCATTGGCTCGGTCTGGACCGCGAGCGTGGACAACACCGCCCACGTAAGTGCATTCGCGACCACGCTGATAACCGCCTCGAGCTCCGGGCCGGTCGTCTGCGTCTACCAGCCGGCGAGCAAGCAGGGCTGACCGTGCGTGCGGCAGCGACCTGACGCGCTCGAAACCGGCGATCTAGCCGGTCTCGGCTCGAGCGACTTCAGTTGAAAACTTTGCGCAGGCGCGCCAGCTCGCGGATGCTGCCGTGCGGGCGGATCTTGCGACGCAGCATCATTTTCAGCGGGTCGGCGTCCGGTTTGGTCGAGGCGAGCCAGTCGGCCCAGCTGCTCTCGATCGTCACCGCCGGGTTCGCCGCCACGCCGGGCTCGGCACGGGTCGAGCCGTTGTCGATCATCAGCGTCCAGGGCTCGGCGTCGCTGAACTTCCACTGGTAGACGAGCGGGGTGCCGTTCGCCGCGGCCGGATTGGCGACCCGGGCGGTCATGTCGAAGTAGAGGCGCATCAGCTCCGGGTCGTTGCTCGGCTTGACGCTGCCGTCGGCCGGGCCGAGGACGCCGCCGAGCATCATCTTCACCTGGTTGGCGGCGATCGCCTCCTCGGTCTCCTCGGGGTCGAAGGGAAAGACGCCGGGCGGCATCTCCTCGGTCGGGAAGCCGATCGTCCGCCAGCGCTGGCGCACCAGTTTGAGGCCGAAGGCGAAGATTTCCTCCAACGTGAAGCCGTAGCACTCGGTGTAGGAGCGGTCGAGGTTCGGCGGCCGGAAGACGGCGGGCGTGTAGGCGAGGACTTCTTTCAGCAGCTCGACCACCGCCGCCCGGCATTCCTCGCCGTAGGGCTGGGACAGGTCGAGCAGCTCGGAAAGCACTTTGACGCCGAAGCCGATGTGGCGCTGCTCGTCGCGGGAGACGTTCGCCATCCCGGCGCTGAACCCGGGCATCGTCTCCTGGGAGGCGAAGAAGTCCTCGATGAAATGCTGGCCCGGCTGGGCGAGGCTGCCCTCGACGATCAGGTGGTAGAGCGTGATCGCCTGCGCGTACTTCGCCAGCGAGGTGTCCTTGCGCAGTTCCGCCGCCATCCGGTCGAGCCGATTGAAGATCCCGAGGTATCCCCAATTCAGCTGCGGCAGGGTGGAGGCGAGCGTCTCCTCGAGGCTCTCGCCGCCGACCCCGACCACCTCTTTGAAGAAGCGGTGGAAGAAGAGCGAGTGGCGGACCTCGTCGACCTGCTGGGTGGCGAGGAAGTAGGACTGCTCCTCGGTCGGCGCCGCGGTGATGTAGGGGGCAAGGGTGTCGGCGACCCGGTCCTCGCCGTAGAAGAACATCGAGTAGATCCACATCGCCGAGCGGCGCTGGATGTCGGAGAGGCCAGCCCAGCCGGCGGCGTCGGCGGAGAAGTCGATGTCGTAGGCACTCCAGTTGCCCTGCTCCCATCGCCGGTAGAGGTCCTCGTAGGTGACGTTCTCCATCAAACGCTGAGAGGCGACGCTCATCTCTTCCCCGCTTCCTTCGCTGGTCGGTGGTACTTCAGAGTACCGCAGGATCGAGACCTGTCCAATGCCTTGATAGTGGGAAGGGACGCGGCCTCTCGACGGCGACCCTGGCAGGCTGTGGTCGCCGCCGAGAGGGCGGTCCCTCGGGGTGACGGCAGAGGGTGCGCGTTCGGCGCAGGTCTTGCCGGGAAATGCACAGTGATGTGCGGGAGGCGTGCGGAACTCCACGCTTCTTCATGAGATGTCACCTCCGCCCCATTGGTCAGCCCTTTGGAAAGTAGCTCTATACGACGCTAAAGCTCCACAGCGCGCCCTCGACCCCCGGACGCGCAGTCTCAAGCGTGACATCTTCGCGACGTTCTCGCAGTCCCTCCGCAGCTTCTCCCCAAAACGCGCCGTCCCTGCGCCAGCTTCCCCGCAAACCTCCCGTCCCGGGCGTTTCGGAGGCGGCCGCGAATCCTCCCCCGGAGCGTGGAATCACGCATTTGTCGCAGCTACGTCGATCGCCGTTACGGCGCCCGGCGTTACGGTGGTCGCCGTAACGGCGCGGTCGTCAACTGACCTTGGCCGGGATCTCGATCTCGCGCTTGAGGATCTTCCCGGTCGGGCCCTTCGGCAGCTCCTCCAGGAACCAGACCACGCGCGGGTACTTGTAGGCGGCGATCCGCTCGCGCACCCAGGCGCTGATCTCCTCCCCGGCGACCTCCTCGCCCGGTTGCAGCACCACCGCCGCGCCCACCTCCTCGCCCCACTCGGGGTGGGGCACGCCGAGCACCGCCGCTTCGCGGATCGCCGGGTGCTCGTAGAGCAACTCCTCGACCTCGCGCGGGTAGATGTTGTAGCCGCCGCGGATGATCATGTCCTTCTTGCGGTCGACGACGAAGAAGAAGCCATCCTCGTCTTCGCGCCCGAGGTCGCCGCTGTGGAACCACCCGTCGCGGATCGCCTCGGCGGTCGCGTCGGGCCGGTTCCAGTAGCCCTTCATGATGTTGTGGCCGCGGATCACGATCTCGCCGACCTCGCCCCGCGGCACCTCCTGGTCGTTCTCGTCGACGATCCGCATCTCGACCTTTTCGATCGGCGTGCCGATCGAGCCGGGCTTGCGGACCTGGTTCGGGTGGCCGGAGCTGGCGACCGGCGAGGTCTCCGAGAGCCCGTAGCCCTCGATCAGCTCGGTGCCGAATGCCGCTTCGAAGCCATGCAGGACCTCGACCGGCATCGACGCGCCGCCGGTCTTGCAGAGCCGCAGGGTCGAGGTGTCGAACTTCTCCCGTTCGGGGTGGTGGAGCATCGCCCCGTACATCGTCGGCACGCCGTAGAAGTGGGTGACGCCGTCCCGCTCGATCGTCGCCAGCGCCTCGCCGGGGTCGAATTTCGGCACCAGGGTGAGGACCGCGCCGACCCGCATCGAGGCGTTCATCGCCACGGTCTGGCCGAAGGTGTGGAAGAGCGGCAGTGCCCCGAGCACGACGTCGCCCGCTTTGATCCGCAGCGTCGTCCGCGAGATGATCTCCGAGTTTTCGTCGAGGTTGCGGTGGGCGAGCGCGGCGCCCTTCGGCTTGCCGGTGGTGCCCGAGGTGTAGAGGATCACCGCGGTGTCCTCGGCGTTGACCGCCGCCGTCTCCGGCGTCGGCTCGAGCGCCGCGAGCGTCGCCGCGAAGGACTCCGGATCGACCTCGACCAGCTCGGCGCCCGCCTCCTCGGCCCCGGCGCGGGCCTCCTCGACGAACCCGTGCCAGGCGAGCACCAGCTTCGCCCCCGAGTCCTCCAGGTAGAAGGAGATCTCGCGCCGTTTCAGCAGCACGTTCATCGGCACCACGACGCCGCCGGCCCGGAGGATCCCGTAGTAGGCAAGCAGGAACTCGGGCACGTTCGGCAGCATCACCCCGATCCGGTCCCCTGGCCGCACCCCGCGCTCGCGCAAGAGCGTCGCCACGCGGGCGGTGCCGTCCGCCAGCTCGCCATAACTGAGCGTCCGGTCGCCCAGCCGCACGGCAGGCGCGGCGGCGTCGCGCGCGGCGCTCTCGGTGACGATCGAGGCCAAATTCGTGCCCATGCAAGTCCCTTCCCGTCGGGTTACCCAGAGCGAGTGTAGTGGCGCGCCGGCCGCGAGTTGCACGCCTCGGCGGCCCGCTCCGCTAGGCTCGCGGCGTGGACGATCTCGGCTCCAAGGTCTCCTACTTGGTCGCCCGGCGCGGCATCCCCGTCTACTCCAGCGACGAGGTGAAGCTGGGGACGGTGGTCGAGGTGCTCGACGCGCCCGAGGCCGACCTCTTCGACGGGATCATCTTCGACACCACGCCGAACCGTCCCGGCGGCCACAAATTCGTCGACGCGCCCGAGGTCGAGGGGATCTACGAGAACGGCGTCGTGCTGACGATCGACGCGGCCGAGGCGGCGAAACTGGCCAAGCCGGGGAAGAATCCGGGCTCGATCGAAATCTCGCCGGACGACGTCGCGGGCGAGCCGGGGCCGAGTTTTTGGCGGCGGGCGTGGAATTTGCTCTCCGGCAAGGGCTGAGCTTGCGGGGAGGAGGTCGGATGGACCCCTTCTCTCACAACAGCAGGGAGGTTCGTTCAGGGGTCCATCCGACCTCCTGACAGGCGCGTGCGGGGGAGCGCGGTGCACGCGGCGCGGTTGACGGCGCAGGGGCTGGCGACCAGACCTGCACGTGATGCTGCTGACGTAGCTGAGCGGTTGCTGGCGATTCAGGGGCAGGATGCGCGGGGGGCGCGGTTGGCGGTGCGGGCGCGGAGTGAGGGGCTGGTGGCGTCGGATGTCGATCGGGCGCTGGATGAACGGCGCTTGATCGTCACCTGGGTCAACCGTGGGACGTTGCATCTGATCCGCGCGGAGGACTATCCGCTGCTCCAGGCGTTGACCACGCCGCCGCTCTGGACCTCGTGCCGTCGGCGCCTTCAGCAGACTGGCGTGGGAGACCGCGCTGATCGCGGCGTCGAGGTCGTCGCGCGAGCGCTGGAGGATGGGCCGCGCACCCGCGCCGAACTCCGCGACGCACTCGACTCCGCCGACGTCCCGACCGCCGGCCAGGCCCTCATCCACATCCTCTTCTACGCCTCGCTCCAGGGCGTCTGCGTCCGCGGCCCGATGATCGGCAAGGAGCACGCATTCGTCCTGACGCGCGATTGGCTAGCGCCCGTGATGGGGCCCGGGTGGACCCCTGAACGAACCTCCCCGCGGTTCGTGAGAGAAGGGGTCCACCCGGGCCCCTCCCGCAAGGCGTCCCTAGCCGAGTTGGCCGGCCGCTACCTGGTCGGCCACGGCCCAGCCACCGACGCCGACCTAGCCCGCTGGGCGGGGCTGCCGCTGGGCGACGCCCGCGCCGGGCTCGCCGCGATCTCCCGCCGGACCGTCGACCTCGGCGACGGCCTGGTCGACCTGCGTAAACGTGAAGAGCCGGCGCCGCTCCCCGAGCCGCGCCTCCTCGGAGCCTTCGATCCGATCCTCCTCGGCTGGGCCTCGCGCGAGCGGATCGTCGGCGAGCACAAGCTCCTCGTCACCAACAACGGCATCTTCCGCCCCTTCGCCCTGGTCAAAGGCCGGGCCGTCGCCACCTGGCGCCTCCCCAAGGGCAAGGTGGAGATCGAACATCTCGAGCGGGTGACGAAAAAAGCGGCCGGCCGGCTGGAAGCCGACGCGGCCGCTGTCGAAGTGTTCCTGGCGAACTAGGGTCGGCTCAGGTGCCCTGGAGTTTCGGGGGCATCGCGTCGGTGTCGGCCGGTGGCGGCGCCTTCTCGCCCGGGGCGGCGCTCAGCTCCTGCTCCCAGACGTGGTTCAGCGAGACCTGCAGGTAAGCCCACATCGCCGGCGCGAGCAGCAGGTAGAGGACCAGCACCAGCCACCCGTTGACCGGCTCGCGGCCGACCAGCGCCGAGGTGCCCTGGACTCGCTTGGTGCCGTTCCAGTAGGTGATCAGCGCCGGGATGATGATGATCCCGCCCGGGAACAGCGCGAGCAGCGAGTTCATCGGCTTGCGCCCGAGGTCGTAACCGCGCGCCTCCCCGAACGCCTTCATCTCCTTGTTGATCTTGTACCACCAGACCAGGTGGTAGATCCCGAGCGTGATGATCGGCAGCAGAGCCACTGCCCACGGGCTACGGACCTTGGCCTTCTGGTCGCTGTTCGGGATGTCCATCTCATATGCCACGGCGGGGCTCCAATCAGACGAGTCGGAAACGGAATCGAGACCTTGTCGACCATTCTGTAACCGAACTTGACCTCCTGCGCGCGAAATTTCGCGCGCGTACCCAATATTGGTAACCAGGCGTAGGAAAGCCGCTAATTCGCGAGCTTCGGGCTCTGCCAGGGAGATTCGAGGCGGCGCACCAGCTCGTCGCCGAGGCCCTCGATCGGCACGCGGATCTGCTCCAAGGAGTCGCGATCGCGCAGGGTGACGGTGTCGTTTTCCATCGTCTCGCCGTCGACGGTGATCCCCCACGGGGTCCCGATCTCGTCCTGGCGGCGGTAGCGCTTGCCGATCGAGCCGCCCTCGTCGAACTCGGCGGGGAGGCGCTTGCGCAGGTCCTGGAAGATCTCGCGCGCCTTCTCCGGCATCCCCTCCTTGGAGACCAGCGGGAGGACGGCGACCTTGACCGGCGCCAGGCGCGGGTGCAGGCGCAGCACGGTCCGCTGGCGCCCCTCGACCTCCTCGACCTCGTAGGAGTCGACGAGGAAGGCGAGCGTCGCCCGGTCGGCGCCGGCGGCCGGCTCGATCACGTGGGGGACGTAGCGCTCCTTCGTCTGCTGATCGAAGTACTCGAGCTTCTCGCCGCTGAATTTGGCGTGCTGGGTGAGGTCGAAGTTGCCGCGGTTGGCGATCCCCTCCAGCTCCGACCAGCCGATTGGGAAGAGGTACTCGACGTCGCTGGTGCCGGAGGAGTAGTGGGAGAGCTCGTCGGCGTCGTGGGCGCGGATGCGCAGGTGGTCGGCGCGGATGCCGAGGTCGGTGTACCAGCGCTCGCGGATCTCGATCCACTCGCGGTACCAGCGCTCGGCGTCGGCGGGAGGGACGAAGAACTCCATCTCCATCTGCTCGAACTCGCGGGTGCGGAAGATGAAGTTGCCCGGGGTGATCTCGTTGCGGAACGACTTGCCGACCTGGGCGATCCCGAACGGGGGCTTCTTGCGGGCGAAGCCGAGGACGTTCTTGAAGTTGATGAAGATCCCCTGCGCCGTCTCCGGCCGCAGGTAGACCGTCGAGCCCTGCTCGGCGACCGGCCCCACATG
>DATEDJ010000051.1:0-11784 GCA_035281725.1 Solirubrobacterales bacterium
TTCATCAAAGCCGAGGTGATCGGCTGGGCCGAGCTGGTCGAGCAGGGCGGCTACGTGGCGGCAAGGGACAAAGGCGTGCTGAGGGTCGAGGGCCGCGACTACGTCGTGCAGGACGGCGACGTCATCACGATCAGGGTCTAGGGGGTTCCGCGAACCCGCGCGGCCAGGTCGCCGCCGCGTTCGGGGTGCGCTAGGCGTTCCGCTGTTCGTTGTCTCCCATATGCAGGGATAAGGAACGGCGGAGGGTTGGGAGGCTGGGAAGGGACGGGGGAAGGGACGGGGAAGGGACCCGGCCATCTCGCGGCGGCCCTGGCAGGCTGTGGCCGCCGCGAGATGGCCGGGTCACGGGGGGACGGAGAGGGTGCGGGGCGCCTGCGGGGACCGGGGTGCGGAAGTGCTGACGGATCCGTGAGGGAGAAGCCGGGAACGTCACGGCGACGTGAGGGAGAGGTCACGGAGGGCCCGAGGCCCTCGGTGCGTTCGTCGCTTGTTGCCGTATATGGGAAAAGCGACGAACGCACCCCGCGGGCCGGCGCGGGGTCCCCGCGAGGGCGCACGTCTCCGTGAGGTTCCCGGCATCTCCCTCACGGATCCGCCCGTCTTCCTCACGGGACCCCGGCGTCTCCCCGCAGACGCCCCGTCCCTGCGTCGTCCCTCCCCGCAGGCGCCACATCCCTGTGACGGCCCCTCCCGCAGACCTCCCGACCCGGGCGTCTCGGAGGCGGCCACAGCCTGCCCGGGTCGCCTCCGAGACGCCCGGGTCTGCCGTCCCCGGCCGCAGGGGCCCGAACGACACCGTCCCCGGCCGCAGGGGCCCCGAACCCCCGGCCCGGACCCTCACCAGGCCCATCCCGCCAGCTGTTCCTTATGCGCCCTATAGGGCGCATAAGGAACAGTGGAACGCCGCTGACCGCACGGGCCGGAATCCCTACCCGTCCCCAGCCGCACCGCCCGCGGCCCTCGTCAATCCCCACGTTGCGGAGCGAAACTCGGTCTATGACCGACTAAGTCCCCACGCCGCGCTCGGGGCTGTGGAGCACTGCGCCGGTCACTCGGTGATCGTCACTACCCCCGTCGGGGCGTCGAGGGTGCGCAGCGTTCGGCGCGCCGCCTCGCCGACCTCGATCCGCGGTGGCTCGGGTGGGTCTTCCTCGAAGTAGGTCCCGGGGCCGTAGAACTGGCCGTAGCGAAGGACGATGCCAACGTCGTGGTAGCCGAGCGTCATCCGCTCGTGCTCTTCGAGCCGCGCGGCGAACTCCGGCGCCAGGTCCCAGGCGATGCTCTGGGCGATGAAGCGGCTCGCGCCCGCCGCACGCGCGGCGGCGACGAGGTTCGCCGTCCCCTCCTCGCGCATCCGCGCGTTCGCCTCGCGGCTGGTGCCGATCTGGGCCGCGTCGTCGGGGAGGTCGGTGAGCTGGTGCATCACCGTGTCGGGGCAGAAATCGCAGATCGCGTCGCGGAGCGCGCCCGTGTCGTAGACGTCGACCACCACCGGCTCGGCGCCGAGCCCACGCACGATCTCCGCCTTGCGCTCCGAGCGGGTCGTTCCCGCCACCGTGTGGCCCTTCTCGACCAGGAGCGGGACCAGCTGCCGCCCGATCACGCCGCTCGCCCCGGCGAGGAAGATCCGCATCCGCCGAGGCTAGCTCACTTGCTGACGACCTTTTCGAAGGTCATCCAGGTCGAGTAGCCGCCCAGCGCGACCTCCAGCTGTTCGCCGGTGACGGTGGTGACGCCGCCGGTCCCGTAGAGCTTCGCTTCGATGATCCGCGGCGAGTAGCCGGTCTTCGTGATCACGACTTTCATCAGCCGCCCCTCGAGCAGCCCGGAGAGCTTTTCGCTGATTTCGGGACCGGTCATTTTCAAGGTCCATTCATGGAGCGGGCAGAGGCTGTCGTAGGGGTCGGGGACGCCGACCAGGTAAGGGATCGCGGTGCCGAAGACGTTCTGGATGCTCTCGGTTTTGCCGCCGGAGCAGGCGGAGAAGAGCGTCTCGGCGATCCTCCCTTCGTACATCAGCACCTGGCCCGCGGTCTGTTCCTCGGCTTCGTTGGAGGTCGTGTACTCCGATTCGAGACCTTTGTAGACCTGGCTGCGGGTGTCGGAATAGAGGTCGAAGCCGTCACCTTCGCGGCCGGCGGTGAGGGCGAAGGAGCGCGAGGCGACCGCCTGCGCCTTTAGCTCGGCCATCGGCCAGGAGGGCGGCGACTCGTTCGGGATCACGCCTTTGACGTAGTTGTCGATGGAGAGCGCGTTGACGATGTTCAGTTCGCCGCTTTCGTTGACCACCGTCTCCAGCGCGCCGCGATAACGGCCGACCCCGACGATGTTGATCACGCCCGCCCCGGCGGCCCGCAGCGTCGCCCCGCATTTCGCCAGCGGCTTGCCGGCCGACGAGCGCAGCATGATGGTGTTGCCGAGCCGGTGCGCCTCATAGGTGCGGGTCGGTTCGAGTTTGGTGCGGCAGGCGCTGGTCGCTTCGGTGAAGGTGACGTCGCCGGGGGTGACGCCGAGCAGGACGCGGACGATGTTGGGACCGGAGATCTGCCCCAGCGCGGTGCCCGGGTAGTAGTGGCCGAGGATGAACTTGTAGCCCTTGCCGTGGAGGGCGTAGCCGTAGGCGCCGTAGGCGCTCATCCCGACCCCGTGGCCGAAGCCGTGCCCGTAGACGACCCAGTTGACCTGGGCGCGCGCGGCGGCGGCCGTCGCACCGAGCGCGCAGAGGAGCGCCGTGAGCAGCGCGAGCAGGGAGATATGCGGGCGGCGGGGGAGGGCCACGGCTGCATCACATCAACAGCGGCGGCGCGCGGGAGTCGCGGCGCGGGCCGCGGGCGGCGGCGCCCAGCGGTGGTTGCGGCCCTGCCCTTCCGCTTCGCACCCCGCGCGCCGAGACCGCCGACTTCCGCCGGCATGAGCGCGCCGCGGTGCTCGACCGTGCCGCCGCGCTTGTCCGCGAGCGGGTCGACGACCTCGCCCGGACGATCGCCGCCGAGGCGGGCAAGCCGCTGAAGACCGCCACGGTCGAGGCGACCCGCTGCGTCGACACGCTGACCGTCAGCGCGGTCGAGGCGCGCAAGCTGACCGGCGGCACGGTGCCGATGGAGGCCTCGGCCGGCGGCGTCGGCAAGCTCGGCGTGATGCTCCGCGTCCCCTACGGGGTGGTCGGCGCGATCTCGCCCTTCAACTTCCCGCTGAACCTGGTCACCCACAAGCTCGGCCCGGCGATCGCGGCCGGCAACGCGGTGGTGCTGAAGCCCGCCGGGCAGACCCCGATCACGGCGATCAAGCTGGTCGAGATCCTGGGCGGGGCGGGCCTGCCGGAGGGCTGGCTGAACGTCGTCCCCGGGCCCGGCTCGCAGGTCGGCAAGGCGATCGTCGAGCACCCGCTGGTCGGTGCGATCACCTTCACCGGCTCCGCTCCGGTCGGCTGGGGCATCCGCTCCAAGGCCCCGCACTAGAAGGTGAACCTGGAGCTCGGCTCCAACGCGCCGCTGATCGTCAACGACGACGGCGACTGGGAAGCCGCCGCCGACAAGGCCCAGATCCACGCCTTCGCCCACGCCGGCCAGGTCTGCATCTCGATCCAGCGGATTCTGCTGCACGCCGTGATCGCCGACCGCTTCACCGAGCGCCTGGTGGCGAAGATCGAAAACCTGAAGGTCGGCGACCCGCTCGACCCGAGCACCGACGACGGCCCGCTGATCACCCCCGCCGACCGCGACCGGGTCAAGGACTGGATCGACGAGGCGGTCGCCGCCGGCGCCGAGCTGATCGTCGTCGGCGAGCTGGTCGACGAGGGCCGCTGCCTCGCCCCGACCCTGCTACGCGGCGCCCCGAAAGACGCGAAGGTCTGGTGCGAGGAGGTCTTCGGACCGGTCGCCACGATCGACACCTTCGACAAGTTCTCCGAAGGCCTCGAGATGGCGAACGACTCCAAGTTCGGCCTCCAGGCGGGTGTCTTCACCCGCGACCTCGGCCGCGCGATCGAGGCCGGCAAAACCCTCGAGTTCGGCGGCATCATGGTCAACGAAGTCCCCTCCTACCGCGCCGATCAGATGCCCTACGGCGGCGTCAAGGACTCCGGCAACAACACCCGCGAGGGCCCGGCCTTCGCGGTGTATGAGCTGACCGGGGAGCGCTTCGTCACGCTTCAGGGTTAACGAAGCGCTCCCCGGGCGCATCAGTCCTGGTCGTGCGGGCGGGCCATCTTGCGGTGGTCCAGGGCCTCGTCCAGGGTCTCGACCGAGACGCCGTGCTCGAGGGCGACCTCGCGCAGGGGGCGGCCGGAGTCGGCGGCGTCCTTGACGATCGCCGCCGCGGCGTCGTAGCCGATGTGGGGGTTGAGCGCGGTGGCCGTCGCCAAGGTGGCCTCGGCGTGGCGCTCGGTCATCTCCTCGTTCGCCTGCAGCCCCTGCACGCATTTCTCGTCGAGCAGGCGCGTGGCGCTCGCCAGCAGCTTGATCGAGCCGAGCAGGTTGCGGGCGATCAGCGGCACCCGCACGTTCAGCTCGAACTGGCCCTGCATGCCGCCGATCGTGATCGCCGCGTCGTTGCCGATCACCTGGGCGGCGACCTGGATCACGACCTCCGGGATCACCGGGTTGACCTTGCCCGGCATGATCGAGGAGCCCTTCTGCAGCTCCGGCAGGCGCAGCTCGGCGAGCCCCGCCCGCGGGCCGGAGCCCATCAGCGCCAGATCGTTGGCGATCTTGTTGAGCGAGACGGCGTAGACCTTCAGCGCACCCGACAGCTCGACCAGCGCGTCGCGGTTGCCCTGCGCCTCGAACGGGTCGAGCGGCGCCGAGATCGCCAGGCCGGTGTCGGCGGCGAGCTTCTCGCGCACCTTCGAGGCGAACTCCGGGTGGGTGTTCAGGCCGGTGCCGGTGGCGGTGCCGCCGAGCGGGATCTGGCCGACCCGCCGCAGCGTCGCCTCGACCCGCTGGACCGCGAGCCGCACCTGCGCGGCGTAGCCGCCGAACTCCTGGCCGAGGGTGACCGGGACCGCGTCCATGAGGTGCGTGCGGCCCGCCTTGACGATGTCGGTGAACTCCTTCGCCTTGGCGTCGAGCGCGTCCTCGAGCGCCCCCATCGCGGGCAGCAGGTCATGCGTCACCTCGTCGAGCGCAGCCAGGTGCACGGCGCTGGGGAAGACGTCGTTGGAGGACTGGCCCATGTTGACGTGGTCGTTCGGGTGGGCGCCGTCGCCGGCGAGGTTGGCGATCACCTCGTTGGCGTTCATGTTCGACGAGGTGCCGGAGCCGGTCTGGAAGACGTCGATCGGGAACTGGTCGTCATGTTCGCCCTCGGCGACGGCGGCGCCGGCCGCGGCGATCTTCTGCGCCAGGTCGGCGTCGAGCTTGCCGAGCTCGCCGTTGACCGTGGCCGCGGCGGACTTGATCCGGCCGAGCCAACGCACCACCGGCACCGGCACGCGCTCGCCGGAGACGGGGAAGTTGTCGACTGCCTTGGTGGTCTCGCCACCCCAGAGCTGCTCGCTCGGACTGGTCTCTGCGTCAACGCTCAAGTTCTGCCTCCGTGGTGTCTCTATGGGGAATTCGAAGCATCTATGCGGGAGGTTCAAGCGTATTGCGCCGCGGCTCCCGACGGCCTGCTCAGCCGTGGTCGTGGCCGGCGGCGAAGCCCTTTTCGTAGGCGGCGAGGAAGCGCTGGGACAGCGGTTCGCTGTCGGGGGCGTAGCGGGCGGCGACGGTGAGGCGGCGGAGCAGCTCGGCGTGGACGCCTTCGGTCTCCTCGCTGCCGCGGGCGATCGCGCCGAGCAGGTAGCCGAGCTGGAGCGCCGCCGGGCCGTCCGGTTCGGCCCGCGCCTGGGCGTTCAGCTTGGTCGCCGCGGCGAGCGCGGCTTCGCCCAGGTCGGCCAGTTCGCCTTCTTCGGCGGCGGGGACGAGGCAGCCGGAGATCGGCGTCTCGCCGGCGAGGATCACTTCCCCGGGCGCCGCCCGCAGGGCGTTCAGATAGACCCCGACGCCTTCGCGGCAGGCGACCGGCTGGTGCTCGTCCTTGGTCGAGCTGCCGCCGCAACCGGGGAGGAGCGCCGCGCTGAGCGCGAGTAGGAACAGCGCGAGCGTTCTCCGCGGGGCGGCCACCGGCGCGAATCCTAGGCGCAAGCGCCCGCCCTGGCCTCGCCCTCGCGAGTGCGTTCGCACTTATCACCGGTATGCGGTGATTTCTGCGAACGCGCCCCCCCCGGCGGCTAGGAGGAGTGGGTGCCGACGCCGCCGGTGGTGGTCTGGACGACGCCGCCTTCCGGGCCCTTCGGCGTGGCCTTCTTGCGACGCGGCTTGCGGGCGGTGCCGGGGGCGACGGGGAAGACTTCGACCCATTCGGCAAGTTCGTACGGTTTCGCCGGCGCGTGGTTCCAGGAGAGGTGGAGGTGATTGCCGCAGCCGTGCCCGGCGTCGCCTTCGTAGCCGACCCAGCGGAACGGGGCTACGGGTTTTTCCTGTTCCGGCTCGGCCCAGAGGGCGAGGGCGGTGATCGGCGCCCAGTTCGGTCCGCAGGTGGAGGTCGGTTCGGTCGGGACGAGGTCGACCGCGAGGCCGTTGAGGTGGTCGGAGGCGGAGGCGTGGCATTCGTCGCAGCCGATGTGCTCGCCGTCGGGAAGCGGGCCGGAGTAGCCGTCGGTGATGAAGATCGGATAGCGGGCGGCGATCCAGCGCAGGTCGGGGACGATGCGGCTGTCGACCATGTCGCCTTCTTCGTGCGGGATCGCGGCGGGGATTTCGACCAGGGTGCCGGGGGTCCGGACCGTGCGGATCGGCCCGGGGGGCGCGAGGGTCGTGGTCGGCGTCGCGGCGGTCGCGGCCGTGGGCGCGGCGTACGCTTCGGCGGCGAAGCCGACCAGGGTCGCGAGCCCGAAGAGGACGACGCAGAGCAGGGCGAGCCCGGCGACGCGGTGCGCGACGGTCGCCTCGCCGCGGGCTGTGTCGTCGACGACCTCGGTCGCGCTCGGCGCGAAGTGCCCGCCCGTCGGGCCCGGCGCGCCGACCGCGTCGATCCAGAAGGTCTCCTCGTTCACCCTCAAGAAATCGACATCGACCGCCGCCTCCTTGACCCGGCGGCCCCGCTGCACGGTCTGTCCCATGAACCGCTACATGGATCTATGTAGTATCGCGGCCGATGATCGCTCAGTGGAAATCATTCCAGTAGCGGATAGGGTGCCGCCGATGCCGACCGTTCGCGAGGCCACGTTCGACCTGTTCCGGGAGCAGGGGATGACGACGATCTTCGGCAACCCGGGCTCGACCGAGCTGCCGATGCTGGCCGACTACCCGGCAGACTTCCGCTACGTGCTCGGCCTGCAGGAGGCGGTGGTGGTCGGGATGGCGGACGGCTTCGCCCAGGCCTCAGGCCGCACCACGGTGGTCAACCTGCACACCGCGCCGGGGGTCGGCAACGCGATGGGGGCGATCTTCAACGCCCAGGCCAACCACTCGCCGCTGCTGATCACCGCGGGCCAGCAGGCGCGCGCCCAGATCACCCTGCAGGCGAACCTCACCAACCGCGACGCGACCCGCATGCCCCACCCGCTGGTCAAGTGGAGCTACGAGCCGCCGCGCGCCGAGGACGTGCCGCTGGCGCTCGCCCATGGCACCCACCTCGCCGGGCTCGCCCCGCGCGGCCCGGTCTTCGTCAGCCTGCCGATGGACGACTGGGACGTCGAGGTCGACGCCGCCGACGCCCGCCACGCGGTGACCCGCAAGGTGAGCGGCCGCGCCGTCGCCGACCCGGCGGCGGTCGCCGCCCTGGCGGCGGAGTTCGACGCGGCGGCCAACCCGGTCCTCGTCGCCGGCCCCGACATCGACACCACCGGCGGCTGGGACAGCGCCGTCGCCCTCGCCGAGCGCCAGCGCCTCCCGGTCTGGGCCTCGCCCGCGACCGGCGGCGTGCGCCTCGGCTTCCCCGAGAACCACCCGAACTTCCGCGGCGTCCTGCCGCCCGCGATCGGCCCGGTCGGCCAGACCCTCGAGGGCCACGACCTGATCGTCGTGATCGGCTCCTCCGTCTTCCCCTACTACCCCCACATCCCGGGCCCGCTGCTGCCCGAGGGCGCCCGCCTGGTCGCGATCACCTCCGATCCCGACGAGGCCGTCCGGGCGCCGATGGGCGACGCGATCGTCGCCGACGTCGGCCTCACCCTGGCGGCGTTGGTCGAGGCGGTCCCCGAGTCGAGCCGCCCGGCACCGGAGCCTAACCCCGGCCCGGGGGAGATGGAGCTGACCGACCCGCTGAACGCCTCGACCGTCCACGGCGCCCTGCGCGAGGCGCTCCCCGAGGACGCGATCGTCGTCCTCGAGTCGCCCTCCTCGACCCTCGCCCTGCGCAACCAGCTGCGCCTCTCGCGCCCCGGCTCCTACTACTTCAGCGCCGGCGGCGGCCTCGGCTTCGGCCTCGCCGCCTCGATCGGCGTGCAGATGGCGGAGCCGAGCCGTCCGGTCGTCTGCGTGCTCGGCGAGGGCTCGGCCCAGTACGCGATCACCGCCTTCTGGAGCGCCGTCGCTTATGAGGTGCCGGTCACCTTCCTCGTCCTGCGCAACGAGGAGTACGCGATCCTCAAGTGGTTCGCCGAAGTCGAGCAGATCACCAACGCTCCGGGGCTCGACCTGCCGAAGCTCGACGTCGCCGCGGTCGCCGAGGGGTACGGCGTCACCGCCCATCGCGCCGCCGACCGCGACGGGGTCGCCGGTGCCCTCGCCACCGCGCTTGCCTCGTCGAAGCCGGAGCTGGTCGAAGTCCCGGTCGCGCCGGGGATGGCCCTCTTCTAGGCGATGGCCGTCGGCCTGCGCTCGCTGCTCGACCGCGGCCCGGCGGCGCTCACGCCTCCGACCCGCGAGCCGTCTCCGGACCGCGCCCCCGACGCCCTCGCCGCCGGGATCGCCCAGCCGCTGCGCGGCGAACTGGAGAAGCTGCTCGGCGCCGACCGCGTCCTCGCCCGGCCCGGCGACCTCGTCAAGTACGCCTCCGACGCCAGCCCCTACCGCCTCTTCCCGCAGGCGGTGGTGATGGCCAAGGAGGTCGACGATGTCGCCAAGCTGCTCGCCTTCGGCCGCCGGCGGGGCATCCCGGTCACCTTCCGCTCCGGCGGCACCAGCCTCAACGGGCAGGGGCAGACCGAGGGGATCCTGGTCGACGTCCGCCGCCACTTCGGCGGGCTGACCGTCGAAGAGGACGGCGCCGCGCTGCGGGTCGGCACCGGGACGATCCTCGGCCACGCCAACAAGGTCCTCGCCCCGTACGGCCGTCGGCTCGGCCCCGACCCGGCCAGCACCGACGTCGCCACCGTCGGCGGCGTCGTCGCCAACAACTCGGGCGGCATGCGCTGCGGGGTGACCAAGGACTCCTACTCGACCCTGCGCTCGCTGACCTTCGTCCTCCCCTCGGGAACCCGGATCGACACCGCCGCGCCCGGCGCCGCGGCGGCCTTCGAGGCGGCCGAGCCGGAGCTGGCGGCGGGCCTGGCGGCGATCCGCGACGAGATCCGCGCCGACGCCGAGCTTGCCGCCCGGATCAAGCGCAAGTTCGAGATCAAGAACACGACCGGCTACCGGCTCTGCGCCTTCCTCGACGCCGACGAGCCGCTGGAGATCTTCCGCCGCCTGCTGATCGGCTCGGAGGGGACGCTCGCCTACATCCCCGAGGTCGTCTTCGACACCGTGCCACAGCCGCCGCTGACGACCACCGCTTGGATCCATTTCCCGGACATCGACCGCGCCGTCGAGCCGGTCGGCGAGCTGGTCGCAAGCGGTGCCACCGCGGTCGAGCTGATGGTCGCCCCGGCGCTGATCACGGCCGCCTGGAACATGGTCGGCGCGCCGCAGGAGTGGAAGGAGCTCGACCCGGCGACGGCGGCGCTGCTGGTCGAGTTCGGCGGCGAGACGGAGGCGGAGCTCGACGCGCAGGTCGAGCGGGCGCTCGCGATCGTCGCCTCCCACGAGACGATCGCCGCCCCGCGGTTCACGCGCGAGCCGGAGGAGGTCGAGATGGCCTGGCGCGTCCGCGAGGGCTTGCAGGGCCTGGTCGGCCAGCTGCGCCTGCCGGGGACCTCGCTGATCCTCGAGGACGTCTGCGTGCCGCCCGCCCAGATCGCCGAGTGCGCGCGGGACCTGCAGGCGCTCCTGATCGAGCATCAGTTCCTGCCCGGGGTGGCCGGCCATGCGAGCGCCGGGAACCTCCACTTCATGCTCACCCCGGACTTCTCCAAGCCGGAGGACCTGGAGCGCTACGAGTCGTTCATGGAGGGGCTGGTCGGGCTGATCGTGAAGAAGTACGACGGCTCGCTGAAGGCCGAGCACGGGACCGGCCTCAACATGGCCCCTTATGTGGAGCGCGAGTGGGGGGCCAAGGCGACCGAGCTGATGTGGCGGGTGAAGCGGTTGGCCGATCCGGACGGGGTGCTCTCGCCCGGCGTCGTCCTCAATCGCGACCCCGGCGTCCACCTGCGCAACCTGAAGACGCAGCCGCCGATCGAGGAGTCGGCGACGCGGTGCGTCGAGTGCGGCTTCTGCGAGCCGGTCTGCCCGAGTCGCGACCTGACCACGACGCCGCGCCAGCGGATCGTGCTGCGCCGGGAGATCGCCCGCCAGCCGACCGGCTCGCCGGTGCAGGAGGCGCTGCTGGACGAACTCGGCTACGAGGCGCTGGCCACCTGCGCCGCCGACGGCTCCTGTCAGCTCGCCTGCCCGGTCGGGATCGACACCGGCAAGCTGGTCAAGGAAATGCGGGCCGAGCGCCACACCGCCCGCGCCGAGCGGGCGGCACTGGCGACGGCGAAACGGTGGGCAACGGTCGAGTCGGCCTCGCGGACGGCGCTGCGGGTGGGCGGCGGGGTGGCGCGGCGGACCCGCAAAGGGCGGGCGCTGCCGGGCCCGGCGCGGGCGCGCCTGCCGGGGACGACGCGTGAGGGCGCCGCCGCCGTCTACGTCCCCTCATGCACCAACCGGATCTTCGGCGGCGGGCCGGTCGAGGCGCTGGTCGCGGTCTCGGCGCGGGCCGGGCTGCCGGTCTGGATCCCGGCCGACGTGGCGGGCAACTGCTGCGGGCTGCCGTGGAGCTCGAAAGGCTACGGCGCGGCGCACCGCCACAAGGCCAACGAGCTGGTCGAGCGCCTCTGGGAGTGGAGCGGCGAAGGCGCCCTGCCGATCGTCGTCGACGCCGCCTCCTGCACCGGGCAGATCGTCGAACCGGGGGAGGGGACGCTGAGCGAAGGCAACGCCGAGCACCTGGCGAAGCTGACCATCCTCGACTCGGTCGCCTGGGCGCACGACCGGCTGCTACCGGCCCTCGAGATCACCAGCAAGGTCGACGCGGCGGCGATCCACCCGACCTGCGCCACCCACCGCCTCGGCCACGACGCGCGCCTCGCCGCCCTCGCCGCGGCGCTCGCCGACGACGTCTACCTGCCGCCGACGGGAACCTGCTGCGGCTTCGCCGGCGACCGCGGCATCTCCCGCCCCGAGCTGACCGCCTCGGCCACGCGCGCCGAGGCGAGCGAGGTCGCCGCCGGCCGCTTCGACGCCTACCTGTCGAGCAACCGCACCTGCGAGATCGGCATGACCCGCGCCACCGGCCGCAACTACGAGTCGGTGATCAACGCCCTCGAGCGGGCGACGCGGCCTTAGATGGTTGATTCCGCGACGGGTGAGTTCGCAGTTTGCCGCGCTATCCGCGGTTAAGTGCGAACGCACCGCTGGGCAGCAAGGTGGGATGGCGGGGGCTCGTGGCCCGGGCGGCCGGGGACGGCGGGCCCCGGGCGTCTCGTGGCGGCCC
>DATEDJ010000052.1:0-15012 GCA_035281725.1 Solirubrobacterales bacterium
GGGCGCCCGTGAGGAAGCGGGGCCCTTCTGGCGCAGGGACGTGCGCCTTCGGGCTCCTACATAGGCCCCGGACACGCGCTGCAAGCCCTGATGTGCCTATAGCAACATCAGGGCTTGCAGCGCGCGATCGACCCTCCCGGGTCGCGCACCGAAGTTTGTCCCCCTCCCGAAATGGACCGTCCCGGGCGTCTCGGAGGCGGCCACAGCCTGCCCGGGTCGCCTCCGAGACGCCCGGGCCACCCGTCCCCGACCGCACTCGCCCCGATTCGCGCCGCGGTAGGACCTAAACCGGGAAGCCCTCCGTCACGTCGGCGATCGCCCAGTCGGCGCCCGCCTCTTCGTGTTCGGCCACCGAGTAGGCGCCGGTGGCGACGCCGACCACGCGGATGCCGGCGCCGTGGCCGGCGGTGACGTCGCGGGGGGTGTCGCCGACGGAGATCGTCGCGGCGCGGTCGAGGGGGGTGCCGAGGACCTCTCCCCCGCGCTCGATCGCCCGTTCGGTGACCTTGACCCGGTCGCGGTCGTCGGAGCCGTAGCCGCCGAAGCTGAAGTACTTGTCGAGGTCGCCGCGGGCGAGCTTGATCCGGGCGGCGGGCTCGACGTTGCCGGTGACGACGCCCTGGACGATCCCCGCCTCGGCCAGGCGGGGCAGGATCTCGGCGATCCCCGGCATCACTCGGTAGCCCTTCGATTGGGCGACCGCGTCGGGCATGTGCTCGAGGTACTTGGCGACCACCTTGGCGCGTTCCTCCGCCGACCCCTCGTGGCCGACCACCTCGTTGAAGATGATCTCGGTGATTTCCGGGTCGGTCATCCCGGCGCGGGTGTGTTCGTCGATGTTCGCTTCCACCCCGTAGAGCTCCTCGAAGGCCCGCTGCCAGGCGACCGCCCCGGCCCCGCCGGTGGTGAGGAGGGTGCCGTCGATGTCCCACAAAACGGCTTTGATCGCGTCAGGCATCGCGCGGCACGCTAGTCGATCGCCTTCCGCTGTTCCTTATGGTCGCGTGGCGACCATAAGGAACAGCTCAGTGGTCGTGTTCCAGGTAGTCGGACTGGGCCAGGAAGTAGAGGAGGAACAGCGCGGGTAGGACCAGGACGCAGGCGATCCCGAAGACGACGAAGATCGCGCTCAGGGTCGCATCGGGTGCGGCGGCTTCTGAGATCTTCAGCGAAGTCGGCAGCAGGTAGGGGAACTGGGCGACGAACCAGCCCCAGATCACCGCGACCACGGCAAGGGCCGCGAGCGGCCGCAGCAGCAGGCGCCCGCCGGTCGCCAGCACGACCAGCATCCCCACGCCGCAGACGGCGGAGATGATCACCAGCGGCAGGCCCTCGTGCATCAGGTGGTGGTAGACGTAGTGGCCTTCCGAGTGCAGGGCGACCAGGCCGACGACGGCGAAGATGCCGGCCACCGCACCCGCCCCGAGGGCCCGCTTCTCGAAGTAGACCTCCATCTCGCGATCCTCCGCCCGGCGCGAGTCGCCGACCAGGAAGACGGCCGCCAGGTAGGCGCTGGTGGCGACGAACATCGCGCCGATGAAGAGGGGCAGCGGCTGGAGCCAGGTCGAGAAGGCGTCGCCGTGGCCTTCGGCGGGGACGTTGCCGGCCGCGATCGCGCCGACCACGGTGCCCATGAAGAACGGGGTGACGATCGAGGAGAGGGCAAAGGTCGCACCCGCGGCGCGGCGCTCCTGCAGCCCTTCGACCGACTTGCGGAAGGCGAAGCCCGAGCCGCGCAGGACGATCCCCAGCACCGCCAGCACCAGCGGCACGTAGAGGGTGGTGAAGATCGCGCTGAAGGCATCCGGGAAGGCGGTCCAGAGGACGACCAGGATGAAGACCAGCCAGACGTGGTTGGCCTCCCAGACCGGGGTCAGCGAGCGTTGGATCGTCATCCGCGGCCGCTCGCCCTTCTCCGCGTTGCCGGCGAAGAGGTCCCAGAAGCCGCCGCCGAAATCGGCGCCGCCGAAGATCGCGTAGAAGGTCGCCCCGGTCCAGAGGATCACTGCCGCGGCGGTGCTCATGCGGTCGCCTCAGGCCCGTAGGGAGCCGGTTCGTCCTCGGCGGTGCCCTCGCCGCCCTCGCGCCAGCGCTTCGACATCCGCCGCAGGACCAGGATCGCGATCGTCCCGATCGCCGCGTAGAGCAGCAGGGTGAAGATGAAGGCGCCCCAGATGCCGTTCGCGTTGGTCACCGCTTCCGAGGTTTTCATGTAGCCGTTGACGATCCACGGCTGGCGCCCGACCTCGGTCACGATCCAGCCCGACCAGAGCGCCAGGATCGCGCCGATTCCCGACACCGACACGGCTTTGAGGAACCACGGGGTGTGCGGGATGTCGCGCTTTTTCCACCAGCTGTAGGCCAGCCAGAGGCCGAGCAGCAGGAGCCCCGAGCCGATCCCGACCATCGTGTCGAAGGCGAGGTGGATGAAGGTGTTGACCGGCGGCCGTTCGTCGTTGGGGATTTCGTTCAGCCCGGTCACCTTGGTGTTCGGGCTGAAGCCGACCAGCAGCGAGTCGAGGTCCGGGATCGGGATCGCCAGCTTCACCCCGCTCGAGGTGCAGATGCCGCCGATGTACTCGGTCTGGTGCCCGCCGGTCTTCTGGATGCACTCCATCGCCGCGAACTTGGCGGGCTGGTCTTCGGCGACCGCGCGCGCCGCGGTGTCGCCGACGAAGAGCTGGATCGGGGTGGCGATGCAGGCGATCGTCAGCGGGATCAAGAGGCCGAGCCGGTGCAGCCGGTCGCGGCGCCCTTTCAGCATCCCGACCGCGTAGATCGAGGCGACCAGGAAGCCGACCACCATGTAGGCGGCGAGGATCATGTGCGGGACCTCGTACGGGGTGGCCGGGTTGAAGATCACCTTCAACGGTTCGACTTCGGTCACCTTGCCGGCGGCGTCGAGGGTGAAGCCCTGCGGCTGGTTCATCCACGAGTTGGCGGCGACGACGGAGAAGGCGCCGCCGATCCCGGTGACGAACATCGGCACGCCGGACCAGAAGTGGAGCCAGGGCGGCAGCCGCTTCCAGCCGTAGATGTAGATCGCGAGGAAGATCGCCTCGAGGAAGAAGAAGAGCCCCTCGATCCCGAAGGCGATCCCGAAGGCGGCGCCGAAGCGTTCCATGAAGTGGGGCCAGAGCAGGCCGAACTCGAAGGAGAGGACGGTGCCGGTGACGGCGCCGACGGCGAAGGTGACCGCCATCGCCTTCGCCCAGCGCTGGGCCAGCTCGATCGCGTCGTGGTCGTTCTTTTTCAGCCCGATGTAGTGGGCGACCAGGATCGTCGCCGGCAGCGCCACGCCGAGGCAGGCGAGGACGATGTGGAAGGCGAGCGTGAACGCCATCTGCTCACGCGCCGCGAAAAGGTTGGTCGTGGCCGACGCGGCCAGGGGAAGAGCGCCGGGGAACGCCATGCCGGCAACGCTACTACCCGCGCAGGCGGGGTCTGTGACGGATTAAACCCCTCGACGCATGTCGCGGTAGCGGCGGATCAGCGCGTTGGTGGAGCTGTCGTGGTGGAGCTTCGGCTCCTCGCCGGCCTCCAGCTCGGGGATGATCGCCTTTGCCAGTTCCTTGCCCAGCTCGACCCCCCACTGGTCGAAGCTGTCGATCCCCCAGACCGCCCCCTGGGTGAAGACGCTGTGCTCGTAGAGGGCGACCAGGGCGCCGAGGGTCTCCGGGTCGAGTCGCTCGGCGAGGATGGTGTTCGAGGGCCGGTTGCCCTCCATCACCCGGTGCGGCACGACCTCGGGAGCCGTCCCCTCTTCTTCGACCTGCTCGGACGTCTTGCCGAAGGCCAGCGCCTGCCCCTGAGCGAAGACGTTCGACATCAGCTTGTCGTGGTGGTCGCCGAGCTCGTTCAGCGAGTGGGCGAAGCCGATGAAGTCGGCCGGGATCAGCCGCGTCCCTTGGTGGATCAGCTGGTAGAAGCTGTGCTGGCCGTTGGTCCCCGGCTCGCCCCAGAAGATCGCCCCGGTGTCGTAGTCGACGTGCTCCCCGGCGAGCGTCACGTGCTTGCCGTTCGACTCCATCGTCAGCTGCTGCAGGTAGGCGGGGAAGCGGTGCAGGTACTGGTCGTAGGGGAAGACGCCGCAGGTTTCGGCGCCGAAGAAGTCGCCGTACCAGACGCTCAGCAGGCCCATGATCATCGGCAGGTTGGCGCCCGAGTCGGTCTCCTGGAAGTGCTCGTCCATCGCGTGGAAGCCGGCCAGCATCTCGCCGAAGCGGGCCGGGCCGATCGCCAGCATGGTCGAGAGCCCAATCGCCGAATCCATCGAGTAGCGGCCGCCGACCCACTCCCAGAAGCCGAACATGTTGTCGGTGTCGATGCCGAACTTGGTCACCTCGTCGGCGTTCGTGGACACGGCGACGAAGTGCTTCGCCACCGCCTCCTCCTCGCCGCCGAGCCCGGCCAACGCCCAGTCGCGGGCGGAGTGCGCGTTGGTCATCGTCTCCAGCGTGGTGAAGGTCTTCGAGGAGATGACGAAGAGGGTCTCCTGTGGGTCGAGGTCGCGCGTCGACTCGACGAAGTCGGTGCCGTCGATGTTGGAGACGAAGCGGAAGGTCATCTCCCGGTTCGAGTAGTGGCGGAGCGCCTCATAGGCCATCACCGGGCCGAGGTCGGAGCCGCCGATGCCGATGTTGATCACGTTGCGGATCGCCTTGCCGGTGTGGCCGCGCCACTCGCCGTCGCGGATCCGCTCGCAGAAGGCGCCCATCCGGTCGAGGGTCTCGTGCACCTCCTTGACCACGTCGACGCCGTCGACGATCAGCGAGCGATCGCGCGGCATCCGCAGCGCCACGTGGAGGACGGCGCGATCCTCGGAGACGTTGATGTGCTCGCCGCGGAACATCGCTTCGCGGCGCTCTTCGACGCCGCGCTCGCGGGCCAGCTCACCGAGCAGCATCATCGTCTCGTCGGTGATCCGGTTCTTCGAGAAGTCGAGGAAGAGCCCGGCGCCGTCGGCTACCAGCCGCTCGCCGCGCTCCGGATCGGCGGCGAAGAGGTCGCGCAGATGGGTCTGACGGAGCGCGGCGAAGTGGGACTGGAGGCGCCCCCAGGCGGGCGCCTCGCGCAGCGATCCCTCGGCGGTTACGCTCACCCGGCCGTCACCCCGCGCTTCGAGGAGATCGTCTTCAGCAGGTCTTCCCAGGACTTGTTGAAGCTCTCTTTGCCCTCGGTCTGGAGGCGGGCGGCGAGCGCCTCGAGGTCGATCCCGGCCCCTTCGAACTCTTTCAGCACCGCCTCGGAATTGCCCCCGGTCGGGTCCATCAGGTCGCCGAGCTCACCGTGGTCGGCGAAGGCCTCGAGCGTCTTGTCGGGCATCGTGTTGACCGTGAACGGCGAGGCGAAGGCCTCGATGTAGAGGGTGTCGGAGGCGTCGGGGTCCTTGGTCCCGGTGCTCGCCCAGAGCAGCCGCTGGGCGCGGGCGCCGTGGTTGGCGAGGCGCATCCAGCGGTCCGAGGCGAGCAGCTCGCGGTAGGCGCGGTAGGCGCGCCCGCCGATCGCGATCCCGAGCCGGTTCTTCAGCTCCGCCGGGACCTCTTCGGCGACCGCCACGTCCCAGCGCGACATGAAGATCGAAGCGACCGAGTTGACCACCGGGTCGAGCCCGGCCTCGATCCGCCGTTCGATCCCCTTCATGTAGGCGGCGGCGGAGGCGAGGTACTGCTGGTCGTCGAAGAGCAGGGTGACGTTGATCGGGATGCCGGCGAAGATCGACTCCTCGATCGCCGGGGCGCCGGCGGGGGTGCCGGGGATCTTGATGTAGAGGTTGGAGCGATCGCCCTTGGCGTGCAGCTTCGCCGCCTGCTCGATCGTCGCCTCGGTGTCGTCGGCGAGGAGCGGTGAGACCTCGAGGCTGCAGAAGCCGTCGACCCCGGCGGTGCGGGCGTGGACGTCGGCGAAGAGGTCGGTGGCGTCGCGTAGGTCGGCAAGGGCGAGCTCGAAGAAGACGTTCTCGTCGGAGTTGGCGCCGGGGCCACCGTCGTCCTCGGCCGCGCCTGAGACCTGGGAGATCTGCTCGTCGTAGGAGTCGCCCGCGCCGATCGCCTTGTCGAAGATGGTCGGGTTCGAGGTCAGGCCGGTGACCGAGAGGTCGTCGATGTACCCCTTCAGGGTGCCCGTGCGGAGCATGTCCCTGGTGATGTTGTCGACCCAGAGGCTCTGGCCGAGCTCGTGGAGTTTCTGCGTGGGCTTCATTTCTCTTTCTCCTTCTCTCGCTACGAAGTTTCGATCCGGGCGGCGCGCTCGATCGCGCCGCGGGCCGCCTCGGCGACCTTGTCGGGGGTGAATCCGAACTCGTTCATCACATCCTTCAGCGGCGCCGAGCTGCCAAAAGTGTGCATACCTACCATTGCACCCTCCGGACCTATCCACCGGTCCCAGCCGAGGGTCGAGGCCTCCTCGACCGAGACACGGGCGCGGATCGCCGGCGGCAGGACCTCGTCGCGGTAGGCCTGGTCCTGGCGGTCGAAGAGCTCCCAGCAGGGGAGGCTGACGACGCGCGAGCGGACTCTTGCGGCTGCGAGCTCCTCGTGGGCGGCCAGAGCCAGGGAGACCTCCGAGCCGGTGGCGATCAGGATGACCTCGGGGTCGCCCTCGGGCGGGTCGGCGAGCACGTAGCCGCCGCGGCGCACGCCCGCGGCGGAGGCGTACCTCGTGCGATCGAAGATCGGCACGTCCTGGCGGGTGAGGATCAGGGCGACCGGCTGGTGGCGGCGGTCGACCGCCAGGCGCCAGGCTTCGGCGACCTCGTTGGCGTCGGCAGGGCGGATCACGTCGAGGCCGGGGATCGCCCGCAGCGAGGCGATCTGCTCGACCGGCTGGTGGGTCGGGCCGTCCTCCCCGAGGCCGATCGAGTCGTGGGTGAAGACGTGGACGATCGGCAGCTCCATCAGCGAGGAGAGGCGGATCGCCGGCCGGGCGTAGTCGGAGAAGGTGAGGTAGGTCGACCACAGCGGCCGCAGCTTGGTCAGCGACATCCCGTTGGCGATCGCCGCCGACTCGTGCTCGCGGATGCCGAAGTGGAGCTGGCGGCCGCCGAAGCTGCCCGGCTCGAGGTCGACCGCGCCGTCGAAGCTGAGGCGGACCGAGGTCGAGTCGGTGAGGTCGGCGGAGCCGGCGATCAGCCAGGGCAGGTGGGCGCCGATCGCGTTCTCGACCTGGTTGGAGGCCTTGCGGGTCGCCATCCCCTTCGCTTCGTCGGCGTCGAATGAGGGGATCGCCGCGTCCCAGCCGGCGGGGAGCTCGCGCCGCTGCATCGCGTCGATCTGCGCGGCGAGCTCCGGCGCCTCGGCTTTGAACGCCTCGAAGCGGAGCATCCAGGCGGCGTGCGCTTCGGCGCCGCGCTTGCCGACGCCGTCGGCGAAGTGCTCGCGGACGCCGTCGGGGACGAGGAACTGGGCGTCTTCGGGCCAGCCGTAGACGCGCTTGGTCTCCTTCACCTCCTCGACGCCGAGCGGCTCGCCGTGGGCGGCGGCGGTGTCCTGCTTGTGCGGCGAGCCCCAGCCGATGTGGCTGTCGACGATGATCAGCGTCGGCCGGTCCTCCTCGTCCTTGAACTCCTCGAAGGCGCGGTCGAGCAGGGTGAGGTCGTTGGCGTCGCCGACCCGGGTGACGTTCCAGCCGTACCCCATGAAGCGGGCGGCGACGTCGTCTTCATAGGCGAGGCGCGTTTTGCCGTCGATGGTGATGTGGTTGTTGTCGTAGATCCAGCAGAGGTTGTCGAGGCGCAGGTGGCCGGCCAGCGAGGCGGCCTCGTTGGAGACGCCCTCCATCAGGCAGCCGTCGCCGGCGAGCGCGTAGGTGTCGAAGTCGAAGAGGTCGGAGTCGTCGCGGTCGTAGGTGGCGTGCAGCCATTTCGAGGCGATCGCCATCCCGACCGAGGTGGCGATGCCCTGGCCGAGCGGCCCGGTCGTCGTCTCGACCCCGGAGGTCCAGCGGTACTCGGGATGGCCGGGGCAGCGCGAGTCGAGCTGGCGGAAGCTTTCGATGTCCTTCATCGCGACCGCTTCGGAGCCGACGATCTCGTAGTCGGGGTCGACGGCCTTGACGCCGGCCAGGTGGAGCAGCGAGTAGAGCAGCATCGAGGCGTGGCCGGCGGAGAGGATGAAGCGGTCGCGGCCGGGCCAGATCGGGTCTTCCGGGTCGAAGCGCAGGTGGCGCTGCCAGAGCGCGTAGGCGACCGGGGCCATCGCCATCGGCGTCCCCGGATGGCCCGAGTTGGCCTTCTGGATGGCGTCGATCGACAGCGTGCGGATCGTGTTGATGCAGAGCTGGTCGAGATCCTGCGTCGCCACTGGCACCGATCCTAGTCGTCAGGGTTCGATTCGCGTTACCGAGCCGTCACCGTCGTTGACGACCCAGACTGCCGTCTCACCGACCGCGATGGCGCTTGGTTCGGGCCCGACGGCGATCGGGCCACCGTCCGGTTCGCCGGACGGAAGTTCGAGCCGGCGGACCGCGTCGGCGCCGGCGAGCGTCACCCAGAGTGAGTTGGGGCCAGCGTCGATGCCGCCAGGATGCTCTCCGACCAGGATCGGGGCGCCGCTCACGGCCTGCACCGAGGGGTCGACGCGGATGACCGACCCGGAGCGGGCGTCGGCGACCCAGACGAGGCCGTCGGCGACCGTGATCCCGGCCGGGTGGCGGCCCGCCGCGATCGACTTACCGATCGCGAATCCCGCCAGGCCGATGTGGTGGACCTGGCCGGTGGTGGCGCTCGAGACCCAGAGCGAGCCCGCGCCGGTGGCGAGGCGGAGCGGCGCGGTGTGCGGGCCCAGATGACGGCGGACGACCTGGCCGCCTTTGGCGTTCACGGCGGTGATCCCGGCGCCGTCGGTGTCGGCGACCCAGATCCGGCCGCCGCCGTAGACCAGCGGGCCGGGGTGGCCCCCGACGGGGATCCGCTGGGTGACCCGACCGGATTCGTCGTCGATGCGCAGGAGCTCGCCGGTCTTCGAGTCGGTGACCCAGACCGAGCCGCCGCCGACCGCGACCGCGGCGACGCCCTGGCCGAGGTCGATCGGCGCGCCCGTGATTTCGTCGGTTTCCGCGTCGATCCGGGTGAGCGTCCCTTCCGGTTCGGAGAGGACCCAGATCTTCTCCGAGCCGGCGGCGATACGGAGGGGCGGCTTGCCGATCGCGACCGGCGCCGCGACCGAGACCCCCGAGCCGCCGGAGGTGAGCAGGAGCACGGCTGCAACGACTGCGGCGAGGAGCACCAGCGCGCTCCCAACCAAGAGCGAGCGTCGCCTCACGGCTCCGCGGTCGACCTTTCCCACCGTGCCTCCGTCCGCGGTCGACCTAACCGGCGCTATAGGTGGGTGAGGACGACCGCGCCCGGGCGTCCGCCGGAAAGGACGACCGCGGGCGCGGGGATCGCCGGCGGCGTCGAGGACGTGGGTCGGGTGCGACGCGCCGCCGGCGCCGGCGCGGGCCGCGTCGATCAGCTCGGTCGCGGTTCCGAAGCGGTCCTCGGGGCGGGGAGCGGTGGCGCGTTGGATCGCGCGCTCGAGGCCGAGCGGCAGGCGCGGGGTAGTCGCCGGATCGGCGTCGGCGCGGGCGTAGGGGACCACGCCGGTCACCGCCTCGTAAAGGACGCAGCCGAGCGAGTAGATATCGGCCGGCGGGCCGACCGCCTCACCGCGCCACTGCTCCGGCGACATGTAGGCGACGGTGCCGACGACCGAGGCGGCCGAGGCGGCGCTCTCGTCGATCGCCTTGGCGAGGCCGAAGTCGGAGAGGTAGGCGCGCTCGCCTTCGACCAGGACGTTGTGCGGCTTCACGTCGCGGTGGACGATCCCGGCCGCGTGCGCCGCGTCGAGCGCCTCGGCGACCTGGCCGAGCAGCGCCGTCGCCCGCTCCGGCGAGAGCGGCCCGGTGCGGTCGATCAGCCCGCGCAGGTCGCCGCCCTCGACCAGCCGCATCGCGACGATCAGCTCGCCGTCGACCTCGCGCGAGTCGTAGACCGGCACCACCGCCGGATGGTCGAGCCGCGCCGCCAGCCGCGACTCGCGCAGGAAGCGCTCCCGGAACGAGGCATCGCCCGCAAGCTCGCGGGCGATCACCTTCAGCGCCACCGGGCGGTCGAGGCCGAGGTGGGTGGCGCGGTAGACGACGCCCATCCCGCCACGGGCGAGGCGGGCGTCGATTCGGTATCCGGCGACTTCGTCACCGAGGGCGAGGTCTGCCACCGGGCGGTTATACCGCCCGGTGGCGTCACCTCAACGGCTGGGCGCGTCGTACCGGACCGGCGGCCCGCCGCAGCTCAGCGAACCGGCTGCCAGTCGATCACCGGGCCGAACGTGCCTTCTTCTTCGAAGGAGTCCGCCACCTCGGTCCTGCGCCCGCTGGCCAGGTTGATCGCCATCAGCTGGTCGACGCCGTGGTCTTCGATCAGCGTCGCGACGTTGCGACCATCGGACGAGAAGACCGAGTTGGTCTGCGAGCCGTCCGCCAGTTCGACCACCTTCTTCGCCTTGCCGGGGCCGATCTGCTTCTCCCAGAGACCGCGATCGCGGCGGAAGATCAGCGTGTGACCCTGCGGCGAGACGTCTTCGACGTAGGCCGAGCCGACGCCCTGGACCAGCGGCTTCACCTTGGCCCCATTCGCCTTCATCGTGTAGATGTCGGCGTAACCGGCCGCCCCTTCGGACTGGTTGCCGCGGCTGTAGACGATGCCGCCGGCGAAGTAGCGCGGATCGAACTCGTCGACCCGGGTCGTAGTGGTGAGGCGGGTCAGGCCGGTGCCGTTCGGGCGTACCGAGTAAATGTCGTCGTTGGGGCTGCCGGTGGCGGTGCGGCGGACGAAGACGATCTTCGACCCGTCCGGGGAGAAGCGGGCTTCGAAGTCTTCCGCCGTGTCCGGGGCCAGTTCCTTCGCCTGGCCGCCGCCGACCGCGACCGTGTACAGGTGGGCCGGGGCGCCTTCTTCGACGCGCCGCTCGAACAGGATGATGCGCCCGTTCGGCGAGATCTGCGGCCGCGAGTCGAGCGCGTCACCGGTGGTGATGCGGCGCTCGCCCGAGCCATCGGGGCGGACGGTGTAGATGTGGCCTTCGCGGGCGAAGGCGATGGTACGGCCGTCGGCCGAGAACGAGGGTTCGGAGTCGCCCGGGTTTTCGGTCAACTGGTTCTCGTGGCCGTCGCGGACGGCGAAGAGGCCGCCCCCTTCGACTTCTTTGCCTTCTTCGGTGGTGGTCCAGGACTGCGAGAAGACAACTGCGCCGGCCCGGTGGGCGGCGTTGGCGGCGCCCGGCAGGGCGAGCGCCAGGAGGCCGAGGACGGAGATGAAGACGGTGCGGATGGCGGTACGAGTGGACATCTGAGGCTCCTTTCGAGCATCGGTCGGTTGATGCACCGATGTTCGGATCCGTGGCCGTGCGCGCCAACGACACCCGCGCCACCGACCGGGCCACGTTTGGCCCGCGTCGGGCCACGCGGTGAACGCCGAGCGGTTGGGACCAAGTCGGGACTTGAAGGCGCGGGCGGCTTCACCGACCATCGCCGGGTGAAATCCATCGCTCGTCCCCACGCGCTCCTCGTCCTTCTCGTCCTCGCCTGTGCGGCCCTGGCCGGCACCGCTGCGGGCGCCGGCGCGGCGACCATGACGCCGACCACCTGGAAGGCCGGTTACAGCAACCTCACGGTCAAGATCGAAGGCGCCAACTGCAAGGGCTACGACCTCAGCATGATCGACCGCCTGCAGCTCAAGGATCGATACTCGACCACGGCCGCCTTCTACGACTACGAACCGACGCTGCTGGAACCGCCCGACAAGGAAGTCCCGGGGCTCTACGAAGGGCCTGCCCTGGTCCAGAGCGGCGCCACCAACGGCGTCCACAAGATCGACGTCTACTGCAACGAAACCGACGTCCTGGTCGGCGAGTTCGACGTCACGATCGTCGGCGGCACGCCACCGAAGAAACCGAAAAAGTGCAAGCCGGGCATGGTCGCGAAGCACGGCAAGTGCGTCGCCAAGGGGCCGGTGAAGCTCACTCACTGAGGATCGCGCCCCCGGCCGAACGGGTGGACCGTCCCGGTGCCTGGCCCGGCCGCGCCTATATTGGCGGCCGTGTCCGCCCCGGTCGGAGAGTCAGGCTTCGTCGGTCGCGAGGACGACCTGGCGATCCCGACGGCGGCCACGTGATCGCGATGCAGGAGCTGAACGTCAGCCGCAGCACCTACTTCCGCCGGCTCGCGGCGGCCTCCGACCGCGTCGCCGAGCTCGTCCTCTCGGGCCGGGCGGCGTAGGCCCCGACGCCTACGGAACCAATCTCAGCGTTCGGTAGGTGGTGCGCGTGATGCCCTTCACGGTCTCCGTCTCGCGGACGATGATCTTCGTCGCGGCCTCCAGGCTGAGCGCGTACTTCGGCTTCGGCTTCAAGGTGACGAGCGCCGACTGCCCGGGGGCGAGCTTGATCTTTGCGACGGCGGTCTCGGCGACCGGCTTCTTGGCCCGGCCGTGTCCCGTTCCTTTGCGCCCGGGCTTCGGCGGCTTCGCCGAGACCCCCTGCAGCGTGAACTTGCAGCCGCCGGGCTTGGCGCCCGTCGGGCACTTAACGCGAACGCGGAGGTCGCGCACCGGTTTGCCCGCAGGCACCGTGGGGACGACCGGGGCCTCAGGGGCTGGGGATACGGGGACTTGGAGCTCGAAGGCGCCGATGTCGGCGCCGTTGCTACCGGGGTTGGTGACCGGAATACCCGGGTAGAGGACCGGGCGCGACAGGCCGCGCTGGTCGGTCGTCTCGCCCGGTTCGCTCAGCCCCTGGTTGATCGCCGGGCTGCCGGGCAGGAACGCGATCGTCGGCGTCGGGCCGCCGTTGTCGGCTAGCCCCGCCGGCGAGAGCATCGGGTCGGTTTTTGGCTTGTCGGTGGGTTTGGTGAAGCCGCAGCTGGTGCCGTCCTCGAGGTTGTAGCCACCGGATTCGACCGGCGCCGAGCAGCTTTTGCCGCCCCCGAGCGGATCGGCGACGATCGTGTTGAGGACGGTGGGCACCTTGAAGACGAAGACACTGGCGCCGGTCACGGCGCTGTTGCCGACGATCGTCGAGCTGGAGATCGCGACGGACGATCCGTAGGAGGTCAGGCCGCCGCCCTGCGAGCTCAGGCTTCCTTTCCCGGTGGCGGCCGCGCTGTTGCCGGCGATCGTGCTGTTCTCGATCCTCACCGCGGTGGAAGGGGAGTTGCCGTCGGCGATGCCGCCTCCCTGCGCCGTGTTGAAGGTGGTGCTGCCCGTCGCGCTCGCCGAGTTGCCGCTGATCGTGCTGCGCTCGACGCTTAGCGTCCCGGAGCTGTTGAGGATGCCCCCTCCGACCGCGTTGGTCGTGCCCCCGGCCCCCGCGATCGCCGTGGCGGTGTTGCCGCTGATGGTGCTTTCTTCGATGATCAGGGTGCCGTTGTTGTTGAAGATGCCACCGCCCTCCGGCGCGTTCTGGTTGGTGCCGCCGGTGCCGATCGCAATGTTGCCGCTGACCGTGCTCCGCATCAGCGTCAGATCGCCGCCGCTGCGGATCCCGCCACCCTCGGGGAACGTGTTGGCGCCGCCTTCCACGCCGGCGACGTTGGCCACCACCGCTACCTGTTCGAGCGTCAGCGTCCCGTTGTTCTCGATCCCCGCCCCTTCCGTCGCCCTCCCTTCGGTGATGGTCAGCCCCGAGGCCGACGCCGTCGCGGCGAGGGAGAAGTTGAAGACACGGTGCGCGTTGCCGCCCGAGATCGTCAGCTGTTCGGCCCCCGGCCCGACGATCGAGACCTCACTGGTGACCGTCGGCAGGGCGGAGCCGAGCGCGATCGTGCTGGGCGCCGGCAGCGAGAAGTCGATCAGATCCACCACCGGGCCCGGCTGTCCGGCTGGGCAGGCGCCTTTGGGGCTGTTGGTGTTGGCGGCGACGATCGCGTCGCGCAGCGTGCATTCGACCGCCGAGACATCGCTTGCGGTCGTCACCGTGATCGTCGCCGCGCCGGCGGCCGTCGGCAATGCCGCCAGCGTCGCCGCCACCGCACCGATCGCCAGCATCCGCCGTCCCATCATCTGCGCCTCCTCGTCGAATCCCGCCGGTTCACCCGAGGGTACGACGGCAGGTCGCCTCGAGCGGCAGGCGAAAGCAAGTCGAGACGGATATGAGACCCCGGCCGGTCAGCCGGGGTCGAGATCGCTAGCGGCGGTCGAGGCCGAGCTCGATCACGCGGGCGGCGATCTGGCGGGGGCGGTCGCGGCCGGCCTCGCCGCCGACCTCGAGTTTCGCCGCCAGGGCGTCGAGCCGGCGCTGTGCGGTGCGCTCGGAGACGTGGAGCTCCGCGGCGATCTCGGCGCGCGTCGCCGGACGCCCGGCGAAGGCGCCCTCGCTGCGGTACGGGGCGACCAACGCCGCCGCAGTCGCCCGCTCCTCCTCGTTCAGCGCCACCCCCGGCTCCCCCGCCGCCACGGTGGCGGCGACCGGCGTCGGGCTGCCGGCGGTCGAGATTTCCAGCCGGTGGCCGCCGACGATCAGCGTGTCGCCGTCGCGCAGCCGCCGCGGCCGATCCAGCGGCTCACCATTAAGCGCCGTGCCGTTGCGGCTGTCGAGGTCGGTCGCCATCAGCACCTGCCCCCGCGCCTCGATCTCCAGGTGGTTCCAGGAGACCGCCTCGTCCTCCAGGGTCAGATCGGCGTCCGGCGATCTCCCGACCACCGTCCGCTCCCCCGCCAGCGGCACCGATCGCGGCGCCGCACCGCCCGCCGAGACCCAGATACGGGCATCCACGGCGGGCGGCTCCGCGGAGGTCTAGTACCGGTAGTGGTCGGGCTTGTAGGGGCCGTCGACCGGGACGCCGAGGTAGGCCGACTGGTCGGGGGTCAGCTCGGTGAGGTCGACGCCGAGGGCGGCCAGGTGCAGGCGGGCGACCTTCTCGTCGAGGTGCTTGGGGAGGATGTAGACCTCCTTGGCCTCGAACTCCTCGGGCCGGGTGAAGATCTCCATCTGGGCGATCACCTGGTTGGTGAAGGAGTTCGACATCACGAAGCTCGGG
>DATEDJ010000053.1:0-44427 GCA_035281725.1 Solirubrobacterales bacterium
GGCCCCTCCTCGGAACTTCCCCGCCCCGCGGCTGATGGGCGGCCATAGCCTGCCTGGGCCGCCCATCAGCCGCGAGGCGACAGCTTCCTCGTGCGCCGCGCCCGCCTCGCCGGGGGCCGGCGCCGTGGAATCAACCATCTAGCGGGGCGCAGGCAAGGTGGCTGGGGGGACCCAGGTCGCCTCTGGGACAGCGGGTCGCAAGCCCGCCGCCGCGACTCGACGAGGAGTCCATTGCGACGGGCGTCTTGCGGGTGGGAGGATCGGGCGCATGGCGAGGAGTTCCCTGGCGGGAAGGCTTGGGGAGGCGGCGGCCGTCGCCGAGGAAGCGGTGCGGCGTGGCGAGCCCGTCGACGAGGTGATCGAGAAACGTGGGTTCCGCCGCCGCGAGCTGATCGCCGGGGGAGCTGGCCTCGCCGTCGCGGCGATGCTCGGCGGTCGCCTGCCACGGGCGCTGGGGGCGGGCGGGCCGCGGATCGCGATCGTCGGTGGCGGCCTCGCGGGCCTCACCTGCGCCTACCGGCTGCAGCAGGCCGGTTACGCGGCGACCGTCTACGAGGCCTCCGATCGCCTTGGCGGCCGCTGCTGGACGCGGCGCGGCGACTTCGCCGAAGAGCAGATCGCCGAGCACGGCGGCGAGCTGATCGACCAGGGCCACACCGAAACCCGCCAGCTCGCCCAGGAGCTTGGCCTCGACCTCGACAACCTGCTCGCCGCCGAGGTCAACGGGAACGACCCCTTCTATTACTTCGACGGCCACCCTTACTCGTTCGCCGAAGCGACCGAAGACCTGAAGGAAATCTGGCAGCAGCTGCATGGCGACCTCTCCGCCGCGAGCTATCCGACCCTCTACACCGAATCGACGCAGCGAGGCCGCGAACTCGACGCGATGTCGATCGCCGACTGGATCCGGGCCTACGTCCCCGGCGGGATGCAGTCGAAGCTCGGCCAGCTGCTGGACGTCGCCTACAACATCGAGTACGGGGCGGAGACCAGTGTCCAGAGCTCGCTCAACATGATCTACCTGCTCGGCTACTCGGGGCCGGGCCAGTTGCGGATCTTCGGGCCCTCGAACGAGAAGTACCACGTGCGCGGCGGCAACGACCAGATCGCCTCCCGCCTCGCCGCCAAGCTCGAAGGCCAGATCGTCACCGGGTCACAGCTGGTCGCGATCAGGCGCAACGCCGACGGCAGCTACCGGCTCTCGTTCAGCTCCGGCCTCAGCACCGGCACGGTGACCGTCGACCGGGTCGTCCTCGCGCTGCCGTTCTCGATCTTGCGCGGCGTCGACTTCGCCAAGGCCGGGTTCTCGAAGGTCAAGGAAACGGCGATCAAGGAACTCGGAATGGGCACCAACTCGAAGCTCCACGTCCAGTTCAGCAGCCGCTACTGGAACACGCTCGGCAACCAGGGTGACACCTACGCCGACACCGGCTACCAGAACACCTGGGAGGTGACGCGGGCCCAGCCCGGCGCCGCAGGCATCCTCATCGACTACACCGGCGGCACGATCGGCGCGAGCTTCGGCAGCGGCAGCCCGGCCGAACGGGCGAAACAGTTCCTGGCGCAGATCGAGCCGGTGCTCCCGGGGATCTCCGCCTACTGGAACGGCAGGGCGACGATCGACTTCTGGACCGGCTATCCCTGGACCAAGGGCTCCTACTCCTACTGGAAGGTCGGCCAGTACACGAAGTTCGCCGGCGCCGAGCGCCAGCAGGAAGGCGCCTGTCACTTCGCCGGCGAGCACACCTCGATCGACTCCCAGGGCTATCTCAACGGAGCGATCGAATCGGGTGAACGCGCCGCGGGCGAGATCGTCGCGGCGCTGAAATAGCGCTCGGTCGGCGCTTCAGAGGTAGACGCTGTAGCGGCGGTGGAAGTGCGGCGGGACCGGCCCGAAGAGCTCGTAGCGGAGGTGGAGGTAGATCCGGAACGTGTTTTCCTGGATCAGTTCGTTCAGCCGCACCTTGACCCGAGGGCGCCAGATCATCTCGCCATTCCGACAGCCACGGCAGGGGCGACGGATGACGGCGCGGCCACTGCCCTGGACCGTCGGCTTTCCCAATCTCGCCAGCGCAGTCCGAGGAGGCGGAAAGAGCCGTCGTGCCTGAGGCTGGTCGCGTGCGGACGCGAGGCGCGGGCTTGCGGGTCCGGCCGAGGTCGTCGCCTGCCAGGGCCCTTCGACCGGGACGACGGCAGCGCCTGCCGTCGGTGCGAGTGCCGACAGAACGACCGCCGCCGAGGCGGCGAGAAGGAGGGGCCCGGCTGCGCGGGCTCGCGTCAAAAAAGCCTCACTCGTTGGCGCGAGAGGAAGAAGCCGTGGCCGTTGCGGCGGTTGACGCAGCGCACGCCGACTTCTTCGCTGGTGCAGACGAAGCGGCCCTTGCGCAGCGATTCTCCATAGGGCAGGACCGAGCCGATGCCCATCGCCGAGTCGCTCACGCAGCCGTATTCGCCGCGCCCTTTGTCGCCGATGAAGAGGCTGCCGCCGTAGTCGAATTCGCAGCTCTTCGGCCGCTTCGGCAAGGGCCAGGAGTGCTTGCGGATGTCACAGCGGGCGCCGTGCTCGGTCAGCACGCAGCCGATGTTGTGGCTCGGCGTTTCGAAGCCCTTGAAGGCCGCCGCCTGGGAGGCGCCGGCGGCGAGCATCAGTGCCGCCGCGGCCAGCGCGAAAAGCGATCTACGCATCAGTTCCTTCCTCCGCGACCAGCGCGATTGGACAGATTCCTCGCATGGATCTTCAGACCATCCGCCGGCCATTGGTCCAGGTCAAGCTCGCAGCCGGTTAGATTCTTCCTTGTGGTCTGGGGTGTGAGATGGAATCGGTGGTTTGCGATCGGCGCCGGCGCTGCGCTCCTGGTCCTCGCCGCGCTCCTCGGCAGCCCTGCCGCAAGGGCGACCTTCCCCGGCCGCCCGGGCCTCGTCGCCTTCGACAGCCACGGCAGGATCTGGACCGTCTCGCCGACCACGGCCGGTAGCGCGAGGGAGCTCGGGGTGGGGATCGAGCCCGCCTTCTCGCCGAACGGGAAGCTGATCGTCTTCACCAAGGGGGGCGGGAAGCTGATCGTGATGCGTAGCGACGGGAGCGGCGAGCGGACCGTATTCAGCGCTCCCGAAAGCGCCGATCTCGGTCACCCCTGCTTCAGTGCTGACGGCCAGACGATCTTCTTCAGCCGCGACACCGGTGGCGAGGGCTACTCGGACATCTACTCGGTGCCGCTCGCCGGCGGCTCGCCGCGGCGCCTCACCCACACCGGCGGTCACAGCACGGAAGTCGCCTCGGACTTTCCCGAGGCCGCGTCGAACGGCCGCTTCGTCGCCTTCCAGCAGAACGGCTCGGTGATGACCATGCGACCCGACGGCTCGCACCTCAAGGTCCTCACCAAAGGCCTCGATCCGTCGATCTCAGCGAACAGCCGCCAGGTGGTGGTGCAGCGGTTCGAGAAGCTGGCGATCGTCGGCGCCGGCGGCGGCGGCGAACGGATCCTCGACCTGTTCCCCACCAAGCACCCCGGTGAACTGATCCGCGAAGCGTCGGCGCCCGCCTTCTCGCCGGACGGCCGCTCGATCGTCTTCACGCTGCGCCGCACCAACGACGCCGGACCCCAGCTCCACCAATCCAAGCAGCTCGAGATCTACTCATTCGCGACCCACAAGATCCGACCGCTCACCAACGCGCAGGTGGGCGGCTCGAACCCCGACTGGCAGCCCGCCCCCTGAGGGCGCGGAGGGTGTCGCGCAGCAGGCCGAGGTCGCCGACCGGGCTGGGGAAGAGGTTGGTGGTGTTGGTGACGACCCAGCGGTCGAAGGGCCGGCCTTCGACGAAGTAGGCGGCCGAGGTGTAGCCGAAGACGTCGCCGAGCTTGTACCAGACCCGGAGCGGGGGCGAGCCCGGCCAGAGGGCGTCGCGGGCGAGGTCCTGGCGCTGGACGCCGAGGCCGTAGAAGTTGGTCACCCCCGGCGCGTCGGGCGGAGCCGGGACGGGCGCCCGCAGCCGGCGCAGCATCGCCGGGTCGAGGAGATGGCCGGAGAAGAGAGCCCGCCAGAAGCGCGCCAGGTCCTCGCTGGTCGAGCTGACGCCGCCCGCCGGCCCGCCGATCGCGAGCAGCCGGTAGGCGCCGCCGGTTTCCTCCAGCGGCCAGGTGTCGACTCCCTCGTAGCGCCGCCGCTGGGCTGCCGTCGCCGCCTCGATCGTCGTCGTCGGGCCCCGCTCCGCCCCCGGGGCGCGGGCCTGGAGCAAAGCTGCCGGAGTCCGCTCGAGGGTGAGGGTCGGCCCGGCGGCGAGGGCGCGGAGGATCGCCGGCAGCCTCGTCCCGGCGGGGTAGGCGGCCTGGTAACCGCAAACCGGCCTGCCCGGCGGCGAGCCGTAGGACGTGCCGCTCATCCCGGCGCGCCTCCACACGACCCGCAGCAGGTCCTCGAAGGGCCGTCCGCTCGTCGCCTCGGCGACCATCGCCGCCAGGACATAATTGGTGTTCGAGTAGAGGGTGTGGCGACCGGCGCCGGGCGGGAAGGCGGCGGGAAGCTCGAGCCCGTATGAGGCGAGCCTCGCAAGGCTGAACCGTCGGTGTGGATGCGCCGCCAGCGCGGCGCCGTAGCCGGGACTTTCGTCGTAGTCGGCGATCCCGCTGGTCATCGCCAGGAGCTCGCGCAGGGTCACCGCGCGCAGGCGGCCGCGGTGGGCGGCGACCAACCGCGCGAGGTGTCCTCCGTCGCGTCGGTGGCGGGCGGCCAGGACCGGGAGCGGCGTGTCGAGCGAGAGGCGCCCCGCTTCGACCAGCCGCAGCACCGCCACGGCGGTCATCGGCTTCGTCCCCGAGCCGACCGGCTGCGGCATCGCCGGTCGCATCGATATGCCGGCTGCGACGTCGCTCAGCCCGGCGGCGACCGTGACGGTCGCCTGTCCCGGCCGACTCAGGGTCAGCACCGTCCCCGGCACGACGAACGCCTGCTGTTCGCCCAGCAGGTTGGCGCCGACAAAGGCGTCGCTGGTGAGCCCGTCCGCGACCCTGCCGAGCCTGGCGACGACCGAATCCCCGCCCGCGACCGGCGCCGCCCCCGCCCGCGTCGGCACCCCGGCCACCCCGGCGGCACTCGCCACCGTCGCGACGATCGCGACCATCACCGCGCCGGCGAGACGAACGAGCACCGGCCGAGACTACCCTCGTAGGCCGGGGTGAAAATCGTCTCGCCACCCTCCCTGGCTACACGCTGCCGCTGAAAAGCACGTTCGCCCTGGTGAAGAAGGGCGGCACGCTCTCGGCCTGGGTCAACGGCCGGCACCGCCTGCTCGCAGATCTTGTCGGCGAGCGATCCGACCTTCGCCGCCGGAAAGTGAAAAGGAACACGCTGTGAAGGGCTTGCTCGTGACGCCGCACACCTCTGTGGATGACGAGGCGATCTCCCGCCTGGACCGAGTCAGGTTGATCACCGTCGATGCTCTTGTCGAGACCGTGGACGAACTCCTGGATCTCCTTCGCGAGTACCGCCGGCACCGGGAGCACGACGCCGCGGCGCGCGAGGCGGCGGGGGACGCGGTGGCGGCCGATCTGCCTCCGCTCGACTGGCTCTGGCTAGCCTTGGAGGCGGCGGAGGACTGGGTTACCGAGGAGCTGCTCGACACGGCGTGGGAGGTACCGAAAGTCTGAGGCTTGTGCTTCCTACTACCCCGCGATGAGCTCCGCGGCGAGATCGGGGAGGGAGATGGCCTCGATATCCTCGCCGACGCGGTAGCGAGCCTTGCCTGGGTAGACGATGAAGCTGCGCTCCGGTTGGAGGTCCTCGATCGCGGATCGCATGCCCCGGGTCGGTCGAGGCGAGAGCGAGCGCTTCACCTCGACCGCCCACTCCCGCCCTTCGGGCCAGCGCAGGACAAGGTCGATCTCGGCGCCGCCGGAGGTGCGGTAGAAGCTCGGCTCCACTCGCTCGGGCGCCAGGGCGATCAGATTCTCGGACACGTAGCCCTCCCAGCTCGCTCCGAGGATCGGGTGCCCGAGCAGGGCCTCCTTGTCGCCGAGACCGAGTAGCGCATGCAGAAGTCCCGAGTCGCGGACGTAGGTTTTGGGCGAGCGGACCTGGCGCTTGGCGACGTTGGCGAGCCGGGGTTGAAGTCTGCGCACGAGAAGCAGGTCGACGAGGAGGTCGAGGTAGGTGTTGACGGTCGGCGTGCTGACGCCGAGCCCGCGGGCGATCGCCGCGGCGTTCAGGAGCTGTCCCTGGTTGTGGGCCAGCATCGTCCAGAGTCGCCGCAGGGTCTCGGCGGGGATTCGCGGGCGGAGCTGTGGGAACGCGAAATCACCGCCTCACCGCCCCGCCTTGACCTCCGTCGCGATGCCTGCCCGCAGATCGTCGGTTGCGATGTAGCCGACGTTGCGGCCGCGGCCGCGCTGGACCACCAGGCCGGCGTCCAGGAGGCGGCGGAAGTCCGCGCTCGCGGTCGCCGGTGAGACGTCGGCCTCGGCGCCGTAGGTGCGACGGTCGGTGCGCCCCGCGAGGCTCTGCTCGAGCGCGATCACCAGGCGCTCGGGCCAGTTGCGCCCGGCGACCAGGCGTTCCAGGTGGCCCCAGCGCGCTGCCGCCTCCTCGATCTGGGCAAGCCGCGCGCGCGCCTGGGCGATGTGGGCCTCGACGCAGAAGGTGACCCAGCCCATGGCGTCGCGCTCCGGCTGGTAGCTGCCGCCCTGGGCCTCGCGCAGGGCGGCGTAGTACTCCTGGGTATGGGAGCCGAGGTACTCCTCGATTGAGAAGAACTCCGGCGAGGCGAGACCCTTCCGGGCCAGGACCAAGGACTGGACGATCCGGGAGATGCGCCCGTTGCCGTCGCGGAAGGGGTGCACCGAGGTCAGGTTCAGGTGGGCCATCGCCGCCCGCACGACGACATCGACATCGGCATCGCGTTCACCTTGAACCAGCGACTCGACCACCTCGTCCATCAGCCCCACCACCGCGTCGGCGTCGGGGCCGACGTACTCCAGGCTCCCGTCGGAGCCGGTGACGCCGATCGGCCCGGTCCGCCAAAGGCCGGGGTCCTTGTCGCGCTGAAACCAGCAGGCGTCGAAGTGGAGATCGAGGATTACTCGATCCGACCAGCCGAAGACCGGATCGATCGCCATCGTGCCGACGTGGTCCATCGCCCGGGCGTAGCAGCTCACCGCCTGGCGGTTCTGGTCGGCCCGGTCGGTCGCCCCCCGCTCGCTGGTCAGCGCCAGCGCTTCCGCGGGGGAGACGCTGAACCCCTCGATCGAGGTGGAGCTCCCGATCGAGGTCGCGCGCACCTCGCGTCGCAATGAGCCCATCCAGCGGGCGGGCGCCTTGACCTCATGGCCGAGGGCAGCGCGCAGCTCGGCGAGCTCGTCGAGCTGCTTGCGCAGGGCCGTGGTCATGCGGGGGGTCGCATAGATCATGACTCGATTGTAGACGATTAAACGAATAATCGTCTAGTCGGAATAACGGCGCCTATCCTAATGTAGCTGCGTGTGAAAAACACACCAAGCCTGGATCCAAGGAGCTTGAAACACCCCTGGTTCTCTGGCGAGCTGGCCATCGCCGTCGTTTGTCGCGATTGGCTCAATAGTGCCCGCTTACGGAAATTTGAATCGGATTTCTCGACCGCTAAAGGAGTCGGCGGTCGGTGTCGAGAAACACAGCGATACGCCATCGCGCCAGGTATGGCTGCTCCTACAAATTGGTCTCTACCTCAAAGGTCTCCTCTTGATCCGACGTTTTCGGGCCCCGGCCCTCGCGCTTTTCCTCGCTCTCGCGCTGTCCGCGCTCGCCTTCCCCGTCGGTGCCGACGCGGCCGGGGAACCGAACATCTCCCTGATCAAGGAAGCGCCCGCCCACGCGCTGCTCGGGACCAAGCAGAAGGTGACGCTGCACGCGCATAACCCGGCCGGGGAACCGCGCGGCTACAACCTCAGCTTCCGCGACGTCCTCCCGGTCGGGGTCGAATACGTCGCCGGCTCGGCCTCGATCGCCCCGACGATCCTCAACAACGCACCGAGCGCCGGCAAGACGACCCTGCTGTTCGAAAACGTCGCCGACCTGAGCGCCAACTCCAACTACACGCTGACCTACGAAGTCGAACCGAAACCGGCCGCCTTCACCGTCAACGACTTCTACGAAAACGAAGCGGGCGACTACGTCAGCCTGCTGCCGCGCTTCAAGCCGAAGTTCAACGCCGCCGGTGAACCGGTCCCCGGCGAAACCTCCTACAAGGGCTTCGCCGAAGCGAAAGCCAAAACGACCCTCACCGCGGTCGAAATCGAAAAGTCCGAGCCGAGCCCGGAGGGCGAGCTGCTGCGCGGGGTCCACGAACACCAGACCGTCTACACGCTCACCCTGCGCAACAACAAGATCTCGCCGACCAAAGAACTGAGCGTCGACGACTACCTGCCCGCCGGGCTCGAGTTCCTCGGCTGCGGCAGCGTCGACCACACGACCGACTCGCCGACCAGCGGGACCGCGGAAGAGTACGCGGGCTCCGGCGCGATCTTCCCCGGCAACCACCCGGCGGCGCCCTCCTGCCTCGAACCGAATCTGGTCGAAACCGAAGAAGTCGACCCCGACGGGGCGGCCGGACCGATGCCGTTCGGCGTCTACACGCACGTGCGCTGGACCGGCCTCGGCGAACTCGGGCCGGGCGGCGAACGCCAGATCCAGTACCGCGCCGCGGTCCCGATCCGCCGCAACACGATGACCTGGACCGGCGCCAAACCGAGCGGCGCGAGCCTCGGCCAGGCGGCGAACCTCGACAACAACGCGGGCGCGGAAACCGTGGACGAGGAACCGCTCGTCAACTACTCCGACGTCAAAGGCAAATTCAACGGCACCACCGCGGTCGAAAACTCCGATGAACTGCTCCGCACCGCCGAGGACCTGGCGGTGCAGAAGAGCGTCGACAACCCGGAAATCGGCCAGGGCCAGATCAGCCACTGGACCTTCCGCATCGAGACCTCCGAGTACCGCTACGTCGACGACGTGCGGATCGAAGACACGCTGCCGAACGGCCTCTGCCCGCTGGGCAAAGCGAACTACGAACCGCCGATCCAGCTGAAGGCGGAATGCAACCCGGTCGCCGGGCAGGAACCGAGCGCCGAATACACCTTGGTCAACGAGCAGGCGAACGGCAGCTGGAAGATCCACTGGGACAAATCGACGGTGCCGGCGCTGGCGCGGATGGCGCCCTCGACCGAACTCACGCTCACCTTCCCGACCCGGACGCGCGTCTTCTACCAGCAGAACTTCGAAGACGCCGGGCCGATCCTGACCGGCGACCACTGGGCGAACGGGGTCGAAATCCTGGGCGCCGACTTCGCCCGCTGCGCGCCCGCCGACCCGACCTGCACCAAAGGCGAACCGAAGATCTTCACCCAGGAGCCCGAAGGCACCGATGACGGCGACGTCTCCAGCGCCGAACAGCGCGCGGGCGGGGTGGAAATCAACAAGATGGTCCGCGAAGACACCGGCGGCATGGTCCCGGCGAACTGCGAAGGCACCTACGTCGAGGGCACGGGGGCGCCGCTGCCGCGCTACGCGCCCGGCGACAAGATCTGCTGGCAGCTGCGAGTCGACTTCGCCTCCGACCTCTACGCCGGCGAGCCGACGGTGACCGACTTCCTGCCGCCGAGCGAGAAATACCTCGCCGCCACCGCCCAGCCGGTCGAACCGCCGAACACGGTCGCCTCGACGCTCAACGAAAGCGAAGCCACGGGCGGCTCGCTCTCCTGGACGCTCGGCGCCTCGGTGGAATCCGGCAGCAAGGTCTGGGAGTGGCGGTTCGCCACCGAAATGCAGACCTCGCTGGAAAGCAAGCCGGAAGACGTCACCGGCAACTTGATGAAGTTCGCCTACGCCAACACCGAAGGCGAAACCTTCCCGCTGCGGGACCGCGCCGAAATCGAACGCGAAGAACCGGAACTGAAGCTGCTGAAGGGCGTCTACTCGGTCGGCGGCGTGCCGGCGGGCGGCAATGGGCCGAACCAGAACGCGACCGGCGCCCACGGCGGCGAAGTCGTCAAATACCGGCTCGACCTCGAAAACACCGGCAACCTGGTCGCCGAAAGCATCGAACTCTGGGACCGCCTGCCCGCCGGGATCGAATGCTCCGACCTGGTCGGCGGCTCGATCTCCAACGGCGGCACCTGCGAAGCCGGGAACATCATCGTCTGGAAAGGCCTCACGGTCGCCAAAGAAGCGACCCTGCCCCCGGTCACCTATGAAGTGACGTTGCCGAGCGACGTCGCCCCCAACCAGACCTTCATCAACGAAGCGGGCGTGCGCCAGTTCCAGAGCCCGACCAACACCGGCACGCCGTTCACCTACTACCCGGCCGAAAACATCGACCCGACCTTCGAAGGCGCACACCCGCCGAATACCGGGAAGATCAAGGATCCGGCGACCGTCTCGACCGCCGCGGCGACGCTGACGAAGACGCGCGAAACGACGGTCGCACAGAGCGGCAACAACGTGTCCGAACAGGCGACGATCGGCGAGGGCGTCAAGTACAAGCTGACCGCCACCGTCCCCGCCGGGAGCGTCCTCTTCGGCTCGCCGACGATCACCGACCCGCTCGGCGAAAAGCTTGCCCTGGTTCCCGGCACGGTGAAAGGCAAAGTCAACGGCACGGCGATCCCGACCGGCGGCTTCAGCGTCGCCGAAGAAGGCGGCAATCCGGTGCTGCACTTCCCGGCCACCTACGAAAACACGGCCGGCTCGGGCGACGACACCGTGATCCTCGAATTCGAAGCGAAGGTGACCGACGTCGCCGCCAACAACCGTGGCGCCGGGTTCTCCTTGGTCAACGAAGGCAAACTCACCTACCAGGACCAGAACGGCGTCACCAAAACCACGACCAAAACCGTGACGACGACGATCGTCGAGCCGAACGTCAAACTGATCAAGGCGCACGCCGGCGGCAAAACGGTGAAACCGGGCCAGACCGTCGAATACACGGTCACCGCGGAAAACCAAAGCGGCACGCGCGTCTCGACCGCCAACGACGCGGTCGTCGTCGACACGGTGCCGGGCGGGATGACGCCGATGAACGGCGCGACGCCGGTCGCCGACGGCGGCACCGTCGAACCTGACGGCGGCGTCTGGAACGAAGCCGCGCGGACGATCACCTGGACGATCGCCGCACTGAATCCGGGGGCGACCAGACCGCTCCGCTACAGCTTGCGGGTGAACGAACCGACCAACGCCGGCTCGGTCTTCCACAACGAAGCGAAGATCACCATCACCAGCCTGCCCGGCAACGTGGCGGGCGAGCGCACCGCCGCCTCGGCCAGCCACGCCGGCTACGAAGCGAAAGCCGAAGACGAAGTGACGCTGGGCGACGCCGAACTGGAAAAGACGGTGGCGGCGCCGAAAGGGACGACGATCGGCTCGCCGCTCACCTACACGCTGAAACTGAAACTGCCGCCGGGCATCACCTTCTGGGACACGACGGTGGAGGACCAGCTGCCGAAAGGCGTGGTCTACGACGCGACCAAATCGATCACCTGCGCCCCCGGCTGCGCCGCGGTCGAAACGGCGGGGCACGCGCTGACGCCGAAAGCCTCCGCAGGCTCCCAGCTGCTCGGCTGGTACTTCGGCAAAGTCGAAGCGGCACCGACGGAACGGACGGTGACGATCACCTACACCGCCCACATCGCCGAGGAACTCGACCCGGGCGTCCCCGTCGTCGCCAAAGACAAACTGAAAAACAAAGCGATCGGCCTCTACAGCGGCGAAGCGAAACTCGCCGGCGAACCGACCGAACCGCCGGCCGGCAGCGAATTCACCAACAAAACGAACGAACCGAGCCAGGAAGTCGAAGTCCACGAGCCGCACATCGGGATCACCAAGGCGGAGACCGGCGCCAGCGCGGCGCCGAAAACCCAGCCCGGTGACAAATACACCTACACGCTGACCGTCACCAACGAAGGCGACTCGCCCGCCTACGAAGTGGTGGTCAAAGACGACAACCCGCAGGGTGTGCTGCGCAATGTCGACCCGACCGGGGCCGGCAACGAAGGCTCGGGCTTCCTGGTCGCGGGCTGGGCGCCGGGTGACCCGCTCCAGTGGACCATCCCGGGGCCGATCGCCCCGGGTGGCGTCGTCCACCTCCAGTACACCGCGGCCCTCGCTCCGTCGGCCGAACTCCACCAGGGCGACCTGATCGAAAACATCGCCGACGTGCCCGTGTACTACGGCGCGCCGGAAAGCCAGCGGATCGAAGAAGGCCCTGGCCGCTTCCGCGGATACAACGAAGACCCGCAGGACACGGTGACGCTGCAGACGGCGCTGCCGCAGCTGGAAGTCGAAAAGACGGTCGGGCCGGAAGCCAAAGGCGAAGCCGAAGCGCAGATCGGTAAACCGCTCGCCTGGCACGTCAAGCTGACCAACTCCTCCCCGGTGGCGAAACTGCTCGGTGCCGACCTCCTCGACACCCTGCCGAAAGGGTGGGAATACGTCGTGGGCTCGACGACCGGGGTGACGACCGCCAATCCGACGATCGTGGTCAACGGCGCCGGCGAGGAAGAACTCACCTGGACCAACCTCGCCGACCTGCCCGCGGGCGCCTCGGTGACGCTGAACTTCCAGGCGGTGCCGACCCTGGCCCTGGCGCTGTCGCCCGGCACCTACGTGAACACCGCGGTGGCGAGCGGCGAAGACGCCTCGGGCGCGACGGCGAGCGCCGAAGGTCCCTACAAAGCCGAAGACACGGCGAAAGCCAACCTGAAAACGCCGGGCTTGAACATCACCAAGACGCCCGACGTGCCGGAACCGAGCGCCAATGCGGTGGCGGGTGAACCGGCCGCCTACGCGCTCGAAATCGTCAACAGCGGCGGTGCCGTGGCGACCGAAGTCGAGGTCACCGACACGCTCGCGGCGGGCAACGGCTACAGCGCCGGGAGCGCCACGGCGACGCCGCCCACGGGCTTCGGCGAGACCGCGCTGGAACCGCTCGGCGGCGGCGAAACGCGGGTCAAATGGTCGATCGCCTCGATCCCCGCGGGGGGCACGGTGATCGTCCACATCCCGGTCGCCCTGACGGCGAGCATCCCCGACGGGACCAAACTCGTCGACCACGGGACGGTCAAATCGGCGCAGGAATCGACGCCGGTGGGCGACGAAGGCTCGCTGCTGGTGAAACGGCAGTCCGACCTGCTGATCGAAAAGCACGAGGCGCGGGCGACGCTGAACGCAGGCGAAGGGGAGAGCTACGAACTCCACGTCGAAAACCTCGGCCCCTCCGATGCGACCGGGGTGGTCGCCACCGACACCCTGCCGACCAACGTTGAACTGATCTCGGCTCCGGGCTGCACCGAAGCGGCCGGGCTGCTCACCTGCAACGTCGGCAACCTCCCCGTCGGCGCCCCGGGCAGAAAATTCACGATCCAGACCAAGGTGGTGGCGGCGGCGACCGGCGCGGTGGTCAACGAAGCCGACGTCACCTCGACGACCGAAGATCCGAACCCGAACAACAACCACGACGAAACCACGGCGAACCTGACCAACGAAGCCGCGGTGGTCATCCACAAGAGCGGCCCGGCGGCGCCGGTACTGCTGGGCAGCACCTTCGTCTACACGCTCGAAGTGGAAAACGAAGGGCCCTCGGACGCCCACAACGTCACGGTCGAAGACGCGCTGCCGGCGGAAGTCGAAGCGCTGAAAGTCGAATCCGACACGCCGAGCTGCGAACCAGCGGCGGCGACGGTCGAATGCGACCTCGGCACGATGACCCCGGGGGAGAAGGCGACGATCCACGTGACGGTGAAGGCGATCGGGATCCCGGCGGGCGGCGGTCCGGTCGAAAACATGGCGACGGTCACCTCGCCCACCGATCCGACCCCCGATGAATCGAGCGCCGAAACGACGGTCCTCCCGGCCGCCGACCTGGCGATCACGAAGACCGCGCCGGCGACGGTGCCTGCCGACGGGCAGATCACCTACGGCCTCCATGTCGAGAACCACGGTCCCTCCGACGCGACCGAAGTCCGGGTCAGCGATCCGCTCCCCGCCGGCACCCAGTTCGTCTCGGCGAGCGAAGGCTGTACGGCGGCGGGCGGCACGGTCAGCTGCGAACTCGGCGAACTGAAAGTCGGCGAAGCGCGCGACCTGCAGGTCGTGGTGAAAGCGCCGCTGGAACTGGCGGGCAAGCCGCTGACCAACACCGCCACGGTGGCCGGCCACGAGGCCGATCCCGAATCCCACAACGACTCGAGCACGGTGACGACGACCGTCGGACCTGCCGCCGACCTCTCGATCACCAAGACGATGGGCCAGGCGCAGGCGGGCGCCCCGCTGACCTACACGCTGGCGGTCACCGACCACGGGCCGTCCGCGTCCAGCGCGGTAACCGTCAAGGACACCCTGCCGGCGGGCACCAGCTTCAAGTCGGCGGCCCCGAGCCAGGGCAGCTGCGCCGCCGCGGGCCAGGTCGTTACCTGTCAGCTCGGCGCGCTGGCGGCCGGCGGTTCGGCGCAGGTTTCGATCACGGTCGACGTCGCGGCGAGCGCGACCGGCAGCCTGCGCAACGTCGCCACGGTCGAAGGGCCGGAGCCTGACCCGAACAAATCGAACAACGAAAGCGCGGTGGAAGGCCCGGTTGGCCCGGCAGATCCGACCGACCCCAACCTGCGGGTGGTCAAGACCGTCGACACCTCCTCGCCCGAAGTTGGTGTGCCGTTCGATTACCACGTCGCGATCACCAACATGAGCGGTGGCGAGGCGAAGAACGTCAAGGTCACCGACACCCTGAATGGGCCGGTCAAGGTGGTCTCGATCGAAGCTGAAAGTGGCCACTGCAGCGCCGCGGGCTCAAAGATCACCTGCTCGATCCCGAGCATCCCGGTCGGCAAGACCGTGCGGGTGACGTACTCGGTCGTCGCCGAAGCGACGGGCGCGCTCAGCAACACCGCCAGTGCGCAGGCGAAGAACGGCGAGAAGAACCCGGCCGACAACCACGCCGTGAAGGGGGTCAAGGCGAAGGCGGCGGAAAGCGACCAGTTCACTCTGACCAAGACCGCCGCGCGCAAGGTCGTGCCCGGCGGCAAGACGGTCGGCTTCACGATCACCCTGCGCAACGGCAAGACGGCGCTGACCGATGCCCGGATCTGCGACCGGCTGCCGAGCGCGCTGGTGTTCGTCAAGGCCGCGGGGGCTTCGTTCCAGGGCGGCGAAGCGTGCTGGCGGAAGAGCTACGTCGCCGCCCACAAGGTGCTGCGGCTGCATCTCGTGGCGCGCGCGGTGCGCGGCTACAAGACGCGGCAGGCCCGCAACGTCGCCACGGCGGAGGCGGCCAACGCCGACCGTCGCGCGGCGTCGGCGACGGTGCGGATCGACCCGGCCTTCGCCGGCAAGCCCGGCGGTGTCACGGGTTAGGGCCTGTCTCGACAGCCGCGCGCACGCCTGGCGGCGCCGGACACACTTCGCGGGGCGTCGTCCTCAGTCGGCCAAATGGCTCTGCCATTCGGCCTCCTTGCGTCCTACCCCCGCTCGGTCCGGCACTCGCCAGTCGCACACGCGGCTGTCGAGACAGGCCCTTAGCCAGCGCGCGGCGCTCCTTGGGGTCGCCGCCGCGCTGGTCTTCACCGGGGCGGCCGCCGGCCACCCTTCCGGCGCGGCCCGCCGGCCCCCGGGCGCGGACCCGCTTCCCGCCGACGGCGCGTTGCCGGCCGGTGCCGCCGGGGCCGCCACCACCCCGGTGGACCCCTACCGGCTGACGCCGGAACTCGCCCACCTCGCCCGGCTGGTCGCCCCGACCCGCGCGCTGTCCGGGCCGGGGGAGGGGCGGGTGGTGACGAAGCTCGCCCCGCTGGCCGAATGGGGCGGCGGCGAAGTTCAGCTCCTGGTCCTGCGCTCGGCCGTTCGTGACGGCCGCCGCTGGCTGCAGGTGCGGCTGCCGGAACGACCGAACAGCGCTGCCGGCTGGATCCGTGAAGACCTTACCCGCGTCTCGTCCACGCCCTGGCGGATCGAGCTCTCGACTGCGCTGGCGCAGGTGACCGTGGAGCGCCGCGGCCGGGTGGTCAAACGCTTCGCCGCGGTGGTCGGCAAGCCGAGCACCCCGACCCCGCGCGGCCTCTTCGCGATCGACGAGCCGATCCGCCAACCGGCCGGCTCCGAACTCGGCCCCTGGGCGCTCTTCCTCACCGCCCACTCACGCGTCCTGGACGACTACGGCGGCGGCCCCGGCCGGATCGCGATCCACGGCCGGGCCGGCCCCCTGCTTGCCGACCCGCTCGGCAGCCACGCCTCCCACGGCTGCATCCGCGTCGCCAACCGGAACGTGCGCTGGCTCCGCCGGATCGCCGTCCCCGGTACCCCGGTGCTGGTCACGCGCTGAGCCGGGATCCCGCCGGCGTCAGCGGTTTCGCAGCGCGTCGAGCAGGCTGTCGGGCGAGCCGGCATCGATCGCCCGCGGCTCGTCCGTGAAGTCGTGCTCGGAGCCGAGCTCGTAGAACTCGCGCAGCTCGGTCGACTCGATCACCTCGGCGATCCGCTCGTGGCGCTCGTGCTCCTGTTCGGCGACTTTGGCCACGCTCGCTTCGAGGTCGGCGGGATCGAGGTCGACGAAGCCGACGGTCAGGACGTTCCGCGGGTCCGACAGGGAGACCGCGGTGAAGACCCTGGCCGGAACGCCGAAGCCGCGTTCAGCCTCCCAGGCCCGCGTGAAGTCCTCGAGCGTCTTCCCGGGCCTGAGGCGTCGGCGAAATACGGCGACGATCACGTGTGGACCATACGCGCTGTCGAAGCGCTGCCGCCACTGGATGGCCGGGGCCGCGGTGAGTTCGCACTTATCCCGCTATGCGCGGGTTAGTGCGAACGCGGCTCGGGGGCGGGACGGCACGATTCGTCGCCCGGTCGATTGGGGACGCGAGCCTTTCGCGGGGATTGGCACAGGGATGTGACCCTCGCCGAGGGGGTGTGGAGCCTTACCGTTCCTATGCGACGGTAAGGCTCCACAGCCAGGGGCCGTGGAGCGTTAGTGGCTCATATCGCCACCTAGGCTCCACACCACCCGGGGCGTGGAGCTTTACTCCCGCATGGCGGGAGTTTCTCTCCACAGCATGTTCTTGACCGATGGGGATCCCGTGTCAGATCCCATGTCTCCGTGACGATCCTCACGTCCCTGTGACGCCTCCCCGGCGTCCCCCGCACATCCCCTGAGACCCGGGTCCCTCGCTGTCCCTTACTCGGCTCCGCCCGCCACGTCCCTCGCCGTCCCGGGCCAGGAGACGAGCCGATCAGTCGACCGGCCAGGCCCGGCCCCAGACGAGCGGCTTGACGATCGGGGGCATGCCTCGCCAGCTACCGCGGTCGATCGACTCGATCCGCATCTGGGCTTCGATCGTCTTCACCGTCTCGCGGTCGCACTGGCAGCCGTCGGCGAACGCGGCCCAGGGGCGGACGGAGCGTCGTTGCAGGGCTCGCCGCCAGCCCTGGTCGGCGCGGACGTGCTCGAGGAAGAGCAGGCGTCCGTCCGGCCGCAGGACTCGGGCCACCTCGCTCACCGCGCGTTGTGGATCGGCGACCGTGCAGAGGACGAGGGTCGAGACGACGGTGTCGAAGCTCGCGTCCTCGAAGGGCAGGTACTCGGCGGGCGCACGCTCCAGCCGCACCGGCGCGTCGGGCGGGGCTTGGTCGAGGTCGATGTGACCACCGATCCTGGCGCCCGGCTCGACGAGGACGAGCTCGTCCAGGCCGGAGGGGTAGTGGGGGAGGTTGAGGCCGGTCCCGGCGCCGATCTCCAGCACCGCCCCGCGGGCGCGGGCCAGCAGCTGCCGCCGCAGCCTGGCCATGCCCAGTTTCTCGCCTGCCCAAACGAAAGGGTTGTAGAGCGCCGCGCCCATGCGGCTGTCGATCACTTCGACGGGCGGGTGCGGGGGGACGTGCGGGTGGGGGGAAGTCTCGGTTATCGGCATGCTCGGCATTTCATCGATGCCGGCGCGCCGCCGCTTCGCCTGTTCGGGCCACCTTGGTGGCCGGTTCGGGCCATTTCCGTCACGCTTACCACGTGGAAGAGCAGGCGATCCGCTTCACCACCGAGGGAGGGCGTCGGATCGCCTGGGCGCAGAGCGGCACCGGCCCGTCGCTGGTGTTCTCGGGCTGGTGGGGGAGCCATCTCGAGCTGAACTGGCGGGACCCTCGCTTCCGCGCCTTCGCCGACACGCTGGGCCGTCACCGGACCGTGATCCGCTACGACCCGCCCGGGACCGGCCTCTCCGCCGACGACACCCCGCCGGGCGGGGAGCTCGACCAGGAAGCTGCGGCGCTCGCCGCGGTGATCGAGGCCGCCGACGCCGGTCCGGTCGACCTCTTCGCCGGCTCCTCGGGCGTCCCGATCGGCGTCGCCTACGCGGCCGCCCATCCGGAGCGGGTGCGGTCGCTCACCTTCTATGGCGGCTATGCGGCGGGAGCGGAGATCGCCGACGAGCGCTCCCGCCAGGCGATCGTCGACCTGGTGCGCGAGCACTGGGGCCTCGGCTCCCGCGCCCTCGCCGACGTCTTCATGCCCAGCGCCACCGCCGAGGAGCGCGAGGAGTTCGTCGAGTTCCAGCGCCAGGCGGCGAGCGCCGACCGGGCGGCCCGCTCGCTCGAGGCGATCTACCGCTTCGACGTCACGGACCGCCTCGCCCAGGCGCCCGCGGGGGCGGTGGTCCTCCACCGTCGCGCCGACCGCGCGATCACCTTCGCGCGCGGCCGCGAACTCGCCGCGGGACTCCCCGACGCGACCTTTGTCGCCCTCGAGGGCGACGACCACTACCCCTGGCTCGGTGACTCCGATCAGCTCCTGGGAGCCGCCTTCGACGCGCTGGGGATCGAGGAGAAGCTCGTGCCCGCCCCGACGCGCGAGCCCGAAACGGCGGAGGCGAGTGCGGTCGACCAGGCTGCCGCGGGCGAAGGCGACCTGACCAAGCGCGAGACCGAGATCCTCGGCCTGATCGCCGGCGGCCTCTCCGATCGCGAGATCGCCGACCGCCTCGTCCTCAGCCCGCACACCGTCCACCGGCACGTCGCCAACGTCCGCACCAAACTCGGCCTGCCGACCCGCGCGGCGGCGGTTGCCGCGGCGGCGAAGCGCGGATTACTCTGAGCTTCCGCGCCGTCCCCCGCTCAGCGGGCGCCGGTCGATCGCCAGCACCATCGCCTGCACGACGTCGCTCTTGCCCTTGAGCGAGAGCTCGCGGGGGAGGGCGCTCGCGGCGGCCGTGCCGGCCCGCGACCCGACCCGCGACGACATCACGATCTCGCCGCCCGCGGCGGCCGCCTGCAGGCGGGCGGCGGTATTGACCACGTCGCCGATCGCGGTGAAGTCCTTGACCTCGCCGGCGCCGACGTTGCCGACGAACGCGGTGCCGAAGTCGAGCCCGACCCCGACGTCCACCCACGGCTCGCCCTCGCCGTACCCCGCGGCGGCCAGGAGCTCCTCGGCGTCGCCCAGCATGTGGCCGATCGGGTCGCCGTCGAAGAGGCCGGGCAGGTAGAGCGCCATCACCTCATCGCCGACCAGCTTGTCGACGATCGCGTGGCGGCAGAGGACCTCGACGGCGCCGGCGTAGAAGCGGTTCAGGAGCACCGCCACCTGGTCGGGCGCCTGGCCCTCGGCCAAGGTGGTGAAGCCGCGGATGTCGGCGAAGAGGATGCCGACCTCCATCTCCTGGCCGCCCATCGGGGCGTGCTCGAAGCAGCGGCTACAGAGGCGGGGGTTCTTGCGCGAGGGGGCGAACCCGGCGGCGCCCATCACCCGACCGCCGACGCCCTCGAACGGAGCCCGGCAGACGGCGCAGCGAGGACCGTGGGGGAGCCGATGCATGAGGCGGACGAAGAGGCGGGTGCGGTGGGTTTCCAACAGACGAAAAAGATCCACTTCATCCGATGCCGCCATAGGGCCAATCTCCGTCGCGGCGGCCCGCAAGTCAACTCGTCGCGAGCGACCCGGTCTCACCGCAGGCGACGGCGGGGGAGGAAATTCGACCCTTCATCGCGCCGGTTCATTGACCGGAATTGGGGACGTCTGTAAACCAGCGTGTAGGCCAAGCCGAGCATGACCGGACTGACGCACAACCGACGGTACCTCTGGGCCATCGCGATCTCCGCGGGGCTGCTGCTCGCGCTCTTCGCCTCCTCCGCCTCCGGCGCGGTGACCGTGGACAAGACCGTCACCACCCACCAGTCGGCGGCGGCCAAAACGATCGTCTCGCCGGCGCTCACCACCGCGGCGCCGGGTGAGCTGCTGCTCGCCTTCGTCACCTCCGACGGACCGAGCGGGGGCGGCTCGATGTCGTTCTCGGGCGTCACCGGCGCCGGGCTGACCTGGCACCTGGTGCGGCGCGCCAACGCGCAGGCCGGGACGGCGGAGATTTGGGCGGCGAGCGCGACCGGGGCGGTCAGCAACGCGACCGTGACGGCGACGCGTGCATCGGGCTCCTATGCCGGCTCGATCACGGTCGTCGCGCTGAGCGGCGCGGATCTGACCGCCCCGGTGGCGAGCGCGGCGGCGAGCGCGGCGAGCGGTGCGCCCACGGTGACGATGACGACGACGCGGGCCGGGTCCTGGGTCTGGGGAGTGGGCAACGACTGGGACCGGGCCACCGCCCGCACCGTCGGCACCGGGCAGACGAAGGTGGACGAGTACCTGGCCTCGGTCGGGGACACCTTCTGGGTGCAGCGCCAGAACGCGGCGACCCCGTTGCCCGGCACGGCGGTCACCCTCAATGACACGGCGCCGACCAACGACCGCTGGAACTTCGCTGCGGCCGAGGTGCTGCCCGCGGTCACCGACACCCAGCCGCCGAGCGCGCCGACGGGGCTCACCGCGGGAACGGTGACGGCGACCAAAGTGCCGCTGTCCTGGACGGCGAGCACCGACGACCAGGGTGTCGCCGGCTATCGAGTGTTCCGCAACGGCACCCAGGTCGGCGAAGTCGCCGGCACCTCGTTCACCGACACCACGGTGGCCGCGTCGACCACCTACAGCTACACGGTGAAAGCGTTCGACGGGGCGGGCAACGTCTCGGAACCGTCCGCCCCCTTGCCGGTGACGACCCCGGAAGCCGCCGACAACACGCCGCCGAGCGTCACGATGACCGCGCCCGCCGCGGAATCGACGGTCACCGGGACGACCAAACTGGCCGCCACCGCGAGCGACGCGAGCGGAATCGCCGGCGTCCAGTTCCTGGTCGACGGGAGCCCGACCGGCGCCGAAGACACTTCATCACCGTATGAATTTGCCTGGGACTCGAACGGTGCGGCGAACGGCCAGCACACGCTTGCAGCGCGTGCCCGGGACGGTGCCGGCAACACGGCGACCTCGGCGCCGGTCACGGTCACCGTGTCCAACGGCACCGGCAACGAACCCTCGCAGGTCGGCCAGTGGGGCCCGCTGATCCCGCTGCCCGCCGTCGCCATCCATTCCGCCCTGCTCCCGAGCGGCAAGATCCTCCTCTGGCAGGGGGACTTCGCGACCGGCGGCCAGGAGTACGTCCTCAACCCACAGACCGGCAGCGTGGTCCAGATCCCCGACGCCAAAGCCGATCTCTTCTGCGCTGGCCAGGCCGTCCTCGCGGATGGGCGGATCATGGTGATCGGCGGCACCAAAACCGACGGCGGCCTCGGGGTGAACAACATCACCACCTTCGACTGGCACAACGAAACCTGGGGCGAACTGGCGCCGATGAACTTCCGCCGCTGGTACGCGACCGGCACGACGCTCGCCGAAGGCAAGGTGCTGGTGACTTCCGGCGACGACCAGAGCGCCACCGACGTGGTCGAAACGCCGGAGATCTACTCGCCGGCGACCAACACGTGGACGAGCCTCACGGCGGCCAAAAACTACATGCCGGTCTACCCCTTCATCTACCAGCTGCCGGATGGGCGGATCGTCCACCTCGGCGGCTCCGAGCAGGCGACCGCGAGCGAAGTGCTCGACCTCTCCACCAACAAATGGACGACCTTCGACAGCCGCGTGATCGACGGGGGCAGCATCGCCAACTACGCCCCCGGCCGCTTCATCAAGGCGGGCTCGGCATCCGACGACGGCTTCTCCGGCAACTCGCTGAAGACCGCCTACACGCTGAACATGAACGAAGCGGGGGCGATCTGGCAGCCGACCTCGAGCATGACCTTCCCGCGCAGCTTCCTCAACCTCACCAACCTGCCCGACGGCACCGTCCTGGCGACCGGCGGCGACACCGACAAATCGGGGGAGAACAACGCCAACGCGGTCCTGCAGGCGGAAGACTGGAACCCGGGCACGGGGTCCTGGACCACGTACGCGCCGATGAGCGCGCCGCGCCTCTACCACTCGGTGGCGGTGCTGCTGCCGGACGGTCGCGTGTATGTCGCCGGCGGTGGCGGCACCCCCTTGGTCACCGATCAGAAATCCGCCCAGATCTTCTCGCCGCCCTACCTCTTCAAGGGCCCGCGGCCGACCATCAGCTCGGCTCCCTCGACCCTCGAATACGGCTCGAACGCCTTCATCGGCACCCCTGACGCCGCCTCGATCGCCCGGGTCTCGCTGATCCGCACCGGCTCGGTCACCCACGCCTTCGACGAGAACGCCCGCGCGACGCAGCTCAGCTTCACCCAGACCGCCGGCGGCATCAACGTGACCGTCCCGTCGAACCGCAACAACATCCCGCCCGGCTACTACATGCTGTTCCTGGTCAACGGGGAAGGGGTGCCGTCGATCGCCCCGTTCGTCCGCTTCCCGGCCCCGTACGAGAACACCAGCCCGCCGACCGCCCCGACCGAACTGGTGGCGACCGGCGGCGAAGGCACCGTCGCCCTCAAATGGGGAGCCGCCACCGACGACCAAGGGGTGAGCCGCTACAACGTCCACCGCTCGAGCACCCCCGGCTTCACCCCGACCGCCGCCAACAAGGTCGGCCAGACGACGGGTACCAGCTTCACCGACTCCGGCGTCCCCGCCGGCACCTGGTACTACGAGGTGACCGCCGAAGACGCCGCAAGCAACGTCGGCCCGCCCTCGAACGAAGCGAGCGCCACCGTCACCGCCGTGGCCACCCCGTCCCTGGCCCTCGACGGCCAGGTGACCACGAGGCAGAGCACCGCTGGGTCCACGATCGCCTCGCCGCCGCTGAGCACGACCAAATCCGGCGACCTGCTGCTCGCCTTCGTCTCCTCCGACGGCCCCAGCTCCGGCGCCCAGACGATCAGCGGCGTCACCGGCGGCGGCCTTACCTGGACCCTGCGCACCCGCGCCAACGGCCAGCCCGGCACCGCGGAGGTCTGGCAGGCCGTAGCCCCGACCCCGCTCACCAACGTCACCGTCACCGCCACCCGCGCGAAAACCAGCTATCAGGGCTCGATCACCGTCGCCGCCTTCACCGGCGCCGACACCGCCGTCAATGGTGCCATCGCCTCATCCTCGGCCACCACCGGCGCCCCTTCCGTCTCCCTCACCACCACCAAGGCCGGTAGCTGGGTCTGGGGAGTGGGGGAGGACTGGGATCGCGCCGTCACCCACACCCCCGCCGCGGGCCAGACGATCGTCGACCAGTTCCTCAGCCCCAGCGGCGACACCTTCTGGACCCAGCGCCAGACCGCCACGACGGCCGCGGCGGGAACCTCTGTCCCGATCAGCGACACCGCCCCCACCGGCGACCGTTGGGACCTGGCGGTAGTCGAGGTCCGGCCCGCCGGGCCCTGAGGTCCTAGGCCGTCATGTCGGCGACGTAGAGCGTTCCAGCAGGGCACGGGCCGGCTCGTCGCGGGTCGGGCGCCGAGCCGTCAGGTCCAGCCGCTCGCCGGACAGGACCGAGGGGCAGGCGTGGTCGTTGAACGGCCCGGACATCGTCGGATGCCTTCCGCTGTTCCTTATGGTCGCCAGGCGACCATAAGGAACAGCTGGCGGGACGGGTGAGGGTCTGGGTCGGTGCGGCGTGATGGTGGGCGGTGCGTCTCCCTCACGGATCCCGCCGCCCTTCCGCGCCCCAGGCCCGGACGTCGTGACCGCGGATCCACCCGCACCTCCGCTGGTGGGAACTTTCTGAGTGAACGGGTAGGGTCGTCTTGTGGCCCTGCACGTCGACATCCCCAGTCGCTGCGAGATCGAGCGGCTGCTGCAGATGCGCGGCGAGGGGCTGATCTCGATCTACCTGCCGACCACTCCGATCACGCCCGAGGCCGAAGCCGACCGCATAGCCTTCAAGAACCTCGCGCGCCAGGCGGTCGAGGAGCTGCGCGCCCGTGGCCTGCACGCGCGCGAGCTGGAGGAGATCGAGGCCGAGCTCGACGACCTCCACGACGACGACGCATTCTGGGCGGGGCTCGCCCACAGCCTCGCGGTCTTCGCCGGCCCCGACGGCCTGCGCAGCTTCCGGCTGCCGAACCGCCTCACCGAGGAGGTCCACGTCGCCGACCGCTTCTACGTCAAGCCGCTGCTGCGGGCGGTGACCTTCCCGCAGACCGCCTTCGTGCTGGCGCTCGCCGAGGGCTCGGTCCGCCTGCTCGAGGTGACCCCGGATCTGCCGACCTTCGAGGTGACGGTGCCCGACCTGCCGAAGAGCGCCGCCGACGCGGCGGGCAAATCGTCGATCACCGACCGCTCGCCCGCGCGGCGCCTGCAGGGGAGCGAGGGGCGGAAGACGCTGGTGCGCAGCTACGCGCGCGCCGTCGACCGGGCGCTCCGCGGCGTCCTCGTCGGTCAGACCGTGCCGCTGATCCTCGCCGCCGCCCAGCCGATCGACGGGATCTTCCGCGCCGTCAACACCTACCCGCACCTCGTCGGGCCGACGATCGAGGGCAGCCCCGAGGGGCGCTCCGACGGTGAGCTCGGCGAAGCGGCCCGGGCGATCCTCGACTCCGTCTACGCGGAGGAGCTGCGCGACCTGGACGACCTGTTCGAGGAGCGCTCGGCGGCTGGCCGCACCGCGGTCGAGATCAACGACCTCGGCCGCGCCGCCACCTTCGGCGCCGTCGACACCCTCTTCGTCGACATCGACGTGAGCGTCGCCGGGACCGTCGACGAGGAGACCGGTGCGGTGACCTTGGACGGGGAGGAGGGCCCCGACGACTACGGCGTCATCGACGAGATCGCCCGGCGCGTCATCCTCGCCGACGGCACGGTGCTCGCCGTGCGCGCCGCCGAGGTCCCCGGCGACGGCCCCGCCGCCGCGATCCTGAGGTATCCGGTCTGATGGCGCCGCCCACCGACAGCGGCCAGCGGCCGGTGCTGATCGCCTACGACGGCTCCGATCAGGCGGAACGCGCGATCGCCGAGGCGGGCCGCGTCCTCGGCCGCGGGCGCCCGGCGGTCGTCCTCACCGTCCGCGAGCCGATCGAAAGCTTCGAGTTCGCCGGCCTCGGCGGCGCCACCACCCTCGATCCGGCGACCGTCTCGGCGATGCAGGACGCGGCCCAGAACGAGGCCACCGCGGTGGCCGAAGACGGGGCGGCGCTTGCCCGCGAGGCGGGGTTCGACGCCGAGGCGCGGGTCGGGGTCGGCCCGAGCCCCTGGCAGGAGATCGTCGGCACCGCCGACGATCTCGACGCCGACGTGATCGCGATCGGCTCGCGCGGCCGCACCGGCCTGAAAAAAGTGCTGCTCGGCAGCGTCGCCTCGGCCGTCGCCCAGCACAGCGGCCGCAGCGTCCTCATCGTCCACCCGGAGACGGGCGCGGGCGAGGCTTCCTGAGCCTGCCCGCCTGCGGGGCCTTGACGGCCCGCGATGATCTCTTTATCATCGCGGGCTATGGATCCTGCCGAAGCAGCCCAGATCATTGAATCTGCACAGAAGGTCGCGCGGCAGGTCGACGCGATGGCCCGGCAGGCGCAGCGCGCGATGGAGGGGCCGATCGGCCAGCTGAACCAATGGGTCGATGGGTCGATGGCCCGGTGGCAGAAGAGCATCAACATTGCTGCGAGGCAAAACCAGGCATCGATCGAGCAGTTCCGGCAGACCACAGCAGCGCTCGACCGGCACCAGTACGCCCGGGTCAACCGCCTCGTCGAATCCTGGATGGCGCCCCCGGAGCCCCCGCGTCAGTGGGCGTTGTACTCGCAGGTCTCCGCGTTCGTCGAATGGGTCAACCGCCGGCGCCGTCCCGACCGGTTCGCGCTCGAACTACGGCGCGCTCATGAGCATCCGTCAGTCTCCAGGAAAGGCCGGGCGACAGGGCGTCTCTGGTTCGAGGAGTGGCGCCGGACGCTCCTCTTCGCGCTGGCAGATGGACACAGCCTCGAGCGGATCCGAGCGGAGACCAGTGGGGTCTCGCCACCGCGACGGCTTCGCATCGCGGTGCGACCGCCCCGTCGAGGCGCGGCGCGTCGGCTGTTCCAAGAACGGCTCCGCCACTCGATCTTCACGCACGGCCCGACCACGGGCGCTTCTCCCAACGGTCCTATAAACGGGGACGAGCTGCTGGTGTCGATCGGCTAACCGCACAGCACGTCTCCGCAGAGAAGGAGAAGTGCTGTGCACAACCAGTTCTTTGAATGCAACGGATTCTGCTTTCAGACCATCGCCCTCCAGCCAGAGGCATTCATCGGCGCCCTCTCGGCATCCGATCTCGCGAAGCTCAAGGTCGCCTGCGAGGGGATCGCCAACGCTTTCGTCGACGGGTCGCCTCCGGTCCGCTCACGTCTCGCCCGCGGCGCGAAGCTCCACGACCTGTTCGTGATCTACGTCGACTGGCCTTGGTCGCCGGGGCCGACAAGGATGCTGCTCGGCCGTCGCGTCGGCAGTCGCGTGCTGGTCGCGCGCGGCTTGAAGCGCTCGGATGGCGACATCCCGAAGGACGAGGTGAAGCGCGCCGAACGCGCGTTGGCCGAGGCCGAGGATGACGGCGCCACGGAAGGAGGCGCCTGACGTCGCGCTCTCGGCCGGCGACGACGATCCGCGGCTCGTCTATGAGCAGGAGCGGCTCTTCAGCCAGGCCATCGAGACTCTCGCCGGCCTGGTCGAGGAGCAAGGCATCTCGCAACGTGAGCTGGCGACAAGGGTTGGGCGAGATCAAGCGCAGATCAGCCGCCTGCTCGGCGGCGCCGGCAAGAACGCCAACCTGAAGACCGTTGCCCGGATCGGCTGGGCGCTGGGCATCCGGCTGGTGATCGTCGGCGTCCCGTTCGAGAGCCGCGACGGCACCCCGGCAGCCGACGATCCACCGCTGCCGGAGTGGCTCGACACGCAGCGCGAACGCCGCGCGGGCGAATCGCCTGCCACCGAACCTTGAGGCGGGAGACTGGACGAGCTCTTCGCCTGCCTCGTGAGCCCCGACGAGCTGGTCCGGCTCCGGGCCGGCGACGCGCTGGAGCGCCTCACCGTTGACCGCCGCAAGTCGGAGGCGAAGCGCGCCGCCAGGTGCCTTGCCGCGCTCGGCCCCGATCGTCGCTGACCCTGAGGGAGCTCAGTAGCCGCCGTAGCCGCCGCCCGAGCTTTCTTCCGATTCTTCGCTTTCCGCCGGGGCGGTCGCCTTGCCTTCCACCGCGCTGCCGGATTCGTCGAGCACGAACCAGATGCCGTCGAATTCCTGGCCGTTGGCTTCGCCGGGCGCTTCGTCGCCGGAGAAGGTGTAGACCGGGTGGCCGCTATAGGTGACCTGGGTGCTGCCGTCTTTGCGCTTGGTCGTGCCGAGGTCGGAGGACATCGCGCCTTCGCCGGCGGTCGCCTTGCCTTTCGCGAGCACCGGCGGCCATTCCGATTCGCAGGCGCCGTAGCAGGTCGATTCGGTGCCGCCTTCGTCCGGCGTGAAGAGGTAGACGGTCATGCCTTGGGAGTCGACCAGGACCGAGCCGAGACCTTCGACTTCGCCGCCGGAGATCGTGCCGCCACCGGAGCCGCCTTCGCCTCCCGCGGCCGCGCTCGCGTTTTCCGAGCCGCTCGTTTCGCTCGGGCTGGAGGTGCTCGACCCGCCGCCGCAGCCGGCGATCACCAGCGCGGCGGCCACCGCCAGCAGCGCCCCCATATATATGGCTCTCTTGCTCATGTCCTTACCTCCATTGAAGTGACGTGCGGGATACGCACGCGGACGGAGGTGGGTTCAGGCGTGGGTGACGATCTCGACCTGGGTCGAGAGCTCCTCGTCGCGTAGCGCGTGGACGACGAAGCCGGGCGCGCCGCCGTAGAGCTTCACCTTTTCGCGGGCGAAGTCGGGGCGCGCCTGCAGGTAGGTGCTGGGGGCGGCGAGGACGGGCCGGCCGGCGAGGGTGGAGACGGCGACGCGGTGGAGGTGGCCGGCGACGATCGCCTTCACCTGAGGGTGGCGGGCGATGACCTCGGCCAGCGCGCCCCGCTCCGGCAGGAGGAGGTTGACCCCGTCCCAGTCGACCATCGCCGTGGTCAGCGGCGGGTGGTGCATGGCGACGATCGCGGGGCGCGGCGAGGCGGCCAGCTCGGCGTCGAGTCGCTCCAGCTGCCCGGGTTCGAAGCCGCCCCGGTCCTCGCCGGGGATGGTGGTGTCGACGACGATCAGGCGCAGCGGCCCGAGGTCGACGGCGTAGTCGAGCGGCGCGTCGCCCTCGCCGGGATGGCCGAGGACCTCGCGCATGGTGGCGCGATCGTCCTTATTCCCGGGCAGAGCGTAGAGCGGGACGCCGAGCTTGCCAATCATCTTCGCCCCCTGGCGGTACTGCTTCGGCTTGGCGTGCTCGGCGAGGTCGCCGGATACAAGGATCGCGTCGGGACGATCGGGCAGTCGCCGGAGCGCCTTGACCACCGCCCGCAGGCATCCCTCCGGGTCGACGCCGTCCCGGGCGGGCTCGCCGAGGTGGAGGTCGCTGATCTGGGCGAGGAAGAAGGGGTGGGTCAAGGCGCTGACCCTAGCGGCGCGATCGCTAGCGTTGGGCGCCGACCATGATCGATCCGTTCGTCGACATCGAGTGGGTGCGCGGGCATCTCGACGAGGTGGTCCTCGCCGACAGCCGTTGGTATGCCGACGGCAGGTCCGGCCGCGATGCCTACGCCGCCAGCCACGTCCCCGGCGCCGTCTTCGTCGATCTCGACACCGCGCTCATCAGCCACGAGGACCCGGCGCGCGGCGGCCGCCACCCCCTCGCCGAGCCGGCGGACTTCGCCGCCGCGATGGCCGCGCTCGGGATCGGCGATGACGACACCGTGATCGCCTACGACGACGCCGGCGGGGTGATCGCCGCCCGCCTCGTCTGGATGCTACGCGTCACCGGCCACGAAGCCGCCCTGCTCGACGGCGGTCTCGGCGCCTGGCCCGGCCCTCTCGCCACCGCCCCGGATCGAGTTCGCACTAATGACCGCATAGCGGCCATTAGTGCGAACGCACCGGGTGGGGACGGCGCCTTCGCGAAGTGCGTTCGCAGAAATGACCGCATAGCGGAGATAAGTGCGAACGCACCGGGTGGGCCAGCGGACGCACCGACTGGCGTTCGCAGTTCTCCCCGCATACCGGGGGAAAGTGCGAACGCCACTGGGGGCGGGGCCCGGTTCACGGCGCGGGCGTGGCCTGCGGATCGGCTCGCTTCGATCGATGAGGTTGCCGCCGTCGCCTCGGGGGGCGGGGTCGTGCTTGACGCCCGGCCCGCTGAGCGCTTCGCCGGCGCCCCGGACGACCTCGACCCGCGGCCCGGCCACATTCCCGGCTCGCGCAGCGTCCCCTGCCGGGAGAACGTCGACGCCGACGGTCGCCTGCTCCCGCTCGCCGACCTGTGCGCCCGCTTCGCCGTCGACGACGCCACCGAGGTCATCTCCTCCTGCGGCTCCGGTGTCACCGCCTGCCACAACCTGCTGGCGATGGAGCAGGCGGGGCTCGGTCGCGGCCGCCTCTTCCCGGGCTCTTGGTCGCAATGGAGTCGCGACCCCGCCCGACCTGTACAGACCGGCGCGGACTGACCTCGTCAAGCGAGTAAGTTCTGAATACCGACCCAACTTCAGTCTGCGAGGGAGTCAGATGAGCGATTACGCAGTGGTCAATCCCGCCACCGGGGAGACGATCAAGGAGTACCCCACGATCAGCGATGGCGAGCTGCGCGATGCGATCGGCCGGGCCGACGCCGCCTACAGATCCTGGTCCGGCTCCTCCACGGTCGCCGAGCGCGCGGCGCTGATCCGCAAGGTCGGCGATCTGCACAAGGAGCGCGCCACGGAGCTCGCCGAGATCATCGTCCGCGAGATGGGCAAGCCGATGGAGCAGGCGGTCGGCGAGGTCGACTTCGCCGGCGACATCTACCACTTCTACGCCGACAACGCCGAGGACCTGCTGGCCGACGAGCCGATCAAGCTGCTCGGCGGCGACGGTACCGCGGTGGTGCGCCGCAGCTCCTACGGGACGGTGCTCGGGATCATGCCCTGGAACTACCCCTACTACCAGGTGGCCCGCTTCGCCGGACCGAACCTGATCATCGGCAACCCGATCCTGCTGAAGCACGCGCCGCAGTGCCCGGAATCGGCGGCGGCGATGCAGCAGATCTTCGACGACGCCGGGTTCCCCGAGGGTTGCTACGAGAACATCTATGCGACCAACGACCAGATCGAGTGGGTGATCGGCGACCCGCGCGTGCACGGGGTGTCGGTCACCGGTTCGGAGCGGGCAGGTGCCGCGGTCGCCGAGATCGCCGGCCGCAACCTGAAGAAGGTCGTGCTCGAGATGGGCGGGTCGGACCCGTTCATCGTGCTCGGCACCGACGACGTCGGCGCGGTTGCCGCGCAGGCCGCCGAAGCGCGCCTCGAGAACACCGGCCAGGCCTGCAACGCGGCGAAGCGCTTCATCATCACCGACCAGTACTACGATGACTTCGTCGCCAAGCTGAAGGAGCAGATGGAGGGGGCCAAACCGGGCGACCCGAGCGAGGAGGGGACCGCGGTCGGCCCGCTCTCCTCGAAGACCGCCGCCGACCGGCTCGAGGACCAGGTCAAGCGGGCGATCGACAACGGCGCCGAAGTGGTGACTGGCGGCAAGCGCGACGGCAACTTCTTCGAACCGACGATCCTCACCGGGATCAAGCCGGGTGACGACGCGAGCCAGGAAGAGTTCTTCGGCCCGGTCGCCCAGGTCTACAAGGTCGGCTCCGAGGAGGAGGCGGTGAGCCTCGCCAACGACACCACGTTCGGGCTCGGCTCCTACCTGATGACCAACGACAAAGACCAGGCCGAGCGGGTCGCCAACGCGATCGAAGCGGGCATGGTCTACGTCAACATCGTCGGCGCCGACAGCCCCGAGCTGCCCTTCGGCGGCTTCAAGCGCTCCGGCTTCGGCCGCGAGCTCGGCCGCTTCGGCGCCGACGAGTTCGTCAACAAGAAGCTGATCCGCGCCGCGTAAGCCCCCGGTGAGTGCGCAGTTATCCGTCCTATGTACGGGGAACTGCGAACTCGCCTGCTTGCGGGCGTCGCGCAAACTCCGATCTGGATACACATAGACTTAGCGTCGACCTGTGGCTCGCGTGGGGTGGGCCCCGACCAGGCGGAGAACCCGTGAGCCGCTTCATCGACCTCTCGATCCCGCTCGACAACGAGATCCCGGCCGACCCGCCCTTCCAGCCGGTGGAGATCGATTACGTCGAGCACGACCAGGGGGCCGCGGAGCTGGCCGGCGCCTTCCCCGGCCTCTCGGTCTAGGAACTGCCGGAGGGCAAGGCTGGGCGGTCGAGCGGGTCCGCATCTCCACCCACAACGGCACCCACATGGACGCCCCCTGGCACTACCACCCGACCCAGGACGGCGGCGCCCCGGCCCAGAAGATCGACGAGATCCCGCTCGACTGGTGCATGCGCCCCGGGGTGAAGCTCGACTTCCGCGACCTCCCCGACGGCCACGTCACCACTCCCGCGGAGATCGACGCCGAGCTGGAGCGGATCGGCCACGAGCTGGCGCCCTTCGACATCGTCCTCTGCAACACCAAGGCGGGCGAGCGGTTCGGCGAGGAGGACTACGTCCACGCCGGCTGCGGCTTCGGCCGCGACGCCACCCTCCACCTGGCCAGGCAGGGAGTGAAGATCGTCGGCACCGACGGCTGGTCCTGGGACGCCCCGTTCTCGGCGACCGCGAAACGCTACGCCGAGACCCACGACGCCTCCCTCATCTGGGAGGGCCACAAGGCCGGCCGCGAGATCGGCTACTGCCAGCTGGAGAAGCTGCACGGCCTCGAGCAGCTCCCCCCGACGGACTTCACCGTCATCTGCTTCCCGGTGAAGATCACCGCCGCCTCCGCCGGCTGGACCCGCTGCGTCGCCGTCCTCCCGGACTAGCCGCGCTTGCGGGCGCGCCAGACCTCCTCGCAGGGGAAGCGGCGGGCCCAGTCGAGGCTGATGTGGCGGAAGCGGGTGGTCGCGTCGGCGGGCGGGCGGACTTCGATCAGCTGCTCGACGGCGAGGTCGCAGTCACGGAGGAGGTCGATCATCTTGCCCTGCGGGAGGTGGAATTCGACCGCGTCGTCGTCGGGCCATTCGAGCCTGTGCATGCCGAAGAGGGGTCGGAGGAGCTCGTCGCCGGCGGGCTGGTTGCCGTCGTCGAGGCCGCAGAGGATCGAGAGGATCGAGTTGACGAGGAAGACCAGCTCGCCGCCGGGGCGCAGGAGGCGGGCGGCCTCGGGGATCCAGCGGTAGGGGTCGCACCAGATGCTCGCCCCGTACTCGGAGATCGCGAGGTCGAAGGATCCGTCGGGGTAGGGGACCTCCTCGGCGTTGCCGTGGAGGAGCGGGAAGTCGAGGCCGAACTCCTCCTGGAAGGCGCGGGCGGTGGCGAGCTGGGCCTCGCTGTTGTCGATCCCCACCGGGCGGGCGCCGCGGCGGGCGAGCCAGGCGGAGACGTAACCGGTGCCGCAGCCGAGCTCGATCGCGTCGCGACCGTCGAGCGCCTTGGGCAGCAGGCCGACCTGGGACTCGGGCACGGCGAAGATGCCCCAGAGCGGCTCCTCGCTCTCCCAGTTCCGCCGCCCTTCGGCGACGTACTCCGGCGCCCGCTCGTCCCAGTGGACACGGTTGCGCACTACGTGGTCGGGGAGGTCAGCCATGCCTTCAGCCTAGGGCCTGGTGCCGTGGAATCGATCGTCTAGTGGTGGACCTGTTCAGCCCGCCGGACGAGCTCGGCAGTGGAGAGTTCGAAGGAGCCGGCGATCGCGGCGACGACCCGCAGGGACGGGTTGCGGTGGCCGCGCTCGATCCCCGACAGGTAGGTCCAGTGGAGGCCGGAGGCCTTGGCCAGCGCCTGGAGGTTCATTTCGCGCTCGAGGCGGATCTGACGGACTACGCGTCCGAACTGCTCGCCGGTGGGCGAATCTCTACGGCGAGGCGATGGTTCAGGCGGCGTGGTCACCGTCGGGACGGTGTTCGGACAACGCGATCTGCTCAGCCCGTTTGACCAGCTCCGAGGCGTCGATCTGGAGCGTCCCGAAGATCCGGGCCAGTTTGCTCCAGGACGGATTGCGGCCGAGCCGTTCGATGCCGGAGAGATAGCTGGTGTCGACCCCGGCCTCCGCGGCCAGTTCTTCGATGGTCAGGCCCTGGTCTTCGCGGCGCTCACGAATGGCGACGCCTAGGTGTTTCGAATTCGGTACCGGTCCGGACACGCGGTGGGAGCATTACGGTTACATCCTTTGAGCGCCATAGCTTAAAGTCTATGTTTGGCCTTGAGTTCCGAAAATCGTCAACGAGACGTCGAAGCGGTGGTCCTCGGCGCCCTTATCGAGGCACATCCGAGAGAGCTCACGGAAGCCGAGGTGCGGCGGGAGCTGACCGCGGTCGAGAACACGCCGGAGCGGGTGGCGGCGATCGACCAGGCCGTCGAGGGGCTGATCGAGGTCGGGCTGGTCGAGCGCTCCGCCGACCAATTGCGGCTGACCCCGCCGGCCCTGCGGGCCGGGGAACTCGAGCTGGGCCTCTGAAGAGATGACGGGGCCGGCCGCGGGACTGCCGGCCGACCCCAGCAACCGGGCCACCCCATACGAGGCGACCCGTCGTGCGTTCTCTTCAACCCCTGATTCGGCGCGCGGGTGCGGGAACTTGAGTTCCGCAGAGCGCACTACTTGGTTCTGTCTAGGGCAAGTGGCGAAGCGGTGAAGAAGCCGATCCGGAGCCCTTCCGGGAACGTCTTGGTGCACTTCGGCCCGCAGGCACCCGCCCAGAAGCCCGGTTCGGTGAGGTCGACCGTGCCGAGAGTGGGGACTTCGACGCTGAGGTCGCCGGTCCAGCTGGCCGTGGTGGGCGATTCGAGCTTGAAGTTGGCGCTGCCGGTGAACGGAGCGGGAGGCTTGACCGTCGCTTCGGTAGGCATGCCGTCCGGGGCGGTCAGCGAGAGGAGTCCCTTTTCTTTTCCGAGGACCCTGGTCGATGCGACGATCAGCAGCTTGCCTCGTTTGTGCGTGTAGCTGGCGGAGAAGCTGGTGAGCGGACCTTCGCGGGGAATCTTCAAGCCCGTCGCGAACGCGTCGAAGGTGAGCGAGCCGCCGCCCTCGTCGCGGCCGGCGGAGAGGTATTCGATGCCTGCTTCGCCCCCCGTCTCCTTTGGTGGCTGGGGATGGTGCTTCGGTTGACGGCACACCTCCCGTGGGACCACCTCGATATGCCCCGGGGCGCGCCCCCGGTCGACGGTCGTGTAGCCGCCTTCGCCGTGGAACTTGATCGTGCCGCGGAAGACGCCCTTCAGGCTCGCCGACCTGCCTTCGGCCTTGCAGCCGCTTTCGGGGATGAAGGTGACCGGGGTTTCGTAGGTCTGTTCGAAGCGGACCGCGACCCGGCCGAGGCCCGGAGCTTTCGCCTCGATCACCCCGTCTTCGGTGGCCTGTCCTTCGGCGCCGACGTACTGGACTTCCTCGTGATGGGGCCCGCGGGTGAAGAACCCGATCGGCTGGCGGGCCTTCCTCCCCGACGCCGCGATCGCCGTGACCTGGAGTCGCCAGCCGTGGCTCCCGCGGGCGTTGAAGTAGACGAAGCGCTGGGCCGGCTGCACCTGCGGCTTCGCCGCTCCCGCCACCGGCGCCCCCACGAGCGCCGCCGCCAGGGCGAGCGCGGCGATGGACGAGATTCCCAGACGAGTCACGCGAGCCAGTCTAGAGATGCTCCCGAACCGCGCCTGGTCCGCCCTCGTACCTATATTTGCCCCGCCGCCGATCACGGCGGGAGCTTCGATGAAAAGGAGGCGGGGATGGCGCTGTTCGGGAGCAGGGGCGACCGGAGCGCGGAGGCAGCCGAGCTGGAGGCCGAGATCGAGCGGCTGGAGCGGATGCCGTTGCCGACGCTGGCGGCCGCGGTGATGGCGAAGGCGTTCGGGCCGGGAGCCGCGTGGGAGGACCCCGAGGAAGAGGTGACGGTCGGCGGTCCCAACGTGGGGGCCGGGGCGACGGTGGCGGGGATCGCGACCGAGATGGCGCCGGGCGGGTCGACCAAGGGCGCCGACGAGCGCACGCGGCTGCGCCTGCAGCGGCTGGTCGCCGAGGCGGTGCAGGTGCTGGAGCACGCGGAGCTGATCCGTCCCCAGATGCACACCGCGATGAACTGCCTCGACTACACGCCGACCCGGCTCGGGCGGACGGTGCTGGCGGCGGGCGCGGTCGCGGAGGTGGTCGGCGGCGAGCGGCCGACCTGAGTCAGAGGGCGGCGACCAGCTCGCGGGCGGCGGCGAGGAAGGCTTCGAGCTCAGCCGCGGTGCGGTCGCGGGAACCACCGTCGAGGGCGCTGAGGATCAGCGAGCGGCCGTCGGTCCCGACCATCATCGAACCGCGCACGGTCGAGTCGCCACGCGGCGTCCGCTGCGCCAACGCCAGGCCGCGCAGCGGCGAGTCGAGGTCGACGACGAGGTTGCTCCATCCCATGTCGTCGAAGTCCTCGCTGTCGGTGAGGGCGAGGAACGCCTCCACCTCGCCGCCCGGCAGGCTGCCGACCGCCGCGCGTTGCAGCAGGCCGGGGAGCGCCGTGGTCAGGTGGCCGGCGCGAAAGGCGCTCGGCTCCATCGGGGCGAAGCGGTGGGCGGCGGCGTGGCTGCGGAAGAACGCTTCGGCGCCCAGCGCCCAGGCACGGTCGTCGAGCAGCAGCCCGTGGCGAAATGCCTTGGCGGCGGCCTTGATGTTCTTCGGCGGCTGCGCGAACGGGTGCGCGGCGAGCTCACTGTCGATGAGGTCGCGCCGGGTCCCATCACCACCGGCCGCCGGGGCGCGGCGGCCGCCGTCGCCGTCGATCTGCTCGACCCGGGAGAACACCCGCGCGGCGCCGGCGCAGAGCGCGTCGAGGGCCGCCGGTTCGGCGACGTAGCCGGGGACGAAGCAGCTGAGGGCGCCGTCCTGCAGCTCGAACGAGAAGCCGGCGGGTGCCTCCCTGGTGAGCCAGTCGATCAGGCCCGGCGAGAACAGCTGCCAGACCGCGACCTGATCTTGGTCGGCGTCGGTCGAGACCGCGTAGCGGGCCAGGAAGCTGGTGCTCTCGAGCCGCACTCGACGATCGTCGAGCTTGACCACCTGGCGATCGGAATCGGGGTTGGCGCAGTCCCGCTTGCTCAGGCCGCGGTCGTGGCAGAGGACCCGGATCGCGTAGCCGGCGCTGGCCGCGGCTCCGGTGAGCACCAGGGTGAACGGGCTGCGCTCGATATCGGTGTGGCCCTCGTAGGCGTAATCGAGCTGGGCCAGCCACCCGTCCCGAAGCCCGCCGGGGAGGTCGCCGCGGGCGACGCTCCGCACCTCCTGCAGGAAGCCGTGGCGCATCAGCTGGGTTGCCTTCGGCAAGGCCAGCGAGGCGGTGCGGTGGGTGAGGCCGTGGGCGGCGGCGTAGTCCGCCAGGGTCGGCGTCGAGGGGTCGATCGGAACCATGCTCCCATCCGGCCCTGATGGACCCATACGGTGACGCGATTGGCCAAGCTGGGTTAGTCTCGCCCGCTTGACCCTGTTAGAGGCGCTCGCGGTCCTTGCGGCGGGCTTCACCGCCGGCGGCATCAACGCGATCGTCGGCTCCGGTTCGCTCGTCACCTTCCCGGTGCTGCTGGCGGTCGGCTTCGCGCCGGTGACGGCGAACGTCTCGAACTCGGTCGGGCTGGTCTTCGGCAACATCAGCGCGGCCTGGGGGTACCGGCGCGAGCTCGTGGGCCAGCGCGAGCGGGCGCTGATGGGGAGCGCCGGGACCGCCCTGGGCGCGATCACCGGCGGCGTCCTGCTGCTGACGCTGCCCGAAGGCGTCTTCGAAGCGGTGGTGCCGGCGCTGATCCTGCTCGCCTGCGGCCTGATGATTGCGCGACCGAAACCGAAGCTGAGCCACGGCGCGCTCAGCCACCACCGCAAGATCGGCCTGGTCGCAGTCGGCTTCGCCGTCGGCGTCTATGGCGGCTACTTCGGCGCCGCCCAGGGCGTGATCCTGCTCGCCGCCCTCCGCTTCCTCATCCCCGATCACCTGCAGCGGCTGAACGGGCTGAAGAACGTGACGGTCGGCGTCGCCAACGGCGTCGCCGCGATCCTCTTCATCATCGTCGCCCACATCGCCTGGGACGCGGCGGCCCTGGTAGCGGCCGGGTCGATCGCGGGGGCGCAGGTCGGCGCCCGCTACGGGCGGCGGGTGCCGGACGAGGGACTGCGCTGGACCGTAGTGACCGTCGGCGTGATCGTCGCGATCGTGCTGATCGTGAAGGGGTAGGTGGGTGGTTGCGGGGGCTGCTCAGGGGGGCGGGCAAGGGACGGCAAGGGACCCGGCCCTCTCGGCGGCGACCCGGGCAGGCTGAGGCCGCCGCCGAGAGGGCCGGGTTCGTGTGGGTGGAGGACTTTCGAGGGGCGCCCGTGAGGAAGCGGGGCCCTTCTGGCGCAGGGACGTGCGCCTTCGGGCTCCTACGTCGGCCCCGGATACGCGCTGGCCCTGGTCCTGACCCTTCTCCTGGTGCTCGCGCTGGGCGCACAGCTCGCATCCGCCGCCCACGAACGCGAACAGCTGACGCCGGTGATCGGCAACGCGATCGCCGAACCGGAACCGGTGCTCGCCAGCAACGGGCGGCGCGAACTCGCCTACGCGTTGCAGCTCATCAACCGCACCCAGTCGGTGGTGACGGTGCGGAAGCTCGAGGCGCTCGCCGGCGGCAAGGTCGTCGAGAAGCTCTCCGGCAAGGCGCTGGAAGCGGTGATGCAGCCCTAGGGCCAGCCGCAGCACGCGGTCGAGCTGAAACCGGGCCAGGGCGCCTACGTCCTGATGGACGTCAGCCTCGCCCGCAAGGCGAAGGTGCCGGCGGGGCTGACCCATCGGATCTCGGTCTCGATGCAGCCGCAGCAGGCCGCCGTCGCGACCGACTACGAACTGGCGCCGATCGGCGTCGACGATCGCGAGGCGGTGGTCGTGGCGCCGCCGCTGCGCGGGGCGGGCTGGGTCGTCGCCAACGGCTGCTGCTCCGAATACACCGCCCACCGCGGCACCGTGCTGCCGGTCAACGGCGCCGCCCACGTGGCCGAGCGCTTCGCCATCGACTTCGTCCAGATCGACCCGCTCGGCAAGCTCTTCGAGGGGCCGCTCGACCAGCTCTCCAGCTACCCCTACTTCGGCGACGAAGTGCTCTCGGCGACGGCGGGCAAGGTGGTCGGGGTCCTCGACAACATCCCCAACACCCCGGCGGGCGCCTTCCCGCCCGCGATCACCGCCGAAAAGGCGGGCGGCAACCACGTCGTCGTCGCGATGGGCGGCGGCCGCTTCGCCTTCTACGCGCACCTGCAGCCGGGGACTGTGCGGGTCATGGTGGGACAGAAGGTGAAGGTGGGACAGACGCTCGGGCTGCTCGGAAACAGCGGCAACTCGAACGCCCCGCACCTCCACTTCCACATCATGGACAGTCCCCACCCGCTCGCCTCGAACGGAGTGCCGTACCGGTTCAGCAGCTTCACCGTGGAAGGGAAGTTGACGAACCTGGAAGGGATCGAAGGCGGCGAAACGGCCAAGGTCGTCCGCGAAGGGCTCGGGAGGCGTCACGCCGAGCTGCCGCTGAACGACGAGGTGATCTCCTTCCCCGGCATCTGAGCCCGCGGCGCCGCCGCGCCGCCCGCCCTTGGGACGCCACTAGAGTCGGGGCGTGGCCCAGCCCGCCCGCCCCCCGATGACGCCTTCTTCGCCGGGTGTCAGCGAGCGCATGGCGCGGGTGCGTCGCCGCGACACGGCGCCGGAGCTGGAACTGCGCTCCGAGTTGCATCGGCGCGGCTTCCGCTACCGGGTCGACCGCCGCCCGTTGGCCGAGGTGCCGAGCCGCGCCGACCTCGTCTTCGGCCCGGCCAAGGTCGCCGTCTACGTCGACGGCTGCTTCTGGCACTCCTGCCCTGAGCACGGCACGATGCCGCGCTCCAACGAAGAGTTCTGGCAGACGAAGCTGGCCCGCAACCGCGAGCGCGACGCGGCCGTGAACGAGGCCCTGGCCAAGGCAGGCTGGACCGTCGTCAGGGTCTGGGAGCACGAGGAGATCGACACGGCGGCGGACCGGGTCGAGGCGGCGGTGCGGAAATCGCGCGGGGACTAGGCGCGGGCGGCGGGGACGCGTGCGCGGGCGCGGGTGGGAGGGCCGTTTGCCGATCCGACCCGGGCTGGCTGAGGTCGGCTCGGCAAACGGCCCAGGTTTCGGGGCGCGGAGCGGCGGCACGAGGTGGCGTTCGCAGTAATCACCGCATAGCGGGGAGAACTGCGAACGCACACCGGGGGGCGAGGCGGGTGCCCGCGGCGAGTTCGCACTTATCCGCGGATAGCGCGGAGAACTGCGAACGCGTCGCCGGGCCCGTGGCGTGGAGTTATGCGGCGCGGGACACGTGGGCGTTGGCGGCGAGCGCTGCCGCCAGGGACTCGGCGATGCGGCGGGCGAGGAGAGGGGGGACGGCGTTGCCGACCTGGCGGGCAATGCTCGACATCGCCTGCTCCTCGGGGAGGACGAAGTCGTCGGGGAACGACATCAGGCGGGCTGCCTCGCGCACGGTGATCGGGCGGTGGGCGGAAGGGTGGAGGTAGCGGCCTTTCTCCGGCTTGTAGAACTCGGTCCGGATCGTCAGCGCCGGCCGGTCCCACCAGAGGCGGCCGAAGACATCGGTCGTCCCGGTCGGCTTGTTCCGCCAACAGCGCGGCACCAGATCCCCGAGCCCGGCCCGATCGAGGTTCCGCTGCATCGCGAACCGATCGCCCCCGTCGCGCGGCACCGCCTTGTAGCGCCGCACCGACTCCGGTCGCGGTTTCCGCGGCCGATGCCAGTCGCGGCCGTCAGGCCGTAGCGGCAACCCCTCGACCGCCTCCCGAAAAGTCACCCAACGCGCAAGCCGTGAGGATCCCGTAAGGGGGTTGTAGTCCGTTGTAACCCTGTGGGTGACAAAGGTCGACGGGTCGGCGTCGGGGTGGCTGACCAAGGTCAGAGGGTTGGTCGAGGGGTCGGCGTCGGGGTCCATGTCCTCTGTAACCCTCTCGGTGACTAAGGACATGGACCCCCGCTCGGCGTGGGTCGGCGCCGGCCAGGCGGGTCCGCCGGCGCGGGTACCAATCACGATCGCGCGGCGGCGGCGCTGGGGGACGCCGAAGTCGGCGGCGTTCAGGATCTCGCCCTCGACCTCGAACCCCAAGGCCTCGGCGCGCTTGCGGAACTCGGCGTACTCGGCGCTCCTCAACAGCTCAGGGACGTTCTCCATCACGAAGGCCCGCGGCTCGACTGCTTCGAGCGCCCGCAGGTACTCCGTCCACAGCCCCCGCCGCTCGAAGCCGACCGCCTCGCGATTCAGCGGCGAGAACCCTTGGCAGGGCGGCCCGCCGATCACCACGTCGGCCTGCGGGAAGGAGGCGACATCCTCGATCGGCCCGCACGCCACGTGGTCGCCGAAGTTGGCGGCATAAGTGGCCGCCGCGTCGCGGTCGAACTCGACTGCGAACACCGACCGAAACGCCCCCGAGTCCTCAAACCCGCGCGTCATCCCCCCGCAACCCGCGAAAAGGTCGACCAGAGTGAAACGGCTCACCCCGCCCACGATATTTGCGCAGCCGGCGGCGACCCATGCACGCGGCCCTCGGCGGCCCGCCGCCCCGGCCTCGCCGCCCGAGGGCGAGCAAGCCCGCCCATCCCCTCCTAACTGCCGACCTTAGGAGGGGATGGGCGGGCGTCGACCGTCCGCTCCGCTTCCGCCACGAACGAATCGTGCAGATCCGAGATCGCGTTGTGCGCCGGGGCCGAGCGCCGCCGCTGGAGCACGCGCAGCACCCCGGTCCCGTCCTCCTCCAGCGGCCGGTAGGCGATCTCGCCGCTACGCTCGAGCGGGTCGCCGATCACGCTGTAGTCGGGGAGGACGGCGACGCCGAGGCCGGCGGCGACCATCAGCTTGCCCATCTCGGCGCCGTCGGCGGAGTAGGAGAATGTCGGCTGGCGACCGTCGAGCAGCCGGGTCACGTAGCGGTGCATCACGTAGCCCGCGCGCATAGGGATCAGCGGCCGCTCCCAGAGGTCGGCGGTGCGCACCGCGGCCGAGGCTGCCAGCTCGTCGTCGGGCCTCAGCACCACCACCGGCCGGCCGCGCAGAAGCTCGGTCGACTCGAACTCGGGCGGCATGTCGTCGCCCTCCAGGTAGTTGACCAGCCCGAGGTCCATCGAGCCCTCCAGCAGCGCCCGGTGGATCCCCGCCTGCTGGGCGCTGAGGATCTCCACCTGGGTGGTCGGGTGGGTGTCGCGGAAGGCGTGGATGGTCGGCGCCAGCAGCGGCACGGTGGCCGCGGTCACGGTGCCGACCCGCGGCGAAGCTCGACGCGGTGCGCGAGGCGACCGACGGCGAGGGACGGCAGCTCGGCTTCGGCATCCGCCTCCACGTGATCACCCGCGACACCGCCGAGGAGGTATGGGCCGTCGCCGATCGGACGCTCGCCGGCCTCCCCGACGAGCAGATCGCCAAAGCCTCAGTCGATCCAGCGGGTCTGCGAATCGGAGGGCCAGCGGCGGATGACCGAGCTGCACGGCGGGCGGACCGACCACCTCGAGGTGGCGCCAAACCTCTGGGCCGGGATCGGCCTCGTGCGCGGCGGCGCCGGTACCGCGCTGGTCGGCTCGCACGAGGAAGTCGCCGACCTGATCGCCGAGTACCACGACGTCGGCATCGACGAGTTCATCCTCTCCGGCTATCCCCACCTGGAGGAGGCCTACCGGGTGGTCGAGGGCCTGATGCCGGTGCTACGCGCCGGCGGCCTCGTCACCGCCGATGAGTTCGCACTTAACCGCGGATAGCGCGACAAACTGCGAACTCACTCGGCGAGCGACTTCTCGACCCAGCCTGAGTCGCTCTTGAAGTCTTCGATCCCGAGGGCGACGGCGACGTTGCACCACATCCCCATCTGGAAGAACTGGTCGAGCCGTCCGTCGTCGACCCTGGTGAGCCGGCGGCAGAGGTCGACCAGACGCGCGTAGTTGCGCCGCACGGCGACCCGGATGCCTTCGTCGTCGCCACAGGAGGCGTACGCCTGGAGCTGGAGCAGCAGCTCGTCGGGGTTGTCGCCGATCGCGTTCATGTAGGCGTGGCCGATCGCGTTCAGCTTGTCTTCTTCCGGTTCCTGCGGGCCGTTGCGGTCGAATTCCTCGGCCGCGACCTCGAACAGCGCCGCCACCTTCTCGAAGCAGCGCGCGACAGCGGCGAGAAAGAGGTCGCGCTTGGTCGGGAAGAGGGAGAAGACGTAGGGCTGGGCGACGCCGACGTCGGCGGCGATCGCCGATACCTTCGTCCCCTGCAGCCCGCCGTGCGCGAAGTGGTGCACGGCGGCCTCGATCAGCGCGTCCCGGCGCTCGGCCGCCGGGACGCGCCTGCGAGGCTCGGTCTTGGTGTCTGCCGCCACCCGTCTACCTTAGTTCGCCGCGGGGAGGGGTTGCGAGGGGTGCTCGGCGCGCTCCTCCCGGATCTCCTCGTATTCGGCGTCCTCCTGGGCCGTGGCTTTACCACCGAACGGCAGCACCGCGGCCAGCAGGGCACCGAACGCCAGCACCGCGACGCCGACCCAGAGGGCGGGCACGAGCCCGTCGACGAACGCCTGCGGGTTCGTGTACGCACCCGCCCCGCTGAACACGGTGGCGAGCACGGCGATGCCGAAGGTGCCGCCGAGCTCGCGGATTGCGTTCGCGGCGCCAGAGGCTTGGCCGGCCTGGTCGACGCGGACCGAGTTGAGGATGGCGCTCGCCGACGGGGCGAAGACCAGCGCCATCCCGGCGCCGGCGGCGAAGAAGGCGGGGATCATCGTGACGTAGCTGACCGTGGTGCTGGCGGTGATCGCCAGGTAGGCGAGCGCTGCTCCCTGCAGCGAGACGCCGGCCACCATGAACCAGCGGGGGCCGAATTTTTCGCTGAAGACGCCGGCGATCGGCGCGACGACCATCGTCGCCCCGGTCCAGACCAGCAGCTTCAGGCCCGTCTCCAGCGGCGAGTTGCCGATCACGTTCTGCATGAACTGGCTGAGGAAGAAGATCGAGCCGAACATGCCGAAGTACATCGCCATCGAGACCACGTTGGTGACAGCGAAGCTGCGCTTGGCGAAGAACTGCATCGGGAGCATCGGCGACTCGGTGCGCAGCTCCTGGCGGACGAAGGCGGCGAGCAGGACGAGGCCGGCGCCGAGGCTGATCAGCACCTCGGGGGCGGTCCAGCCGATCGTCTGGGCGCGGACGAGGCCGTAGACGAGGCCGAAGAGGCCGGTCGAGGCGAGGGCCAGGCCGGGCAGGTCGAGCCGGGCTTTGGGCCCGTAGCTCTCCTCCAGCCGGCGCGCGGCCAGCGGGGCGAGGATGAGGCCGATCGGGACGTTGATCCAGAAGATCCAGTGCCAGTCGGCGAGCTCGATCACGGCGCCGCCGACGAGCGGGCCGATCGCGACGGCGACGCCGCTGATGCCGGACCAGACGCCGAGCGCGACGCCCCGTTTTTCCGGCGGGAAGGCGTCGGCGAGGAGAGTCAGGGTCAAGGGGGTGACGATCGCCGCGCCGATGCCCTGGATGGCCCGGGCCGCGATCAGGAGGTCCGCGCTCGGCGCCAGCGCGGCGGCGGCCGAGGCGGCAGTGAAGAGTGAGATGCCGGAGACGAACATACGCCGACGGCCGAACCGGTCACCGAGCGCGGCGCCGGTCAAGAGCATCACCCCGTAGGCGAGGACATAAGCGTTGACGGTCCACTCCAGCGCCTGCACCGAGGCCCCGAAGTCGTTGTGGATGGAGGGGAGGGCGACGTTCACGACCAGGTTGTCGAGCACGACCATGAACAGCCCCACCGAGACCAGGACGAGCGTCCAAAGCCTCCCTCTCTCTTGCGCTTGCGTTTCCATCGGCGGCGGTCCTTCCGGTAGTTAGTAGCGGCGACTAAGAAGAACTTAGCAGCGACTAATAACTGACGCAAGGGAGATTTGTGGCCCGGTCGATTGGGGACCGCGCGATTCGGGGCCCGGTCGATTGGGGACGGGTGCGATCCGGGCCCGGTCGATTGGGGACCGACGTCCTGGGCGTCTCGTGGCGACCCGGGCAGGCTGTGGCCGCCACGAGACGCCCAGGACGTGAGGCTTCCGGCGGGAAGCGCGCAGGCTCCGTGCGCTTCC